>NZ_BHZI01000234.1 GCF_004305975.1 Streptomyces otsuchiensis
GGCCGACCCGGGCGCCCGCGCCGTTCCGCGCGGAGACCGACGCCGTGACGCAGCCGTTCGGCCCCTCGACGCGAGCGGAGGCACCGTCCGGGCCGGTCTCGGCGACGATACGACGCCCCGGCCCGCCGATCTCGATCCGCCGGTCCTCCCCGAAGACCGGGGGAGTGGGTGGCTCCGTGCCGAGTTCAGGGGGCCAGGAGGTCAGTTCCGGCCATTCGGTGTCCGGGGCGAACGCGTACGCCGTGGCGGGGGTGGCCGATATCAGCAACGCCAGCAGGGCGGCCGGCACGGCGGCGGCCCGGTGCGGCAGGCCGCGCCGGCCGGGCGGTGGACTGGTTTTCACACTCCGAGAATGGGCCGCGCCGCTCCCGGCCACGGCCGGGAGCGGCGGAACTCGCCTGATGGGGTGAAGCGTTGTTGAAAGCGGATTGGTCACCGGCGGGCCGGTGCGCGCCCGATGCGGGCGTCCGTGCGGATCGGCCCGGCGCCCGCCCGGGCGAGGGCCGGCCCGAACGGCGACCGGTCTCACTCGCCGATCGTGAGCCCGTCGTCGGCGGCGCCCCGGCTGAACGCGGCGGCGCTGATCAGCTCCAGAGCCTCCTGGTACTCACGCCGTCCCGGGTCCTCGGCGACCGCGCGGGGAAGGTTGACCAGCGCGAGCGGGTCGTTGTCCACCAGGTGCGGCACCACCTCGGCGCCGGAGACCGTCCAGCGCTCCTCGCCCTCCGCCGGAGGGTCGAAGGTGAACCGCGCCGCCGAACCCATCTGCCCCCGGGGGTCGTTCATCCGGCCGGCCAGCTGGTCGCCCATGCCGTAGACGACCCAGACGTCGTTGAGCTTCTCGTACGCCTGCGGCACATGCGCGTGGGTGCCGATGATCAGGTCGATGTCGGGCCGGTCGCCGTCGCGGGAGGAGGTGAGCGTCTCCGCGAGGTCCAGCTGGCTCTGATCCGGCTCCTCCTGCCACTCGGTGCCCCAGTGCATGCTCACCACGACGACGTCCGCTCCCGCCGCGCGGGCGGCCCGGGCGTCCGCGATGATCCGCTGAGGGTCGATCAGGTTGACCAGCCAGGGCTGGTCGGCGGGGACGGGGATGCCGTTGGTGTCGTAGGTGTACGCCAGCTGCGCGACCGTGGCGCCACCGGCTTCGAGCAGGGTGGGCTCGGCGTGTTCCTCGGCGGAGCGGGCCGCCCCCGCGTGCCGCAGCCCGGCGGCGTCCAGCGCCTCCAGCGTGCGGGTGACGCCCTCCGGGCCCGCGTCCAGGGTGTGGTTGGAGGCGGTGGAGCAGGAGTGGTAGCCGGCGTCCTTGATCGCTCCGGCGATCTCCGGCGGGGTGACGAACATCGGGTAGCCGGAGAAGGGGCCGCCGTCGGGGCCGTAGACCGTCTCCATGTGACAGATCGCGAGGTCGGCGCCCTCGGTCACCGGGGCGGCGCCGGCGAGCATGCGGCCGAAGTCGTGGCCCTCGGCTTCGGCGCCGGCGTCGGAGCGGGCCTGGCGGATCACCGAGTCGTGCACCAGGATGTCGCCGGTGGCGACCAGGGTGAAGCCCTCGGGCGCCTCGGCGCCCGCCGCGCTTCCTGCGGTGCCGCCGTCCGCCGACGGCCCCGGGTCGGTGCCGCACGCGGCGACGGCTGCGAGGAGGGAGACCGCGGCGAGCAGCGCGGCACTGCGACTGGTCCGGGATGCCATATGACCACCTGTGTCGTATTGACGCATTAACCGTAAATACGACAATCAGGGGTGTTGGTGGGGTGGTGACGTGCCCCGCCGCACGCGTCGTCGGAACGGGCGCCCCCGCTCACCCGAGTGGCGGCGCGCCGCGGGCCCGGGACGGCTGCCCCGGGCCCGCTGTCACCTACCGCCGCCCGCCGGCCCCGCCGGCACGCGGACGCGACTCACTCCGGCGCGTCGGGGGAGTCCCCCTTCTTGCGGCGGAACCAGCCACGCCGCTTCTTCCCGCGCTGCTTCTTCTTGTCCCGCTTCTCCTGCTTGGGGGAGGTGCTGTGGATCCAGCCCGCCGGCGGCTCGTCCGAGCGCCAGGGCTGCGGCGCGGGCGCCTCGTTCTTCCAGCGCTCGGTGAGCATCCGGGTGCGCGCGGTCGGCTCGCTCACCTCCGCCCCCCGGACGAAGTTCTCGTCCAGGACCAGGTCGTCCCAGTCCTCACGCTTGGGCTCGTCGCTACTGTGCGGCTCGGTCCCCATGGCCTGCCTCCCTCAGCCTCGTGCGGCGCCCGGAACGGGACCCCCGAGAGGGCTGCCGTCTGCTTCCAGCTCCGGTGGTGTGCCCGGGTGCGCCGCGCGTGCCGGGGCCGCCCAGCCACCGAACACACCTACAGCAACGGTATCGGACGTGCGGGCGTGACGGTCCTGGCCCGGGGTGCCGAATGCGGCGCCGGACCGGAGCCGACCGCCCGGAAGAGCCTCAGGCGGGGGCGCCGTGCAGCGGAAGATCCGCCCAGACCGTGTGGCCCCGGCCGGCGTCGAGAGGGCGCACGCCCCACCCGCGGGAGAGGGTGACGACCAGCAGCAGGCCCCGGCCGCCCTCGTCCTCCTCGGTGGCGACCGACGGCCCCCGCCGCGGCCCGGCACCCTCGCCGGAGACGGCGACGCGCAGCAGGCTGCCGTTGATCCTCAGTTCGCAGCCGACCGAGCGGCTGCGGGTGTGCCGCAGCGCGTTGGTGACCAGTTCGGAGATGACCAGCTGTGCGTTGTCCCGCGCGTCACAGGGCGCGCGCCACTCCCGCAGCTGCGCCTGGGTCCGTCTTCGCGCCTCGGCCGCCGAGCTGTCCTCGGCGGGCAGGTGGAAGCGGGTCCGGGCGCTCCACTGGGCGGAGCTGTCGTAGCGCTCTAAGGGCTGAGCGTGGGAGGAGGAAGCCACCGTCCTACTGTGCTGGCTGAATTGACATCCGGCAAGAGGCATTCTGTGATTTGCAGAATGACGCCGGTCAGTCTGTCGAAACCGCCGTCGGCATGGCAAGCTCTGTACCCATGACGGCAGTTGAGGACAAGCAGTAGTGGTTGGCGGCCCGGTCGGAGGCGCTCCCACGGCACTGCGAGTGGTCCTCGGGCGGCGACTGGCCGACCTTCGTGAGCAGGCGGGGACGACTTTCGAGGAGGCCGCGGAGGCCCTCGACGTCACCCACGCCACCATCCGCCGGATGGAGAAGGCGCAGGTCGGCCTGAAGGTCCCGTACGTGGAGAAGTTGCTGCGGCTCTACGGCGTCAGCGACGCCGACGAGATAGACGGCTTCATCGGTCTGGCGCGCGAGGCGAACCGTCCCGGCTGGTGGCACCGGTACCGCGACGTGCTGCCCGGATGGTTCAGCGCCTTCGTCAGCCTGGAGGCCGAGGCCGAGCAGATCCGCGCCTACGAACCCCACTACGTGCCCGGCCTGCTGCAGACCGAGGGCTACGCGCGCGCTGTGCTGCGCGCCGGGATGCCCCAGACGCCGGACGAGGAGATCGACCGCCTGGTCGCGCTCCGTGTCGCCCGCCAGGAACTCCTGGAACGCAAGGAGCCGCCCCTGTACTGGGCGGTCCTGGACGAGACGGTGCTGCGCCGCCCGCCCGGCCCGCGCGCGGTGATGCGCGAACAGCTCGACCGGCTGATCGAGGCGGCGGCGCTCCCGCAGGTCCGGCTCCAGGTCATGCCGTTCGCGGCGGGCCTCCATCCGGCGATGTACGGGCCCTTCCACCTCTTCCGCTTCCCCGTCCCGGAGCTCGCCGACGTCGCCTGCGCGGAGAGCCTGGTCGGCGCGGCCTACTTCGACCAGCGCGACGACGTGTCGGTCTTCCGGGAGGCCCTGGACCGGATGTGCGCGCAGGCCGCGCCAGTGCACCGAACTGAGGCCATCCTCAGTGCCCTTCGCAAGGAGATCTGAACCATGGATCGCATTTACAACGGGATGCCCGCCACGCTGCTCGGCAAGGAGGGCTGGCGCAAGCCCTGGAGCGGGGGGAACGGCGGCAGCTGCGTGGAGGCCCTGCGGCTGGGGGACGGCCGGGTGGCGCTGCGCCAGTCGACCGACCCCGAGGGCCCGGCACTGATCTACACCCCCCACGAGATCGAGAAGTTCATCGCGGGCGTGAAGTCGGGCGACGCCGACTTCCTGCTCGTCTGACCCGCCGGGCCCACCGCGTCCGGCCCGTCCCGTTTCGGCCACCCGGTGTCGCCCTACCCCGTTTCGCCCCACCCGTTTCGCCCCACCTCGTTTCGACCCATCCCATTCCTGCGACAGAGCGGCGCGAGCCACCTCGTGAGAGAGAGCAGACAGTGACCGACCAGGGTCTGACCCCCGACCGGATAGACACCAGCCGCCCCCACCCGGCGCGGATGTACGACTACTACCTCGGTGGTCAGGACAACTACGAGGTCGACCGGGCGGCCGCCGACCAGCTGATGGCGCTCACGCCCGATGTGCGCCTGAGCGCGCAGGCCAACCGTGACTTCCTCCAGCGCTCGGTGCGTGACGTGGTGCGTTCCGGTGTCCGGCAGATCATCGACGTGGGCACCGGTATCCCCACCTCGCCCAACACCCATGAGGCGGCGCACGCGGTCGACCCCGAGGTGCGGGTCGTCTACATCGACAACGACCCGATCGTCTCGGTGTACGCCGGCGCGAAGCTCACGGCCACGCCCAACACCGGGTTCCTGCTGGCGGACATGCGCGACCCGGTCGCCATCACCGAGAACGCGGTGATGCGCGAGCACATCGACTTCTCGCAGCCGGTCGCGCTGCTGCTGGTCTCCGTGCTCCACTTCATCAAGGACGCCGAGGACCCCAAGGGCCTGATCTCCGCCCTCACCGAGCACCTGGCGCCGGGCAGCCGGCTGGTGCTCTCGCACGCCACCGGTGACTTCCACGCCAAGGACACCGGTGACCGGGGTGCCGAGGTGTACGCCAAGGCCACCGCCAACCTCAGCCTCCGCGGTCACGCGGAGATCCTGCCGCTCTTCGACGGGTTCGAACTCGCCGACCCGGGGCTGGTCCAGGTCTCGCGCTGGCGTCCGGAGGGTGAGGTCTCCGCCGAGCTCGACCGGGTCGCCGTCTACGGCGGGGTCGGCGTCAAGAGCTGAGCCGCCCGCCCGGAGGCCGGGCGGAGTGCCACCCACGGCCGGTCTCCCCTCCCGGGGAGGCCGGCCGTCCCGTTCCCCTCGACGCGCCGACGATGCGTCACCTGCCCGGGTTTGGGTCGTTGCTGAGGGTGTGTTGGCCGAAATTTTTTGGCATGGACACTTCTCAAAAGAATTACCAGCTGGTAACACAGCAGGTAACCCCCACCCAGCCTGTTCAGGAGGCTTGATGAAGTTCCGTCGCCTTATCACCGGTGCCGCCACCGCGGCGCTGGTCCTCGGCGCGTCCCTGCTCGGCCCCGCCGGCGCCGCGGCCCAGCCGGCCGCCGCCGCCGAGGTCTACGTCGCACTCGGAGACTCCTACTCCTCCGGAGTCGGCGCGGGGAACTACGACTCCGGCAGCGGCAACTGCAAGCGCAGCGCCAACGCCTACCCCCAGCAGTGGGCCGCGGCGAACAGCCCGTCGGCGTTCCACTTCACGGCCTGCTCCGGCGCCCGCACCACGGACGTCCTGGCCAACCAGCTCGGCCCGCTCAACTCCTCGACCACTCTCGTGAGCATCAGCATCGGCGGTAACGACGCCGGCTTCGCCGACGCCATGCAGACCTGTGTGCTCCAGTCCACCGCCTCCTGCGTGAACCGGATGGGCGTGGCGAACAACTACATCAGCAACACCCTCCCCGCCCAGCTGGACTCGGTGTACTCCGAGATCCGCTCGCGCGCCCCCCAGGCCCGCGTCGTCGTGCTGGGCTACCCGCGGATCTACCAGCTCAACGGCTCCTGCATCGTCGGCATCAGCGAGCAGGCGCGCGGTGCGATCAACAACACCGCCAACCACCTGAGCGACATCACCAGCAAGCGCGCCGCCGACCACGGCTTCAGCTACGGCGACGTCCGTTCCGCCTTCACCGGCCACGAGATCTGCTCCTCCAGCCCGTGGCTGCACAGCGTCACCTTCCCGATCGGTGACTCCTACCACCCGACCGCGGCCGGCCAGACCGGTGGATACCTCCCGGTGTTCGCCAGCCACGCCTGACCCTCGCGCGACCAGGCCCGGCCGCTCCCCGGAGCGGCCGGACACCCGGGTCCCACCCGGTGACTCCCCGCCCGCCCGGCACCGTCCCCACGACGGCGCCGGGCGGGCGTCGTCATGCCCGCCGCCGGCCGGGCGGAGTCCATCGCCGCGCGCATATCGATTTGTAACGACCGCGTTTCCCCTCTTGGCCAGGGGGTGCCTTCGGGTCTACGGTGCTCCAAAGCGGTTTGGCAAAGCGCTTTGCAAAGTCAGTGTCACCGGCCGGCCGAACAAGGAGAACGCGGGAAACATGGTCTCGATAGCCGATGTCGCGAAGCGCGCAGGCGTGAGCCCGACGACGGTCTCCCACGCCCTCAGCGGGAAGCGCAAGGTCAGCGAGCGCGTGCGGGCGCGTGTCCAGAGCGCGATGCAGGAACTGGGCTACGTGCCCAGCCGTTCCGCACAGAACCTCGCCATCGGCCGGACGCGCCTGGTCGGCCTGATCGTCCCCGACATCCGCAACAGCTTCTTCGCCGACCTCACCCACGGCGTCGAGGCCACCGCGATCAGCCACGGCTACAACGTCATCCTGTGCACCACCGGCTTCGACCACGCACGCGAGGTGGACCACCTCGCCATGATCCGCTCACGGGCGGTCGACGGGCTCATCTACGCGGCGGGCGCGCCGCCGACCAACTCCCAGCTCGGCGCGCTCCTCGGCGACCTGCCGCTCGTCCTGGTGGACGAGGAGGTACCGGGGTCGGACGCGCCGTCCTTCGTGTCGGACAACCACAACGGCGGCCGTCTGGTGGCCGAGCACCTCTTCGGCCTCGGCCACCGGCGCGCCCTCGTGATCGCCGCCGACGGGGGGCTGGTCAGCAGCGACCAGCGCGTCGCCGGCTTCCGCGACTCCTGGACGGCGAGCGGCGCACAGGCCCCCCTGGTGGAGTCCACCGCCTTCACCGAGGAGGGCGGCCGCGAGGCGATCCTCAGGCACACCGAGGCGTTCCGCGGGGAGGGCCCGACCGCCGTGTTCGCGGTCAACGACCTGATGGCGTTCGGGGCGATCGACCAGCTCCAGCGCTGGGGGATCGCAGTTCCCGAGGACGTGTCGGTCGTCGGCTTCGACGACATCCCCGCGGGACGCTACGCGCACCCCCGCCTGACCACGGTCCACCAGGACGTCGGCGAGCTGGGCCGCCGTGCCACCGACGCCCTCGTCGCCGCGCTGGAGCACGGGCCGGCACGGCAGGCGGGAGCGCCCCGGCGCCACGTGCTGTCGGTCTCGCTCACCGCGCGGCGGTCGACCGCGGCCCCTCCCTCGAACCGAAGAAAGGCGGACAACTGTGGCTGACATCTCCATCGACGGCGTCTCCAAGGTCTTCGCGACGGCCCGCAAGCGCACGGTCGCCCTGAACGAGACCAGTCTCGCCATCGCCTCGAACGAGATCATCTGCATCGTCGGGCCCAGCGGCTGCGGCAAGACGACCCTGCTCAACCTGGTCGCGGGATTCCTGGAGCCGACCGCCGGCAGCATTTCCGTCGGGCCCCGAACGGTCCGCGGGCCGGGCGCCGACCGGGCCGTCGTCTTCCAGTCCGACGCGGTCTTCCCCTGGCTGACCGTCGCCGAGAACGTCGGCTACGGGATGAGGATGCAGGGCCTGGCCCGGTCCGAGCGGGCCGCGCGCACCGAGCGCTATCTCGAACTGGTCGGGCTCTCCGACTTCCGCGGGGCCTACCCGAAGGAGCTCTCGGGCGGGATGCGCAAGCGCGTCGACCTGGCCCGCGCCTACGCCAGCGGCCCCGAGGTCCTGCTGCTGGACGAACCGTTCGGCGCGCTCGACCTGTTCACCAAGGAGGCGATGTGGCTGGCCGTGGACGGAGTGGTCCGCGCCGAGCCGAAGACCGTCGTCTTCGTCACCCACGACATCGAGGAGGCGCTCTTCCTCGGCGACCGCGTCGTGGTGATGACGCCACGGCCCGCCCGCGTGCACAGCGTCATCGACGTCCCCTTCGGCACCGGCCGCGATCTCGACCTCCGCGCCGGCCCCGAGTTCCAGGCACTCCGCAACGAGATCGCCCACACCCTCCGGGAGGTTCACGATGACGCAGCATGACGCGCCCGGCCCGGCCTCCGCGGTGGGCACCCCCACTCCGACGGGCCCGCTCACCCCGCCCGACACCGCGCTGGCCGGCACCGAGCGGCAGCCGCGCGAGTACGGGCGGCTGCTCAGCCTGCTGGTGGCACTCGCCCTGCTGGCCCTGTGGTGGGTGCTCACCACCGGGACGGAGACGATCAGCCAGCTCTACTTCCCGAGCCCGGAATCGCTCTGGGAGGCGGTGACCACGCTCAACACCCGCCTGCTGGAGGACGCGTGGGCGACCCTCCTGCGCGTCCTGGTGTCGTGGATCGGCGGCTCGGCGCTGGGCGTGGGCGTGGGGCTGCTGATGGCCCGGGCGCGCTGGCTGTTCCACGTGCTCAACCCGGTCATCGAGGCCGTCCGCCCGGTGCCGCCCGTCGCCCTCATCCCCTTCGTGATCCTCTGGTTCGGCATCGGTGACAGCGGCAAGATCTTCCTCGGGGCGCTCGCCTGCTTCATGGTGATGGTCGTCAACACGACGGTCGCCTGCGGAAACGTTCCTCCGGTCTACGTCCAGGCAGCCCGCTCGCTGGGCGCCAGCCGGAACCAGGTGTACCGGACGGTCGTCCTGCCCGCCATCGTGCCGGAGATCCTCTCCGGCTTCCGGATCGGCAGCGCCCTCGCGTTCGCCGTCGTCGTCGCCGCCGAGTTCCAGGGCGCCGACGCGGGCATCGGCCGCCTCATCATGAGCGCGAGCCGCACCCTCAACACCCCCGTCGTCCTGCTCGGCACGATCGTGATCGCGATCCTGGCCGTCCTGCTGGACCTCGCCATCTCCCGCATCAGCGCGTACATCACGCGCTGGTCGGCCAACCGCTGACCGTCCTCCCCGCACCGCCGTCCCCCGCACGGCCCGAGCACCCCCGCAC
>NZ_BHZI01000235.1 GCF_004305975.1 Streptomyces otsuchiensis
AGACGGGGGCGGGGGCGTTCGCGGCGCCGGCGTGGGCGGCTGCGGGGACGAGCGCCATGACCAGGGCGAGCAGCAGGGTCGTGCCCAGCTGTTTGCGGTGGGACCAGGACAGCACGATGGGGTCTCCTCGCTGATGCGCACTTGGGGGGTGACACCACGGCGTGCGGTCCGGACCACAGGTTACTGCCGGGTACACGACAAGTTACGGGCAGGTAATCCGGGCGGACATCCTTCATGCGGTGAAGATGCCTTCACTCCTCCCCCACAGTCGTCGGCGCCGGTCGACGGCCCGCCGACCGGGCCGCGCGGGGCCGTCGCTAACCTGGCGGGGTGACTTCCCCCATCGAGCTGGTGATTTTCGACTGCGACGGCGTCCTGGTGGACACCGAGAGCATCGCGCTGCGCATCAACGTCGCCCTCGGCGCCGAGCTGGGCTGGCCCATGGACGAGCGCGAGATCGTCGACCGGTTCCTCGGCCGCTCCAACGCCGCCGTTCACGCCCAGCTCAGCGAGCGGCTCGGCACGGCGACGGCCGACATCTGGGACAAGCTCTACGTGGAGCGCCTGAACGCCGCTGTCGACAACGAGCTGACGGAGGTCCCGGGCGTCTCGGACGTGCTGGACCGGCTCACCCTTCCCCGCTGCATAGCCTCCAGCGGCAGCCACGAGAAGATGCGCCGGACCCTCGGCGTCACCGGCCTGCACAGCCGGTTCGAGGGGCGCATCTTCTCCACCACCGAGGTCGCCCGGGGCAAACCGGAGCCGGACCTCTTCCTGCACGCGGCCGCCACGATGGGCTTCCCGCCGGAGCGCTGCGCGGTGATCGAGGACAGCCAGTACGGGGTGCGGGCGGCCCGGGCCGCCGGGATGCGCGCCTTCGGCTTCGCGGGCGGTCTCACCCCGGCGGAGTGGCTGGCGGGGCCGGACACGGTGGTCTTCGAGCAGATGCGGGACCTCCCGGAACTGCTCGCCGCAGCCTGAGGGACGCCGCATCGCCCGACCGCACCACTCCCGGCGGCACGGCGCTGTCGCAGCCTCGACAGCACCGCACCAGGCCACCCGCCGGACCCCGGTGCGGGCGACGGAGCCAGGCGCCCGCACCGCCCCCGCGTCCCCGGCCCGCCGCATCCGGGCGAACCCGGCCCGGCCGCCGGTGTGACACAGCTCAAGGGTTCGGCCGGGCCAGCCGGGGCAGGGCACGCTAGGACGGCCCCGGCGCCGGAACCGGAGGTCACACCGGTGGAGGTCACACCGGTCGCGGACCGGCGGTCACCGCCCGCTCGGCCCCGGCACCACCCGCGGCGGACCAGCACCACCGGAGCACACGCAGGACACCCGCCCCGCGCGCCGAGCGCGGGCGGAACGCCCAGCACACGCAAGCGCACGCAGCTGTTGCACACACCTAAGGAGCGGCCATGAAGATCGGGATCGTCGGAGCCACCGGCCAGGTCGGCGGGGTCATGCGGGAGATCCTGGCCGAGCGGAAGTTCCCGGTGGAGCAGCTGCGGCTGTTCGCCTCGTCCCGTTCGGCCGGCCGGAAGCTTCCGTGGGCGGGCACCGAGGTGACGGTCGAGGACGCCACCACCGCCGACTACGACGGCCTCGACGTGGTGCTCTTCTCCGCCGGCGGCGCGACCTCCCGCGCCCTGGCGGAGCGCGTGGCGGAGTCCGGCGCCGTGGTGATCGACAACTCCTCGGCCTGGCGGCTGGACCCGGAGGTGCCCCTGGTCGTCTCCGAGGTGAACCCGCAGGCGGTGGCCGACCGGCCCAAGGGCATCATCGCCAACCCCAACTGCACCACGATGGCCGCGATGCCGGTGCTGCGTCCGCTGCACCGCGAGGCCGGGCTCACCGCGCTGGTCGTCGCCAGTTACCAGGCGGTCTCGGGCAGTGGCGTGGCCGGGGTCTCGGAGCTGGACGAGCAGGTACGCGCGGCCGTCTCGCAGGGCGCCACCGGGCTGGCGCACGACGGCGCGGCGGTGGAGTTCCCCGCGCCCCAGTCCTACCTCCGGCCGATCGCCTTCAACGTGCTGCCGATGGCCGGCTCGATCGTGGACGACGGGCTGGAGGAGACCGACGAGGAGCAGAAGCTGCGCAACGAGAGCCGGAAGATCCTCGACATCCCGGAGCTGAAGGTCTCGGGCACCTGCGTGCGGGTTCCGGTCTTCACCGGGCACTCGCTCCAGGTCAACGCGCGGTTCGAGCGGCCCGTCAGCCCGCAGCGGGCACGTGAGCTGCTGGCCGACGCACCCGGGGTGGCGCTGTCGGACATTCCCACCCCCCAGCAGGCGGCCGGGCGCGACGCCAGTTATGTGGGGCGCATCCGCCGGGACGAGACCGTCGAGCACGGGCTTGCGCTGTTTCTGGCCAATGACAACCTGCGCAAGGGTGCGGCGCTCAACACCGTGCAGATCGCGGAGCTGATCGCCGCCGAGCGGGGCTGACACCCGCTCAGCCGGGTCGCGCACCACGGCCGGTCACCGCGTTCGCGCGGTGACCGGCCGTAGTGCTTCGGGGGCCGTGGGCGGGGTATGACCCTCACCCGTGTGCGATTGCGTCTCACCCGGGTGGCGGCCCGATGCGGAACTAACGGTCAGTCAGTACGCAGATCCGACAACACCCTTGATCCGAGGGCATATCGTATGCATCAGAAGCGTCACAGATGGCCGCTGATCTGACTATCTGCTTGGCGCACTGTCGGCGTCATGGACGACGATAGGGGCGCGGGTGTTCCCGCGATCGTGAGAGGGAGGCGTCCATGGGATCGGTTCGCAGGGCCAGCGCATGGCTCGGCCTGGTCGATGACCGCGAGATGCGCTACTACGACGACGAATACACGGAGGGACCGGAGCCGGGCGACAGCGCCGAGTCCTGGACCACCGACCCCCGGCTGCAGGTGGCGGCCGAGTCCGCGCAGGACCACGGCGGCCGGATCGCCACCGTCACACCCCACGGGTTCCGCGACGCCCGGGGCATCGGCGAGCTGTTCCGCGAGGGCGTTCCGGTGGTCGTCAACCTGACGGCGCTGGAGTCGGGTGACGCCAAGCGCGTCGTCGATTTCGCCGCCGGTCTGACCTTCGGGCTGCGCGGCACCATCGAGCGCGTCGCCAACCGCGTCTTCCTGCTGACCCCCGCCGAGTACGAGGTCGTCTCCGGAGACGCCCGCGCCCGTGAGGGCGGGTTCTTCAACCAGAGCTGAGCCGTGCGCCCGCTCGCCCGCACCGGGGCCCCCACCGGCGGGCGGACGCACGCCGCCGACGGTGCCGATCCGGGTCACACCGCCGCCGCGACGGCCCGTCGGGACAACCCCGGTGCTGTACTGGTGGCATGACTTCCACCCCGGTTTCCCCGGCAGCCACCGGCGGCACCCCGCCGATGACGGACCCCTTCGACCTGCTCGACATCTCCTGGGTGCTCACCCCGGAGGAGCGGGAGATGCAGCGGACCGTTGCCCGCTTCCTGACCGACCACGCCCGCCCCTACCTGGGCGAGTGGTTCGAGTCCGGGCGCTTCCCGCGCGAGCTGGTACCGGAACTGGGCGGACTCGGCGTCCTCGGCATGCACCTGGAGGGATACGGCTGCGCCGGCACCGGGGCCGTCGCCTACGGACTGGCCTGTCTCGAACTGGAGTCCGCCGACAGCGGCCTGCGCAGCTTCGCGTCGGTGCAGGGATCGCTGTCGATGTACTCCATCCACCGCTACGGCTCCGAGGACCAGCGGCGGCAGTGGCTGCCGCGTCTGGCCGCCGGCGAGGCCGTCGGCTGCTTCGGGCTCACCGAGCCCGACCACGGCAGCGACCCCGCCGCGATGCGCACCAGGGCCGTGCGAGACGGCTCGGACTGGGTGCTCAACGGCACCAAGACCTGGATCACCAACGGTTCCATCGCCGATGTCGCGACCGTCTGGGCGTCGACCGACGAGGGCGTACGCGGCTTCCTGGTCGAGCGCGGCACCCCCGGCTTCACCGCCCACGACATCGGCCACAAACTCTCGCTGCGCGCCTCGGTCACCTCCGAGCTGGTCCTGGAGGACGTGCGGCTGCCGGAATCCTCACGGCTTCCCGAGGCGCGCGGCCTGCGGGCCCCGCTCTCCTGTCTGGGCGAGGCCCGGTTCGGGATCATCTTCGGCGCGCTGGGCGCGGCCAGGGACAGCCTGCGGACCGCGCTGGAGTACGCCGGCTCCCGCGTCCAGTTCGACCGGCCCATCAGCGGTTTCCAGCTCACCCAGAAGAAGCTGACCGACATGGCGATCGCGCTGAACAGCGCCATGCTGCTCGCCCTGCACCTGGGGCGGCTGAAGGAGGCCGGCCGCGTGCGCCCGGAGCAGATCAGCGCCGGCAAGCTCAACAGTGTGCGCGAGGCCATCGCCATCGCCCGGGAGTGCCGGACCATCCTCGGCGCCAACGGCGTGAGCCTGGAGTACTCGCCGCTGCGGCACGCCAACAACCTGGAGTCGGTGCTGACCTACGAGGGCACCTCCGAGATCCACACACTGGTGGTCGGCCAGGCGCTCACCGGGCAGTCCGCCTACCGCTGAGAGACCCGGCTCCCGGTTCCGGGTTTCCGGGCCGCGAACCGGGCGCGGACGGGGCGTCAGCCGACGGTGTCGCGGAAGGCGACGCCGTCGGCGCGCAGCGCCTCGACCTCGGCCCGGACCTCCTCGGGGCCGAGCACCACGCCCTCGGCGTAGTAGACGTAGTCGACCTGCTGGTCGTAGGCGCGCGGCTGGTCGCTGTCCAGCCCCTCCAGGTCGATGAACCACTGGTTGACGTTGATGCTCATCGGCCGCTCGGGCAGGTAGTACGCGCCGTGCGTCGCGAACCGTTCGCCGTCGATCCAGTAGACGATCTCGGTGTCGTCGATGGTGAAGACCAGGTCGTGCCAGCCGGCGTAGCTCGCGCGGTCGGCGGTGCTCTCGTTGTCCGACAGCCAGGGGTCGGGCTGGTAGGTCTCCCAGGAGGTGGTGAACATGACGTTCCCCGACTCCCCCCAGCCGCCGTTGGGCAGGTACTCGAAGTCGTACTCGGCGTAGTCCGGCGCCATCGGCGCGGTCAGGTCGTTGATGGAGAAGAAGGTCTGCACGACGCGGTCGCCGTCGGGTCCGAACCGCGGCTCGTCGCTGAAACGCACCCGCGCCGCGTAGGTGCCCTCCGTGAACTTCATCCCGGCGGTGAAGAGTTCGGACTGCTCGGTGCCTGCCTCGGTACCGTCCGTGCCCGCTTCGAGGTTGAGCACCGAGGAGCCGGCGCCGTGCTGGAAGGTGACGTTCTCCGGTGTCCAGACCGCGTCGGCCAGGCCGGGGCCGCCGTCACCGGACTTGACGATCCATCCGTTCTGCCGGAGTCGCGGGTCGTCGTGCGCGGTGTAGTCGAAGTCGTCGAAGAGGACGGCGCCGGGCGCGGCGGACCTCTCGTCGGCGGCGGCGCCGGGGAGCGCCACGAAGGCGGCGGCGCCGATGCCGGCCACCGCGAGGACGGCGGCGGCGCGCCGGAGTCGGGAGTCCGCTGCACGTCGGTGCATGGCAGATGGTCCTTTCGTCGTGGGGGTGTGCTCAGCGCGCCGGCCGGTGCGCGCCCGGCGGGACGCGTGGGGCGACGCCGGGCTCGGCGAGAAGGTGGCACGGGCTCCGGTGGTCGTCAACAGAAACCGGCGGTTTCCGGAACGGCCGTGGCCCGCGACTCCCCCGCGCCCGCTCACCCCGCGCCGCGCGTACCCACCCACACCTCGCGCGATGCCCGGCCTGCCACGGGCGGCGCGCGCGCCGCGCTACCGGTTCGCGCCGCTGCCGCTGCGTTCCGGGCGACGCACCACGGCGGGCACGGAGCGGCTGACGGCACCGCCCGGCCCGAAGTCCCCGGCGGCGACCGGGACGGGCCCGGCGACGGGCTCCGTGAGGTCCGGAGCGGCGGGCTCCGGCGCGGCGACCGCCGTGACCGCCGTGGTCCGGGGCAGCCGCAGCGCCGCGAGGGCCCCCAGGAGGAGCAGCGCCGCGCTGACGGCCAGGGCCACGTGCACGCCCGCGACGAAGGACTCACGGGCGGCGCCGCGCAGCAGCTCGCCGAGGTCGCCGCCCACCCGGTCGGCCGCGGCGTACGCCTCGATCAGGGACCGGTCGGCGGCTTCCACGGTCCGCGCGTCCAGCTCGCCGTCGGCGACGCGCGACAGCGGCGAGTAGACCGCGTTCATGACGCTGCCGAGCACGGCGATGCCGAGGCCGGCACCGACCTGGTAGGCGGTCTCGCCGACCGCGGCCGCTCCCCCGGCCTGCTCCGGCGGGGTGTCGCTGAGCATCGACTCGTACGCGCCGAAGAGGGTCGTCTCCAGGCCGTAGCCGACCATGACGAATCCGCAGGTGATCAGCGCGGGCCGGTCGTACTCCCCGACGGCCAGCAGGGTGAGCACACCCGCGGCGGTCAGCAGGAAGCCCAGCGCCACCATGGCGCGCGGTCCGAGCAGCCGCAGCATGCGGGAGCCCAGCAGCCCGGCGGTGATCGCCGCGACGCTCAGCGGAAGCAGTCGCAGTCCGGTCTCCAGCGGGCCGAGTTCCAGCACCAGCTGGAGGTACTGCGCGGCGATGAGCGCCAGCCCGACCAGGGCCAGCACGGTCAGCACGATGCAGCCGACCGAGGTGCCGAACGCCGGGCGGGAGAAGGCGGAGAGGTCCAGCAGGGGGTACGGGCGGCGGCGCTGGCGGCGGACGAAGGCGGCCAGCAGTGCGACACCCGCGAGGGCGGCCAGCACGGTCCCGGCGGAGAGCAGCTGGCCGCCGCCGACCCGCTTCACCGCGAGGATGACGGAGAACAGCCCGGCGGCCGCCATCAGCGCGCCGCAGACGTCCCACGGCCCGGCGCGGTCCCCGGTGGACTCCGGCAGCAGCCAGGCGGCGGCGCCCAGGCAGAGCGCCATCAGCGGGATGTTCACCAGGAAGACGGAGCCCCACCAGAAGTGCTCCAGCATCAGCCCGCCGAACAACGGTCCGAGGGCGGCGCCCACGGCGGCGACGGCGCTCCAGATCCCGATGGCGAGGGCTCTCTCCCGCCGGTCGGGGAAGACCTGACGCAGGATCGACAGCGTGGCGGGCATGATCATCGCACCGCCCACACCGAGCAGGGCACGGCCGGCGATCAGCGCGGACGGGCTGGTGGCGAGGGCCGCCAGCACCGAGGCGGCGGCGAAGCAGCCGTAGCCGATCATCAGCACCCGCCGGCGGCCGATCCGGTCGCCGAGGGTGCCGAAGAGGATCAGCAGCGCGGCGCAGACCAGCGGGTACACGTCCACGATCCACAGCAGCTCGACGGGGCCGGGCCGCAGGTCGCGCGAGACGGCGGGGACGGCGACGTGCAGCACGGTGGCGTCGATGGCGACCACGAGCAGGCTGGCACAGAGCACCGCCAGCACACCCCAGCGGCCCGGGTGGGCGGCAGCTGGTGGCCCGGCCGCCGCCCGCGGGGCGGGAATCCGGGGCGCCGCGGACGCGAGCACCGACGGAGCCGCGGAGGGGACCGCGGACGCGGCCGGGGACGCCGAGCGGCCGGGAACGGTCTCCCGCCCCTCGTCGGCGGTGCCGGGCGGGGAACTCCCGGACATCTGCACCTCACCTTCCGCACTGTCACTCTCGGTCGCGCCGCCCCCGCTCCCGGAATCGGGCGCAGGCCCCTCGCGGGGCCCGGGGGCCGGTCGGCCAGAGAAGGCTACGGCAGCCCCAACCGCCCCTCGCCACCCGTCCGGAGGCACCGCCGGCGGCCCCCGGCCCCGGCCGGAACCGGTGCGTACCGGCCGGGCCGGAGCCGAGCGGGACGAACCGCGCGAGCGGGGTCCCGGAGCGCCGTATTCCGGGCGCGGCACGCATTCGGCGCAACCCGGCCCCGGATATCCGCCGCCACGCTTTCGGCCGCATCCGGCCGAACAACGCCGTCGTCGCATCATCGGCCGTGCGCGGATCGCGCGACCAGGGGAACAAAGTCCCGAACAAGGTCAGCGGTACATCACATCGCCATCACGAAGGCGAGCGCGGGACAAAGTCCCGCTATCACCCGCTGTAATCTTGAGAGGGTGCGTACCCGAATCCTTGCCCGCCTCGAACAGGAGCCGCAGCGTCCGGACATGGCCGCTCCTGACATGAGCCGTGTGCGGATGTCGCTCCTGGGCTCGACCGCGGTCTTCTACGCGTTCATCGTCGGGCTGGTGCTCAGCACGTCGTGGCTGGTGCGGCTGGACTGGCAGGTGATGCTGTTCCGCCCGTACAAGCAGTGGCCGGAGCTGCACGCCTTCCTCGACTACTTCGTCGTCCTGGGCCAGCGCGGCCCGACGGCCGCGCTGATCGCGGCCTGGCTGGGCTGGCGCTCCTGGCGGCAGCGGACGCTGCGGCCGCTGCTGGTCATGGGCTGCGCGCTGCTGCTGCTGAACCTCTCGGTGGGTGCGGCCAAGCTGGGCATGGGCCGCGAGGGGCCGCACTACGCCAACATCATCGGCTCCAACGAGATGTTCCTGACCGGGGACATATTTCCCTCCGGGCACACGGCGAACGCCGTGGTGACCTGGGGCATCCTGGCGTATCTGGCCACCACCCCGCAGGCGCGCCGCATCCTGTCGGTGATAGCCGCGGTCTTCGCGCTCGGCGTCGGGACCACGACGGTCTATCTGGGCACGCACTGGGTCAGCGACGTGCTGCTGGGCTGGGCGGCCGGCCTGCTGGTGCTGCTGGCGCTCCCCTGGTTCGAGCCGCTGATCTCGCGGGCGGAGCTACGGATCCTCACCACCCGGGATCTGCTGCGGGAACGGTTCGCGCTGCGGGAGCCGCGGCAGGCGCCGAAGGTGAAGCCCGTGGCGGTGCCGCTGCGGGAGGAGCGGGAGCCCGCAGGAGCCCGCGAGGGCAGCACCACCGCACCGGCGCTCAACGGCCTGCGGCCGGCCGGGTTCGCCACGGCGGCGCGCTACCGGGCCGGCGGCCACTCGCGGAGCGCCAAGCCGGGCGCCCGGCCCGGCACGCACCCGAGCGGTGACCAGACGGACGGCTGCCCGCCGGTGAGCCCGGCGGGCAGCCACTGAGCGCGGCGCGCTTACTCCCGGGGGCCGGGGGTGCGCGGGGCCTCGGGGCGCG
>NZ_BHZI01000236.1 GCF_004305975.1 Streptomyces otsuchiensis
CACACCGGGCAGCCACGACGCCCACCGCGACACCCCGCCCCCCGGCCACACCCGCCAGGAGTACCGCGGGCTGTCCCGGGCCGCGGTGCGGCTCGACGGCCCCGCCCTGGAATCCCTGCTGGACGACTGCCTCGCCCGGCACGGCCTGATCACCGGCTGGGAGGAGGTGATCTCCCCCGCGCTGCACGCCGTCGGCCGCAAGTGGTCCTCCGCCGGGGACCGTTACGTCGCCGTCGAGCACCTGCTCTCCTGGCACGTCTCCTGCGCACTGCGCCGGGTGCGCACCCTCGCCGCGCCGGCCGACGTGCCTCCGGCGGTGCTCGCCTGCGTCCCGGGCGAGCAACACAGCCTGTCCATCGAGGCGCTGGCCGCCGCACTGGGCGAACGCGCGCTGCCCACGCGGATGTTCGGCGCGGCCGTTCCGGCGGAGGCGCTGACCAGCGCGGTCCAGCGGATCGGCCCCTCCGCCGTGGTGCTGTGGGCGCAGTCCCGCGACACCGCCGACCGCGCGCTGGTCACCCACCTCACCGGCGTCGGCTGGGGACTGCGCGGCGCCCGGACCCGCCCGGCCGTCTACCTGGCCGGCCCCGGATGGTCGGGTACGGCCACCCAGCCCGGCACCGCGCGACTGACCGGGCTGGGCTCCGCCGTCCTGACACTCACCCACGCCCTCACCCGCTGATCCGCCCCGCGCCGCGTACCCGGCGCGCCGAGCCCCGTCTTCCGCCCGACCGGGTCACCGGCGCCCGTCGACGGCGCGCCCGCGCCACTCGCGCGGTCGCCGTCCGGAAGGATCACCGCACCCGTCCGGCGCCCGGCCACCCCGCCCGGCCGCCGGCCGGCCCGCCGCCACCCGTCCACCGCCGAAAGGCGCGCCCATGACCCCCCGCCCGCATCTGCTCTTCGGCGACCACCTCGGCCCGCACTTCGCCGAACCGGCCGAGGACGGCCCCGACGAGGACGCGCCCCTGGTCATGATCGAGTCCCGGGCCGTCTTCCGCCGCCGCCGGTTCCACCGCGCCAAGGCCCACCTGGTCCTCTCCGCGATGCGCCACCGGGCCGCCGAACTCGGCGACCGCGTACGGCTCGTGCGCGCCGACACCTACCTCGACGGACTGCGCATGGCCCTCCCCCGCCGCACCGGCGGGCGCCGCACCCGCGGCCGGTCCGTCACCGTGCACCACCCCACCTCCCACGCCGCGCTGCACCTCGCCTCCGGACCGGCCGGGCTCACCGTCCTGCCCGCCCGTGGATTCCTGCTCGGGCGGCGGGAGTTCGACGCCTGGAGGGAGACGCGCGGGGACGGCCCGCTGCGGATGGAGGACTTCTACCGGCACGTCCGGCGCGATCACGACCTCTTGATGGACGGCGACCAACCCACAGGCGGCCGCTGGAACTTCGACCACGACAACCGCGAACCCCCGCCCCGGGACGCCCGGACGCTCGGCGTTCCCGCCCCGTGGACCGCCGAGGAGGACGAGATCGACGACGAGGTCCGGCACGACCTCGACCGCTGGGAACGCGACGGCGACATCACCTTCCTCGGCGAGGACGGCCCCCGGATCTTCCCCGCCTCCCGGCGCGAGGCGCTGGACGCGCTCACCCGCTTCCTCGACCACCGGCTCGCCGAGTTCGGCCGGTACGAGGACGCGATCCTCGCCGAGGACCCCTGGATGAGCCACAGCCTGCTCTCCGTGCCGCTCAACCTCGGGCTGCTCGACCCCGCCGAGTGCGTCGAAGGCGCCGTACGCCGCTACCGGGAGGGCGCCGCGCCGCTCGCCTCGGTCGAGGGCTTCGTCCGGCAGGTCGCCGGCTGGCGGGAGTACGTGTGGCACCTGTACTGGCACTTCGGCGACGACTACCGGCGGCGCAACGCCCTGCTCCACCGTCGTTCGGTCCCCGCCTGGTTCGCCGAACTGGACTCCGCCGCCGTCACCGCCCGCTGCCTGTCCACCACCCTGGAACAGGTCCGCCGCACCGGCTGGGTGCACCACATCCCCCGGCTGATGGTGCTCGGCAGCCGCGCGCTGCAGAGCGGCTGGAACCCGGCGGAGGTCACCGACTGGTTCCACCGTGCCTTCGTCGACGGCTACGACTGGGTGATGGTGCCAAATGTCGTCGGCATGTCGCAGTACGCGGACGGCGGGCGGATGACCACCAAGCCGTACACCTCCGGCGGCGCCTACATCCACCGCATGAGCGACCTCTGCGGCGGCTGCGCCTACCGCCCCGGCGACCGGGTCGGCGAACGGGCCTGCCCCTACACCGCCGGCTACTGGGCGTTCCTCGACCGGCACCGGGAACGGCTGGCCCACAACCACCGGATGTCCCGGCCGGTGGCGGGCCTGGACCGGCTCGACGATCTGCCGGAGCTGCTGGAGCAGGAACGCCGCCGCGGCTCCACGCCCCCGTGACCGGCTCCCCGTCCGTGGCGCGCCGATGGCCGGTGCCGGGCCCGCCGGGACCGCGGGCCCCGCACCGGACCACCACGGCAAACCGCCGGACTCCGGATTCCGCGCCAGGTGGAACGCGGGTCGCACGGAGTCCGGCGGTGTGATCAGAGTGCTGCGCCGCCGCCCCACCCGGCAACTCGCACCGCTTATGCGTCGCTTCCGTCCCCACTGCCGCGTTCCCCCACGGCCGGACGCGTCCCGCCCGGGGCGCACGCGCCGCCGCGTGACGTTCCCCGGCCGAACGCTCCCGCGCGTTACGGTGTGGACCGCGCGCCCCTCAGCGGGCCGCCCGGCGGTGGGGCCCGCCGGAACCAACCGCGGCGTCCGCCGCCAACGGTCCCTGCCTGACAGTTCGCTTCGCCCCGGCGCACCGGGGCGCCCACCAGGCAGGAGCAACTCCGTGGACCACCACCGCCGGCCCTCCACCGGCCCCGAGCCGACCGCGCGCCCCCTCCCGGCCGACCCCGACACGGACACCGGACCAGCTCCCGCCGGCGTCCCGCCCGGGCGCCGCCGCTGGGAGATCGTCGGCGCGATCGCCGTCGGCGGCGCGATCGGCGCGTGCGCCCGCTACGGGGCGAGCCTGGCCTGGCCGTCAACCGGCACCGGCTTCCCGTGGACGACGCTCGCGGTCAACCTCAGCGGATGCGCCGCGATGGGCGTGCTGATGGTCCTCGTCCACGAGCGGACCTCGGCCCACCACCTCGCCCGGCCCTTCCTCGGCACCGGCGTCCTCGGCGGCTACACCACGTTCGCCACCTACGCCGTGGAGGCGGGCACCCTGCTCACCGACGGGCGCCTCGGCACCGCCGCCGCCTATCTGACGCTGACGCTCGCCGGAGCGCTCGGGGCGCTCTGGGCCGCGGCCTCGCTCACCCGCCGGCTCCGCGCCGGCGCCACTCGCGGGAGCGGCCGCGCCCCGCACGACGAGGGGGATCGCCCGTGAACTGGCTTGCGATCATCGCCGGCGCCCTCGTCGGTGCACCGCTGCGCTACCTCACCGACCGTCTGCTCACCGGCCGCGTCGACGGTGCGTTCCCGTACGGCACCCTCACCGTCAACGTCGTCGCCTGCGCCGGACTCGGCGCCGTCACCGGCGCCGCCCTCCCAGGCCACCTCGCGCTCCTCCTCGGCCCTGGTCTGTGCGCCACGCTCAGCACCTACTCGACGTTCTCCTACGAGACGCTCCGGCTGATCGAGACGGGCCGGGCCCACCTGGCGGCCACCAGCACTGTGGTCGCCGTCGTCGCCGGCACGGCCGCCGCGATGGCGGGCGCGGCACTCGGCGGCACGCTGACCGGCTGAGCCGAGGCCGATCGCGCCCGCAGACCGCGTCGACAACCCGAAGTGACAGACCGGCGCATAGCGTGGCGTCCGTGACCGACAGCACTGCCGCCGTCCGGACCGCGCGGCTCACCGCCCTGTCCGACGGGGTGTTCGCCATCGCCATGACCCTCCTCGTCCTCGACATCGCCGTGCCGCCCGCCCTGGACGACGCCGGGTTCCACCGCGCGCTGCGCGACCAGCTGCCCAACCTCGGCGCCTACGCGCTGAGTTTCCTGGTCCTGTCCCAGTTCTGGCGCGACCACCGCTACGTCCTGGCCCGGGTCGACGTCTCCGCGACCAACGCCAGCCACCTGGCTCTCATCGGCCTCGGCCTGGTCGCCCTGCTGCCGTTCCCGACCGCCCTCCTCGCCGAGTACGGCAGCGCCCAACCCCTGGCGACCGCCGCCTACGCGACCGGCATCGCCGCCGTCAACGGCGTGCATCTCGCGCTGCTGCTCGGCTGCGAGACCAAGGACGCCCCGGCGGACGCCGTGCAGCGCCTCACCGTCATCGACCTCGCCCTGTCGACCGCGGTCTTCGCCGTCTCGGTGCCGCTGGCCTTCGTCAACCCGGCGATCGGGATGCTCAGCTGGACCGCGCTGATCCCGGCCAAGGCGATCGTCAGCGCACGGCAGCGGCGCGCCGAGCGCGAGGAGGGCGCCGTCCCGATCGGCTGACGGCGGACACCGCCGAACGCCGCGCGCCCCGCGCATGCCCCCAACGGGTGAAGGGACGCCACCGCTCACCGCCCACCCGCACGGCCCAACGCCCGGTTCGCACCCTCTTGTGCACTAATGGGCGACGGTGACAGCCCGTCCAGCCCGTCGACGGCGCAAGCAGCGGTGAGGAGCAGGCAACGATGCCCGAGAGCCCGGAGCACCCTGAGGAGCGCCCCCCGGCCCAGCCCCGGCCACACCCCGACGAGAGCCCGCACGCCGGACCGGCACCCCACCCGCGGGCCCAGGCTCCGGCCCGTACCGCGCCGCGCACCACCACCTACCGGCTGATGTGGACCATCCGCTGGTCGGCCGCGATCCTGCTCACCGCCGCGGTGATCGCCCTGTTCCTCAGCATCGCCTACCAACTGCGCGTCGCCGTCCTCCCGGTGCTGATCGCCCTGCTGATCACGGCCCTGGTGGCCCCGCTGGACAAGCTGCTGCGGCGGATCGGACTCCGCCGGGGCTGGGCGGCCGGGGTCTCGGCCACCGCCCTGGTGGCGGTGGTCGCGGCCGTGGTCTGGGTGGTCGTCCAGTTGCTGACCGACGCGGCGGCCGACCTGGCGTCCGCCCTCCAGGACCTGGTGCGTCGCGCGTCCGACGAGAACGGCCCGGTGGCGGACGCGGTGCGCGGCGCGGCCGACAGCCTCACCTCACTCGGCGGGGCGGCCGCCGGCACGGCCGCGCAGGGCGCGTTCACCGGCATCAGCCTGGCCGGCCAGCTGGTGGCGGGCGGTGTCCTGACACTGACCCTGGTCTTCTTCATCCTGCGGGACCGGGAGCGCGCCGTCTCGCTGCTGCGGCGGGCGACACCCGGCGGCCACGGGGAGCTGGCCGTCAGGCTGGCGCGCCGCGCCTGGGAGTCGATGTCGGGGTTCATGCGCGGCACCACCGTGATCGCCGCGATCGACGCCACCTTCATCGCGGTGGGGCTCGCCCTGCTCGGGGTGCCGCAGGCGGCGGGGCTGGGCGCCCTGGTCTTCGTCGGCGCCTATGTCCCCTACGTGGGCGCGTTCCTCTCCGGGACCGTCGCCGTGCTGGTGGCCTTCGCCGACCAGGGGCTGATGATCGCCGTGGCGGCACTCGGTGTGGTGCTCGCGGTGCAGTTGATCGAGGGCAGTTTCCTCCAGCCGGTCGTCCAGAGCCGGACGGTGCGGCTGCACCCGGCGCTGGTGCTGCTCGCCGTCGCGGCCGGCGCCTCGATCGGCGGCCTGTTCGGCGCCCTCCTCGCGGTCCCGCTGACGGCCGCGGCCTTCGGGGTCGCCGCCGAGCTGCGCGCCCACCTGGAGACGACGACCGCTCCGGCCCCGGCCGGGCAGGTGCCCTGACGGTGGCCGGTGAGCCCGCGGGGAGACCCGCCGCTCACCGGCCACCGGGTTACGGACGCGTCAGCGCAGGTAGCGCGGCTGCGTCTGGGCGTTCAGCTCCTTCATCCGGACCCGCTCGGCACCGTCGGTCCTGCGGTCATCGATGCGCAGGACGTCCAGGCCGTTCTGGCCGTTGGAGTAGATGTGGCCGTTGTAGTAGTAGGCCGACCAGCTGCCTCCGAAGGTGAGCCGGTCGGCGGAGGCCGGCCCGCGGTCGAAGAAGGCGATCTCGTGCGGGTTCCCGGAGTCGGTGAACTCCCACACGGAGACACCGCCCTGGTACCAGCCCTGCACCATGATGTCGCGGCCCTTGACGGGGATCAGGGAGCCGTTGTGCGCGACGCAGTTCTCGGTGTCGGCCTGGTGGCGCGGGATCTTGTAGTAGCTCTGGAACTCCAGCGAGCGCTTCGCGCCCTTGCCCTTGATGTGGTAGATCCCGTTGGCGCCGTACTTGTCACCGGTCGCGGCGTTGCAGGTGGCGGCGCCGCCACCACCGAGCTCGTCGGTGAAGATGACCTTGCTGCCGTCCTCGCTGAACGTGGCGGAGTGCCAGAACGCGAAGTGCTCGACGTCCTGGACCCGGTCGACCACCTTCGGCTTCGCGGGCTTGGAGATGTCCATCAGGATGCCGTCGCCCATGCAGGCACCGGCCGCGAGCTTCCGCTCCGGGTAGACGGTGATGTCGTGGCAGCCGCTGGTGGCGGTGCCGGTCGGGTCGCCGGGGAATCCGCCGTCGGGGAAGAGCACCTCGAAGCTGGCGACGTGCGCCTTCTCCGGGGCCTTCAGCGGCACCTTCACCACCGAGATGCCGTCGTGGGGCGGCTGGCAGTCGGGGTAGGAGGCGTGGGGGAAGTAGGAGGAGACGTAGATGTACAGGTTCTTCTTGCCGTCGGGCACGAGCGTGTGGGTGTGCGAACCGCAGGCGGTCTCGACGGCGGCGATGTAGCGCGGGGCGCGGAGGTCGCTGATGTCGAAGATCCGCATCCCCTCCCACGCCTCCTTCTCCGTCGCCGGCAGGCCGGTGCTGCTGCAGGAGTCGTCACTGCGCGAGGAGTCGACGGAGAGGAAGAGCAGGTCCTCGTAGACGGAGATGTCGTTCTGCGACCCGGGGCAGAACACCTCGCTGACGATCTTCGGCTTGTTCGGACGCCGGATGTCGTAGACGGTGAAGCCGTCGTAGTTCCCGGCGAAGGCGTAGTGGCCCTGGAACGCGATGTCGGAGTTGCTGCCCCGGAGCCCGGCCTTGGGGACGTTGGCCAGATGGCGGATGTTGTCGGTGTGCACGATCTCGTTCACACCGGGGATCTCGCCGTCGGCGATGGCCTCCCTGACGGTGGCGCGGTCCTCCGAGGAGACCTCCGCCGGGGTGGGCTCGTCCGGGGTGGGGGTCGCGGTGGCGACTCCCGTACTCAACAGGGCGGCCAGCATGCCGAGTGCACCGGCCGCGGCACCGATTCGGGTGTATCTGCGTCGCTTGCGCAACGATTCCACTGGGGCCTCCTGGGCACAGTCGAATCCGTGGGGGTCTTGAGTGGCACCCAGTATTGACCAAGCATGTACATCACAACAGAGTGCCTAGCGGCCATGCCCCACGTGTCGGCCGCATTCAGGAGGACCGGCGATGGAACGTCACCCCACCCGCTCCACCCATGTGTTGAGCGGCACGGCCTGCGCCGCCGTGCTGCTCGCCCTGACGCTCACCGGCTGCACCTCCGGCGGAACCGCCGAGGCGGCAGCACCCGAGGACCAGGGCACGGCCTCGGTCATCGCCCCCGGCCGGCCCGGCGAGGAGGCCCGCACCCTCACGCCGGCCGAGGTGCTCGCGGAGTCCGAGGCCCGCGACCTTCCGCCGAACGAGGCCGACGTCACCTATGTCTCGATGATGATCACGCACCACGAACAGGCCTTGGAGATGACCGCACTGGCCGACCGCCACGCGGACGACACCGGCGTCCGGCGCCTGGCCGAACGCATCACCGCGGCACAGACCCCCGAGATCGAGATGCTGCGGGCGTGGATGGAGAACTACGAGGAGGACAGCGCGGACGCGCACCACGGCCATGGCCACAGCCACGGGGACCACGACGCGGACGGCGGCCACGGGGACGACCACGCGGACATGCCGGGGATGGCCACCCCCGAGGAGCTGGCAGCCCTGGAGAAGGCCCGCGGCACGGAGTTCGACCAGCTGTTCCTCCAGCTGATGATCACGCACCACGACGGCGCGGTGACCATGTCCGTGGACGCTCTGGCCGAGGGCGACGATCTGACCATCTCCGAGCTCGCCACCGAGATCGCGGCCCAGCAGAGCGCCGAGGTGGGCCGCATGGACCAGATGCTGGAAGAGCTCTGAAGTCCACCGACCGACCACGGACCGGATAACCGTGCGAACGGACCGGCTCTTGCCAATTAGCGTCGGACAATGGCATATGCGGTGATACACAAAAGAGGGAACCTCGGAACTCCGCACCACCGGGGTAAGTGCACCCCGCGCCTATCACCCAGGGCTCAGAAATACCCCGAACAGGCTCATTGACGGACCGCTGTGCGGTTCCGCCGGGCGGAACCGCACAGCGGTCCAACCCGATGGCGGCACATCCCGTGGGCCTGTGCCACCACGGGGAAGGACGGGGTCACGGAGACCATGCCGCCCCGCAAGGACACATGCACAGCAGGTTACCGTCCTCGTCCGTATAGATCTCTATTTCCTCTGATCCCCCGCAAACTGGGCATCTCACAGTTTCACCGAACCTTGAGCAGGCGGACATATTTTCAACCGGCGTACAGGCCGCTCGATTCTTCCCCAGTTCCATGATGTCGCCCTGATGAAACACCGCGAGTCCCGGCCCGCATTGTGGGCACAGCAATTCAACGCGCATTCCGTTACACTTCGCCATCGCGTAGACACCCCGGGTGCGGCGGGAGGAGCGGGCCACGTCGGGCTGGGCCGTCCGGCCGACCGGCGGCGCCCAGGAGCCGACCCGAGCCACCGGCGCACGTCGAGGGCGCCAGGGGGTCGCTTCGCGCCGTCCCCCGGACCGCGCTGGCTCGGGAGGGGGCGGGGACGGCGGCACGGCGAGCGGCAGCAGAGGCCGGCGGTGCGGGCCGCGGTAGCCCGCGCCATGGCGTGCAGGCTGGATCAAAAACCATCCGGAAACGCAGAAAGGGCCCTACCGACATAAGCCGGTAAGGCCCTCTCCAACAAGTAGT
>NZ_BHZI01000237.1 GCF_004305975.1 Streptomyces otsuchiensis
GTCCCGGCCCCGTTCCGGCCCCACCGTCGCCCTGCGGCTGATCGCCGCCGACCTCCGCGCCCGCCGCGAGGCCGCCGGGCTGACGATGGAGCAGGCCGCCGCCCGGCTCGGTGTCCACGAGGCGACGCTGCGCCGCACCGAGCGGGCGATGACGGGCCTGCGCGCCTCCACCGTCGCCGAGCTGCTGCGGATCTACGGCACCGGGCCCGAGGAGAGCCGACGGGTGCTGGAGGAGCTGTCGGAGGCCAACCGGCCCGGGTGGTGGCACCACTGGCGGGACGTGCTCCCCTCCCACCTGGCCGGGGTCATCGACCTGGAGTCGGCGGCGGACGTCATCCGCGCCTACGCGCCCGGAGTCGTCCCCGACCTGCTCCAGACACCGGAGTACGCCCACGCCCTGCTGCGGCTGCGCCACTCGCGCGACGACACGGCCCGCACCGCTCAGCGGCTGGAGCTGCTCGCCGCGCGACAGCAGCGCGCCCTCCACCGCGAGAGGCCCGCACGGCTGTGGGTACTGATGGAGGAGGCGGTGCTCTCCCGGCCACTGGGCGGCCGGGTCGCGATGCGCCGGCAGCACGAGCGGCTGGCACACGCGGTCGAGGACCGCTCCTCGCCGGTGTCCCTGCAGTTGCTCCCCAACGACTCCGAGCGGCCGCATCCGTTGCTCCACTCGGGACCGGCCGAGGTGATGCGTTTCGGCCACGAGGCGCTCGCCGACCGGCTGATCGTCCGTGGTCTCCATCCCGAGGCCGCGACCGTCAGCGACGATGCTGACGCGGTGCGCACCTACCAGGCCGCCATGGACGCGGCGGCCATGGGCGCGCCACCGCCGCACACCGCACTGCCCGACCCGACGTGAGGACCCAGCAGGCATGAGCGACGACCCGCACCGCGCGCCCGGATCGACCACCCCGGCGCCGGCACCGGAGACCGATCTGCAGCCGGACAAGCCGCACTCCGCACGCGTGTGGAACTACTGGCTGGGCGGACGGGACAACTTCCCCGCCGACCAGGAGCTGGGCGACCTGGTCGCCGCCGGCTATCCGCAGATCCCCGAGCTGGCCCGGGCCTCGCGCGCCTTCCAGCGCCGCGCGGTGCGTCATCTCGCCGCCGACGCGGGCGTCCGCCAGTTCCTCGACGTGGGCACCGGGCTCCCGGCGGTCGACAGCACCCACGAGGTCGCCCAGTCGGCGGCTCCCGGAAGCCGGGTGGTCTACGTCGACAACGACCCGCTGGTCCTCACCCACGCCCGGGCGCTGCTCACCAGCGCCCCCGGCGGCACGACGGACTACGTCCACGCCGACCTGACGGACCACGCCGCCGTGCTGGAGGCGGCGTCCCGGACCCTGGACCTGTCGCAGCCCGTGGCGCTGCTGCTGCTCTCCACCCTCGGGCACATCACCGCCGAGGCCGCCGCCGAACTGGTGCCCGCGTACACGCGGCGGCTGGCGCCCGGCAGCCATCTGGTGCTCTGCGACACGCTCGCCACCCCGCAGACGCTGCGCGCGCAGGAGGCGTACGCGGAGGGGGACACCGAGCCCTATCTGGTGCGGCAGCCGGACGAGATCACGGCGTGCGCGGCCGGGATGGAACTCCTCGAACCGGGCTTCGTCCCCATCGACCGGTGGCGGCCGGACGGCTCGGACGGCGTGCCCGTCGACCAGTGGGGTTTCGTCGCCGTGCGCCGCTGACGCGGCCGACGGCGGTGCGTTGCGGGGCTCCCGGCCCGTCGTCCGGGCGCCCCGCACCACTCCCCTCAGTCGTCCACCCGCCCGAGCGACCCGTAGGCCACGAGGAAGATCCGTATCCGGTACGGCCGTGATGGCACCGGCCGCCGGGCGCGGCGCGTCGCACCCGATGCCCGCGGCGGTGAGGAACGGGCACGGCTCGCGCCCGCTGACCGGCAGGTGGTCGGGGGTTGACCCGCGGGTGGTCCGGCTGCGAGTGTTCGGCCATGCTGACCGGCACGCGCCTCGTCGTACGACACCACGTGGACTTCGTCCGCGTGGCCAGCGCGCTGTGTTGTCGCGGTCGTCTCTGACGGCCGCGCCCGGTGTCCCGGAACGGGTGCGGCGGCTTTCTCCCGCACACCCCCGTTCCGTCACACCGCGAGGTACCACCCCATGCCCGTCACGCACCGTTCCGCGCAGCCGTCCCTGCCCGCCGCCCGCCCGGCGCACTCCCCCGCCTCTCTCTCCGAGCTGGCGCGCCGCGTCGCCGCCCGCACCGGACTCTGGAAGCCGCTGGTGCGGTTCACCGAGCCCGAGCGCTTCTACGTCCGGCTGGAGCAGAGCCGGGACCATGAGGTGTGGCTGCTGACCTGGCTTCCGGGCCAGGGCACCGACATCCACAACCACGGCGGGTCCTCGGGGGCCTTCACCGTGGTGGACGGCGCACTCGACGAGACCACGTTCCGTCCGGGGGCGGCGCCGGCCCGTCCCCGGCCGAGGCTGCTGGGCGCGGGGGCGCTGCGCAGCTTCGGGCCCCGGTACGTGCACGAGGTGGTCAACCGGGGGACGGCGCCGGCGGTCAGCGTCCACGCCTACTCCCCCGCCCTGACGACGATGTCCTACTACCGGCACCTGGACGACGGCACCCTCGTCCTGGACCGCACCGAGGGAGTCGACCGATGACCGGCATCGACAGCCATCTGGAGGAGGCCCGGCGCGGGCTGGAACGCCTGGACCCGCAGCGGGCGAGCACCGCGGTGGAAGACGGCGCGGTCCTGGTCGACACCCGGCCGCGGCAACGACGGGAGGACGAGGGCGGCATCCCGGGGGCGCTGGTCATCGAACGCAACCACCTGGAGTGGCGGCTGGACCCGGCGTCGGAGGGCGCGGTGCCGGAGGCCACGGACACGTCCACGCGGTGGATCGTCTTCTGCGACGAGGGGTACGCCTCGTCGCTGGCGGCGGCCTCACTGCGCACGATCGGGCTGGACCGGGCCACCGACCTGATCGGCGGTTTCCGGGCGTGGCGCTCCGCCGGGCTGCCGGTGTTCCCGCCCACCGGCTCAAACCGCTGAATTCGCTGAACCGGCTGGACCGGCCGGGCCTGACCGCCGCCGGCGCGGTGGTCAGGCGCCGGCGCGCTGGGCGAAGCGCAGCATGTTGCCGGCCGGATCGCGGAAGGCGCAGTCGCGCACCCCGTACGGCTGGTCGATCGGCTCCTGAAGGACCTCGGCGCCCGATGCCCGGATGCGCTCGAACGTGGCGTCACAGTCGTCGGTCGCGAAGATGACACCGCGCAGCATGCCCTTGGCCAGCAGCTCCGCCATGGTCCGCCGGTCGGCGGGCGAGGCGCCGGGATCGGCCAGGGGCGGTTCCAGCACGATCTCCACCTCGGGCTGCGACGGCGATCCGAGTGTCACCCACCGCATGCCCTCGAACGCGACGTCGTTGCGGACCTCCAGCCCGAGCGCGTCCCGGTAGAAGGCGAGCGCCTGGTCGTGGTCGTCGACGGCGATGAAGCACTGCGAGAGTCTGATGTCCATGAGGCCCACGCTAAGGGCGGGAAGCGTGTCGCGCTTCTCCGTTCGTGACCGTCTCGGCCGCTCCTGCCGGGGCGGCCGTCCTGGTCGTCCCGGCCGCCCTGACCGGCCGGGTGAGGATCTTGGCGACGCAGGGCGGGATGACGGCGCTGTGGTCGTGCCGCCGCGCCCGGTAGGCGCTGGGGCTCTCTCCGACCAGTTCGGTGAAGCGTGAGCTGAAGGAGCCCAGCGAGGTGCAGCCGACCGCCAGGCAGACCTCCGTCACCGACAGGTCGCCGCGGCGCAGCAGGGCCTTGGCCCGCTCGATCCTGCGGGTCATCAGGTAACTGTGCGGCGTCTCCCCGAACGCGTCGCGGAAGCTGCGGGAGAAGTGGCCGGGCGACATATGGGCGGAGCGTGCCAGCGCGGGGACGTCGAGGCGCTGGTCGTAGTCGCGGTCCATCAGGTCACGGGCCCGGCGGAGCCGAACCAGGTCCGGTAGCTTCACCCGGCCAGCATCGCACGGCGCGCGGTCAGGACCGGCCGCGCCGCCGGCTCCGGCCGATCCGGCGATGCCCCGGACTGGCCCGGGAGCGGCTGGGCAGGGATTCCACCACCGACGCGGCAGTGGCGACGCGGATGACGACAAGGTGGACCAGATGCGGACAAGTACCAGGCGGAGCAAGCCGGTTGTGATGGCGGCGATACTGGCGGGCGCGCTCCTGACCGGCTGCGGGTCAACGGACGCCACCGCCTCCGACGACGAGGTGAGCGCCTCACCGACCGACGCGGGCGAACCAACCCCCGACACCGCGTCACCGTCCGCGGAGGACACCGACGAGGAGCCGGACCCGGATGCCACCGGGGACGCGCCGGCCCCCGACGACGACGCTGAGGGATGGCGGTACGAGGAGTCCGGGACCGGGGCGCGGGCGGAACGGCTGGCGTCGGTCGAGAGCTCCTCCCCGGCCGGGGAGGGCGAGGGCCCGCGCTCGGCCGTCCTGACCTTCCGCCAGCACGAGAGGGACGGAGCCGCCCTCTACCTCGACCTGCCGTCCGGCGCGGTGGACTGCGCCACGGGCTGCCGGGTGAGCGTCGTAGTGGACGACTCCCCGCCCACCGAGGTGGAGGCGTCCCGCGAGGAGTCCGACGAGCGGCGGTTGTCCCTGGACGACGCGGAGGCGCTCTACTCCCGTGTTCTGGGCGCCGGGACGGTCGGCTTCGAGGTGCCGGTGGAGGGCACGGGCGAGGTGGAGGTGGCCTTCGACGTCACCGGCCTCGACCCGGAGCACTTCCCCGGCTGGTCCTGACGGCGGCCCGCGTGGGCGCGGCGTCGGGGGACGGCGGTCGGGTGGCAGGATGACGTCATGGATGTCCGCCGCAGGAACAACGTGATCGTCACCGGACGGGCGGACGGGCCGGTGCTGGTTCTCGCGCACGGCTTCGGCTGTGACCAGGAGATGTGGCGGCTGGTGGTGCCGGTTCTCGCCGCCGAGTACCGGCTCGTGCTCTTCGACTATGTCGGCTGCGGGCGCTCCGACCGCGCGTCCTGGAGCGAGGCGCGCTACCAGTCGCTGGACGGCTACGCGCTGGATGTCGTCGAGGTGTGCGCGGAACTCGGCCTGGAGCGGGCCACGTTGGTGGGCCACTCGGTCAGCGCGATGATCGGGGTCCGGGCGGCACGCCTGGCGCCGGAGAGGATCGGTTCCCTGGTGATGCTGGCGCCCTCGCCCCGGTACGTCGACGACGAGGGGTACCGGGGCGGTTTCTCCCGCGAGGACATCGACGAACTGCTCGGCTCGCTGGAAGCCAACCACCTCGGCTGGTCGGCGACGGCCGCCCCGCTGATCATGGGCAACCCCGACCGGCCGGAGCTCGCCGACGAACTGGAGCGGTCGTTCTGCGCCACCGACCCGGCGGTCGCCCGGGTGTTCGCCCGCGCCACCTTCCTCTCCGACTCCCGGTCGGAGCTGCCCGGGGTGACGGTGCCCACGCTGGTGGCGCGCTGCGCCGACGACGCAATAGCCCCACCCGAGGTGGCCGATCACGTGCACGCGGCGGTGCCCGGTTCCCGGCTGGTGACACTGGAGGCGGCGGGACACTGCCCGCAGCTCAGCGCGCCCGAGGCGACCGCAGAGGCGATCGGTGAGTTCGTGCGGGCGGTGGCGCGCTGATGTCACGGACCGAGCGCGACCGGCGAACCGCGGACCGGACCTCCGCGTCCGCCACGCAGGAGCGCGGCGACGGCGCGGGCGGGGCCACACCCCCGTCCGCCGACGCGGCGTTCACCGCCCTGCTGGAGGACAGCGCCGAGGAACTGTACGAGAGGGCGCCCTGCGGCTATCTCTCCACCCTGATGGACGGCACCGTCGCGCGGATCAACGGCACCCTGCTGGACTGGCTGGGCATGACCCGCGAGGAGGTGGTCAGCCGCAAGAGCTTCACCGATCTGCTGACGGTCGGCGGCCGGCTGTACTACGAGACGCACGTCTCGCCGCTGCTGCGGCTGCGCGGCGAGGTCAACGGCGTGGCCATGGAACTGCGCCAGCCCGACGGTCGCCTGCCGGTACTGGTGAGCGCCACCGTGAAGAAGGGCGGCGACGGCCAGCCGCTGCTGATCCGCATCACGCTCTTCGACGCCCGCGACCGCCGCGCCTACGAGGCCGAGCTGTTGCGGGGGAAGCTCGCGGCCGAGCAGGCACGGGTCCGTGCCGAGGAGGACCGTACCCGTCTGCAGTCCGCCCTCGCCGTGCTGCAGCGCAGCCTGCTGCCGACGGAACTGCCGCGGGTCCCGGGCATGGAGGTCGCGGCGCACTACCACGCGGCCTCGCGCGACCAGCTGGGCGGCGACTTCTACGACCTCTTCCCGGTCGACGGGTCCCGCTGGGCCTTCTTCCTCGGGGACGTGTGCGGCAAGGGCCCCGAGGCCGCCGCGGTGACCTCCCTCGTCCGCTACACCCTGCGGGCCGCCGCGCTGCACGATCCCACCCCGGAGGCGGCCCTCACCACCCTCAACACCGTGCTGCACGAGCGGTACACCAGCAGCGACCCCCGCTACTGCACCGCGGTCTTCGGGCTGCTGCGCCCGCTGCCCGGCGAGGGCGGGTTCGAGGTCGAGCTGGCCTCCGGCGGCCATCCGCCCGCCCTCGTGGCCCGCCGGGGCGGCGAGGTCGAGGCCCTCAGCACGCCGGGCGGGCTGCTGGTGGGGGTGCTCCCGACCGCCGGGTTCGCCACGGCCCGCACGGTGCTGTACCCGGGCGACACCGTGCTGCTGCACACCGACGGGCTGACCGAGGCCCGGACCGGCGCGGACCGCGCGCTCTACGGCGACGCCGCCCTGCGCTCCTTCACGCGCGACCAGGCGCCCACCTCGGCTCCAGCCCTGGTGGACGCGCTGACCGATCTGCTGCACGGCTTCGGGGACGGACTCGGCGACGACACCGCCGTGCTCGCCCTCGGGGTTCCGGCCCACGAGGCGGACACCGCCACGGCCCCGTCACCGTCGTCCCGTATCCGTCGGGACCTCCGAGCGACCACCGGCGAGAACAACCAATGAACCAGCTCGACATCTCCACCCGTGACACCGCCACCGGCCCCGTGCTGGAGATCCGGGGCGAACTCGACTACGACTCCGCCGGCGAGCTGCGGGCCGCCGTGTCGGCGACCGAGCCGGCCGCCGGGCAGGTCGTCGTCCTGGACCTCGGCGGTCTCACCTTCTGCGACTCCAGCGGGATCGCGACGTTCATCGCGGCGCGCAGTCACGCGCTCGCCGTGGGCGCCGGCATCGCCCTGGCATCGGTGCCCGCCCACACCGCACGGGTGCTCGACGTCATCGGACTGACCCAGGTGCTGACCGTGTATCCGGACGTGGAGAGCGCCACCGTCGCCCACCGGCACGACGCCTGACGGGCACCGGCGCGACACCGGGCACCCAGCCGGACCGGGAGGACCCCGGGGCCGCGGGTGTCCGCGGCCCCGGGGGGCTCACTCCGCCAGCGCCTCCCGCACCCGGTCGGTCAGCAGCGCGACATAGGTGTCCGCCCAGCCGCGGACCGTCTTCTCCTCCCACAGGTCGGTCGAGTAGGCGATGTAGCCGGTCATGACCTCCCCGGCGGGCACCAGCCCGAAGGACGCGTCCTTCGTGACGGCGGGCACGAACAGGTCCTCGACCGCCACGTCGAGGTCGCGGAGGGTCAGATCGGTCCGCAGCGAGTTCTGGTAGGCGAACCCGACGGGCAGACGGTTCGGGATGCCGTCGTCCCCGGACGCCTTCCGGAGCGCCGCGACCACCTTCACCAGGGACAGGACGTGGTCGGCTCCCTCGGTCCCGGCGTGTGCCACCACGTCGACCAACTCGCCGAAGTCCCGGGCCGCGCCGACGGGCACGCGCAGCACATAGAGCCCGGCCGTGCACGCCACCAGGCTCTCGAACTCCTGACGCTCACGGTTGGCGTACGGCACGGTGAACAGGACGTCCTGCTGGCCCGTGACGTCGGCGAGCAGCAGCCCGAGCGCCGCGGCGGTCACCGCGAACGCGGTGCAGCCCCGCCGGCGCGCCAGCCTCTCCACGTCGGCGCGCACATCCGGCGGCACGGTGAACAGCACGACGGAACCCTCACCGCTCGGTTGCGCCGGCCGCGGCCGGTCCGTCGGCAGGTCCAGCCGGAACGGGACGCCCGAGAGCCGGCGCACCCAGTAGTCGGCCCGCCGTGCCTCCTCCTGCGGGCGCCTGGTACCGGTCCGCTGCCACCGGGCGAAGTCCGTGGTCTGCGCCGCCGGGGGCAGTGTGTGGGGGACGCCGGTCAGTGCCTCGTCGTAGAGCGCGGCCAGGTCGTGCAGCACGACGCTGACCGCCCACCCGTCGCAGAGGCCGTGGTGCAGGACGAACAGCAGGACCCAGCTGGAGGGGCCGGTGCGCAGCAGCCGCAGCGCGGGCCCGGCACCTGCGGCGAGGTCGAACGGTGTCCGCGCCGCGTCGGTGCCGATCCGGTCGATCTCGGCGTCGCGGCGCGCGGTGGGCAGCGCCGTGAGGTCCTCCTCGGGAAGGTCCACCGGGCGGGCCGGGAGCACCTCCTGTTGCCACTGCCCGTCCCACTGCGCGAAGCGGAGCCGCAGGGACTCGTGACGTGCGAGGAGGGCGGTGAGCGCCCGGCGCAGCGCGTCGACGTCCAGGCGGCCGGTGAGAGTGATCCGCATGGCGACGTTGTAGACCTCGGGCAGCGGGTGTTCGTGGTGCCCGGTGACGAACCCCTGCTGCTGCAGGGTGAGCGGCGCCCGGTGGACGATCCGCGCCGCCGCGTCCCCGATGTCGTCGCCGCCGAGGAAGCGCACCACCGCCCCGAGGGTCGGCTCCTGGTAGAAGCGGGTCATCGGGAGGTCGGCGTCGAACTCGGCGCGGATGCGGTTGGCCAGGCGGATCGCGGTGATCGAGTGTCCCCCGAGCGCGAAGAAGGAGGTCTCGGGGCCGATGGACCCGGGGTCGGTGTCCAGCTCCGTCGCCCACAGCGCGCGCAGCCGCTCCAGCACCGTCCCGTCCGTGCCGGTGCCGGTACCGGCCGACGCGGGGCGGTCCGGGTCGGCCGG
>NZ_BHZI01000238.1 GCF_004305975.1 Streptomyces otsuchiensis
GGCTGTCGGTGGGCGGGGCCGTGCTGGCCCGGACCACCAGCTCGGTCGCCAGCTCCAGGCGCGGCGAGTCCACCGACTCGCCCCGAGCCTGCCCCAGCACCGTGCGGGCGGCCATCTTGCCCATCTCGGAGAGCGGCTGGCGCACGGTGGTCAGCGGCGGGGAGGCCCAGCGCACCTCGGGCAGGTCGTCGAAGCCCACCACGCTCATGTCCTGCGGCACACGCAGCCCGCGCAGCCGCAGTGCCTCGATCGCCCCCAGTGCCATCTGGTCGCTGGAGGCGAAGACGGCGGTCGGTGGATCGGCCAGCTCCAGCAGCTGGTTGCAGCCGGTGAACCCGGCCTCGTGGTAGAAGTCGCCCGGCGCGGTGAGGTCCTCGTCCACCGGTACGCCGGCAGCGGCGAGGGCCGCGCGGTGGCCGTCCATCCTGGCGCGGCTGCACAACAGCCGCGCCGGTCCGGCGATGAAGCCGATGCGGCGGTGTCCCAGCTGGAGCAGGTGCTCGGTGGCGGCCAGTCCGCCGGCCCAGTTGGTGGCGCCGATGGTGGGAGCGTCCAGGGCGGGGGAGCCGGCCGGGTCGACCGCGACGATCGGCACGCCCAGCCGGTGAAGTTCCTTGTGCAGCACGGGTTCCAGCACGGACGTCACCAGGATGACGCCGTCGGAGGCGCGCGAGCGGAGGTTCCGCATCCACTGCCGGGCGGGGCCCGCGCGGTCGTGGATGGCCGAGACCACCACCCCGACGCCGGCCTCGTGTGCGACGTCCTCCACGCCGCGGATGATCTCGACCGCCCAGGGGCTGTCGAGGTCGTTGAAGACCAGGTCCAGCAGGGCCGCGCGGTCTCCGGGCGCGCTGGAGCGCCGGCGGTAGCCGTACTGCCGCAGCAGGTCCTCGACCCGGGCGCGGGTCTGCGGGGCCACGTCGGAGCGCCCGTTGACCACCCGGGAGACCGTCGGTACCGAGACGCCCGCCTCCCGCGCGATGGCGGTGATGGTGACCCTCGGGGCACCGCCGCGGCCCGCCTCGTCGCCGCTGACCTCGCTGGTCACGCCGTTCTCGCCTGTCATCCGGACCCTCCTTGCGCGCATTCTCCCCCGGTTCGGGGGGTGCTCCGCGCAGTCCCCACATGTTCCGGAAGTTTTTCAACTCTATTCCGGAAGGGTTGACGGGCGCCAGAGCCCCCTTTAGACGAGTTACCACCAGCGCCCCGCCGCCCCCGCACCACCACCGGCCCGGGCGCACCACACGAAAGGGGCCCATCATGCGCTTGGCGCGCAGAGCCGCCGTCGCCATCGCCGCCGGAGCCTTGCTCTCCGGCACAGCCGCGTACGGCACCGCCTCGGCGGGCGACACCGCCTCGGCCACCGCACAGCACCTCCCGCAGCCGTGGGCGGGAACCAGCCAGGCCGACACCCTCCGGGACGCCGCCGCGACCCAGGGCCGGTTCGTCGGGACCGCGCTCAACGACGGACTGCTGAACAACCCCACCTACACCGCCATCGCCGGCGGCGAGTTCAGCTCCGTCACAGCCGAGAACGCCATGAAGTGGGGCTCGCTGGAGTCCACCCGCGGTCAGTACAACTGGGGAGGCGCGGACCGCCTCGTTGAGTTCGCCGACCGCCACGGCCAGCAGGTGTACGGCCACACCCTGGTCTGGCACAGCCAGCTGCCCGGCTGGGTGGAGAACGGCAACTTCAGCCCCACCGAGCTGCGGGGCATCGTCGACAACCACATCGCCACCGTCGCCGGACGCTACGCCGGTGACATCGACCGGTGGGACGTGGTCAACGAGGTCTTCAACGAGGACGGCACCTTCCGCGACTCCGTCTTCTCCCGCGCCTTCGGCGAGAGCTTCGTCGCGGACGCCTTCCGCGCCACCCGCGCCGCCGACCCCGACGCCCGGCTCTTCATCAACGACTACAACACCGACGGGATCAACGCCAAGAGCGACGGCATGTACCGGCTGGTCAGCTCACTGCTGGACGCGGGCGTGCCGATCGACGGCGTCGGCTTCCAGTCGCACATGATCCTCGGCCAGATGCCCGCCAGCTATCAGGCCAACCTCCAGCGCTTCGCCGACCTCGGGCTGGAGGTGGTGATCACCGAGCTGGACATCCGGATGAACACGCCCTCCGACGCCGGCCGGCTCGCCCAGCAGGCGGAGCAGTACCGCCAGGTGGTCCAGGCGTGCCTGAACGTCGACCGGTGCTCCGGCGTCACGATGTGGGGCGTCAGCGACCGCGACTCCTGGATTCCGGGGGTCTTCCCGGGTGAGGGCGCGGCCAACCTGTACGACGAGGACTACCGGCCCAAGCCGGCCTACGGAGCGGTGCTGGCCGCGTTCGGCGGGGGCGGCGACCCCGACCCGACCGACCCCACGGACCCGACCGACCCGAGCGATCCCACGGACCCGACCGACCCGGCACCCGGTGGCTGCACCGTCTCCTACCGCGTCACCAGCGCCTGGCCGGGCGGTTCGGTGGTGGAGGTCGGCGTGACCACCGCCACCGCGCTCGACGGCTGGCAGGCGACCTTCGCCCTGCCCGCGGGCGCACGCGTCACCGGCGGCTGGAACGCCACCTTCAGCCAGAGCGGCTCCACCGTGACCGCCGCCAACGTGGCGCACAACCGGGCGGTGGGCGCGGGCGGTACCTTCGGCTTCGGCTTCCAGTCCGACACCGGAGCACACGGCGCACCCGCCGTCAGCCTCAACGGGGAGCGCTGCGCCACCGGTTGACCGCCGCAGCGCCGGGCGCGGTGACCACACAGGAGGGATGGTCGCCGCGCCCCTCGCCGCCGCCGGCCGGTGCGCCCCGGCGCCCGGCCGGCGGCCGGCCTCAGTCCTCCCAGGCCCCGCTGGCCGCTGTCCGGCGCACGAACTCCTCGAAGTCCCGGGCCTCGTGGCCCAGCGCGCGGCGCACGCCGTCCGCCGGCTCGGAGCAACTGCCGTCCAGGGTCTCGGTCAGGGTCAGCATGGCGGCGGCGACCGCCGCCGGCGCCATGCCCCGCCGGGACATGGCCTCGGCGTACCGCGCGGCGGGTACCGGACGGTAGCGGAGCTCCAGCCCGGAGACCCGTGCGATCTCGGCGACCGCCTCCCGGAAGGTCAGCGCCCGGCTCCCGGTCAGGGTGTAGGTCTCGCCCTCGTGGCCGGCCTCCGTCAGCGCCGCCACCGCCACGTCCGCCACGTCCGCCAGGTCCACGAACGGTTCGGGCACCTCTCCGGCCGGGATCGTGACCACGCCGCTGAGCACCTCGGGCAGCAGGGAGTCCTCGGAGAAGTTCTGCGCGAACCAGCAGGCGCGCAGCATCGTCCAGGCCGTCCCGGTCCCCTCCAGCGCCTCGCGCACCGCGTCCTCGGCGCGCCGCGCCGTACTCATCCCGCGGCCCGACAGCAGGACCAGCCGGCGCGCGCCGCTCTCGGCCGCCGCGCGTGAGAGGGCCGCCAGCCGGCCGGGCGCGGCCGGGTCGGAGAGGTCCGGCGCGTAGGCCACGTAGACGGCGTCGATGTCGGCCAGCGCGGCCGGCCATCCGGCGGGGTCGGCCCAGTCGAAGGGCGCCGCCTGTGCCGACCGCGAGCCGATCCGCAGCGGTGTCCGCCGCGCCCGCAGTCTGCCGACCACGCGTCGTCCGCTCTTGCCGGTGGCGCCGAGCACCAGCACCCTCCCGCCCGTGGCGCCGTCCCCACCGGCCTGGGCCGCCCGGGCGAGGGCGGCGTCACGCGCGATGACGGCGCAGTCCATGAGTCGCGGGCGGCCATCGCCCGGGGCGGCCCCCGCGCTGTCCGCTTCTGTGTTCATGGACGAAAGTCAACCCTGTCCCGGGGCCGAGGCCGTTCGCGCACGTTCGTTCGATCCTCGCCGCCGGGTCGGAGCAGGCTTCGCCGCATCCCATCTGCCCTGTGTGGCAAGGGTGTTGGGCGAGGTCACAGCCGGCTCAAGAGGTGTGCGCCGCCTCGGCTCCGGGCGCGCGCCACACGAAAGGACGACGACGCGCGGACCGGGATGCCCCCACTGGGGGCGGGCGCGCGGGCGGCGCTCGTCCGGGGCCGCGGGCGTGCGCCGGGCGTCACAGCGGGCACCCGGTGTCCTTCTCGGCCGGCTGGTCGCCGTCGTGCAGGGTGCCGATCAGGAAGGAGCAGGTGGGCGCGGCTTCGAGGTCGTTGATGTTCTCGATGGTGAGCACCGCGAGGTTGCGCTCGTTGCCGATCCGGTCCCTCCGGAAGTCCACCTCGCCGGTCGCCCCCTTGAAGACCCTCTCGCGTATCTGCTGCGCGACCGCCGCCCGATGCGCCGGGCGGCTGTGCTCGCCGGTCTCGAAGGTCCGGTGCAGGGTGGCGACCGCCCTGATCATCAGGCCGGCCGCGTCATAGGCCACGCCGGTGCGCTCGGCCGGCCCGGGTGCCGCCGGCTCGGCCATCTCCGGTATCTCTCCGGCGAGTTCGCTGTGCAGCTTGGCGAATCCCGCACAGAACACGTTGAGCGGCGTTCCCGAGCCGGTGCCGGGCGGAGCCTGCCCGCGCTGACAGGGCTCGCCCGCCAGCGTGACCAGCGCGCCGAGCCCGACGTAGGAGATCCGGACGCCGGCCAGCACGGTGTTGGCGCGCCGCTCCGGCTGGGCGACGAACCGGGAGACCGAGTCGCTGGCCACGATCTGCGGGAGCCGGTCGGTCCGGGTGCACCCGCTGGTGACCTGCCGCAGGAAGCCGCCGAAGTCGGCCTCGCGGCCCACGTAGTAGACCAGCTCCCGGCTGCGGTCCTCGCCGTCCGCGCACAGCGACGTCAGTTCGCCGGGGGAGTCGGTCCAGCCCTCCGCCGTCACCTCGCGGCCGGACTCCGTCACCCGCTCCGTGGTCCCCGCCACCAGGGTCTCCACATAGGCGTCGCCGCGCTCCAGCGGCGGGTGGTGGATCGTGACCCGTTCGGCGCGCAGGTGTTCCGCGTACGCCGCGATCAACAGGGCCTGCCGGTCGTTGTCCGGCACCATCTGGAAGTACAGGGGCGAGACCTCGGCCAGGCCGGTGCCGGTGAGCGTGGTGCCGATCACCGGGACGCCCGCCCGGCCCAGCTCGGCGATGGCGAGCTTCGTCTCCGCGATGGTGCGGTCCAGCCCCAGCACCCCCACCACCGTGGGGTCGGACTCCGCCAGCGGAGCCAGCATCTCCCGTGCCACCAGCTCGGCTTCGCCCATCTCGTCGCCGCCGTTGGCGACGACGACCCGCAGCAGCGGCTCGGACGGGGCCTCCTCGTTGTTCTGCTCGCGCTGGCGCAGCACCAGCCCTTCCAGCTCCTCGGCCGACGCGTGGTCGGTGTCGGGGGTGACATCGCGGTGGGTGAGCCCGACGAAGTGGACCAGGGTGAGCAACGGCCGCTCCGGCTGGTCGCGGTGGAGCCGTTCGGCCTTCTCGTTCTCCTCGAAGACCGTCAACTGGGCGGTGCGCAGCCGTTTGTCGGTGCCGAACACCTGGGCCGCGCTGTCGCTGTAGCCCACGCACTGCACATCGCCGCGACCCAGTTCCACGACCCGCACCGAGACCCGTTCCTCGAACCCCGCCCGGAAGTAGGAGCACCCGGCCGACCAGGAGTCGTCGACCCGGAAGACCACCGGCAGCAGCGTCAGCACCAGTGCCAGCGCCAGGGCGGTCTCCACCACGCCGCGGCGGGCCGGCCAGGGCGCGCGGCGCGGCCAGAACCGGTCCTCGCCGTGCCCGCCGCCCGCCGCCCAGCCGAACCCGTCCGGCTGGTCACCGTCGCCGTCGCGGTCCGGGCCGTCGGTGAATGCCGGCGCCCGGTCCGCGGCCGGGCGGGTCCCGCTGTCCGTGATGTGAGCCGGGCCCCGCCGCGAGGACATCGGCGCCGCCGGGGCCCCGAGCCAGAGGTAACGCGCGTAGCGGTCGAACTGTTGCCTCTTGCGGGGGAGTTCGTGGTCCCAGCGGCGAAGGGCGGCACGGGAGTCGGACGGGTGGTGGATCTTCCCCGGCCGCGGTTCGGGGAGCTCGTCACCGGCCGCCACCACCAACAGCGGATCGTGCTCGCCCGTCTCGTTCCGGACCTCGTTGATCAGCCGCAGAAGTTCCCAACCGCCGTTCCGGCCGGTGACGTTGTCCAGAAGCAGCACCACGTAGGCGGTCCGCCGCCACCCGGAGCGGCGGGGCAGCACCCGGCGGTGACGCCGCCGGTAGCCGGCCCGGAGGTCCTCCAGGAACGCGTGGACGAGCAGCTTCTCGACGTGCTCGGGGTTCTCCGCCTCCCGGCGGTCGACGGTCAGCCGTTCGGCGAACCCCTCGAAGTCGTGCGAGTGGGCCGGAACCAGGTAGGGCTGACGCATCATCCACCGCGCCTGGCGCCGCACCCCGGTGATCCGGAGCCCCAGCCATCCGCCCAGCGTCACCAGTAATCGCAGCCCGGAGCGGACCGTCGCGGACGGGATCTCGTCGAGGGCCTCGCCGATCGCCTGCCGGTCCGAGGGGGCGGGGGCCCGGCCGCTCCACTGCCGCAGCAGCTCGGTCATCCGGTTCCGCCGCCGTCCACGCGGCGGAGTGGGCTGCCGGGTCAGCCAGTCGATCAGCCCGTAGCGGTCGAAGGAGGGCCGGTGGTCCGGGCCGAAACGGTCGGCGTCCAGGCGAAAACGGGCGGCTTCCAGCAGCGGCAGCAGCGACGGTTCCCGGTCGCGTCCCTCCGGGGCCCCTCCCTCGCCGGCGGAGCCCGCGACCGCCTCCGCGTCGACGTAGGCGTACGGCAGGTGGCTGGTCCGGGACAGCACACGCTTGTCGAACGAGGGGAGCGCGCGCCGCCGCCCACCGTCGTGCAGCAGGCAGACCAACGGCAGCGGACGGTCGCCGCGGACCGACCGTTCCCCGTCACGGTCGGTGAAGCGTGGCCGCCGGACCAGGCCCGCGATCATCGACTCCAGCTCGGGCTGACCCGGGTACTCCTCGAAGGCGGTCGGCATAACGGACAAGCCTACTGAGCGTTCGGTCGTTCGGAAGGCGAACGACCAACCGAATGACGCGAGTTGAGCCCGGGGACGATTCCCGGCCAGTGCGGGCGGCGACATCCGGCCGCCCCATCCGCGGGCGTTCGCTCCCCGGGCGTCAGACCGCGGTGACCGCCGTCAGCAGCACCGCGGCGTCCTGCTCGGCCCGCAGCCCGTGTCGCCCCTCCGGCAGCTCGGTCACCACACCCGCCGCCAGCGCCGCACCCGCCCCGGAGCCGCCGCCCTCGCCGCCGGCCGCCTCGTCGCCGGTCAGCCGGACCGTGCCCCGCAGCACCTGGAGGCTGGACGCCGGCGGAGCGTCGTGCTCGCCCAGCTCCGCGCCCGCCCGCAGCGCGATCACACTCTGCCGCAGCGGCCCGTCCCTCAGGAACAGGTGGGCGCTGCGTCCGTGCTCCGCCCGGCGGGCCAGCTCCAGCTGCTCGTCGGCGAGGGCGTTCAGGTCTTCCATGCCGGCTCCCGGGGTCAGCGCCCTCAGGCGCGCCGTCCTTCCATGGTGACCGGCCTCGGCCCGGCCGCAACCGAACGGGACGTAGCCTGGGAGATCGCGCGACGGCGGGCGTCCATGTCCGCCGGCCCACGGAACGGCGACGGAAGGCGGCAGGATGACCTGGACAGCGGACCCGGCGGGCGCGGCACCGGCGGCGACCGAGGTACTCGTGGTGACCACCACCACCGACAAGGCGGAGAAGGCCGAGGAACTGGCCGCCCGCGCCGTGGAGCTGCGCCTCGCGGCGTGCGCCCAGGTCGGCGCCCCGATCACCTCCTACTACCGCTGGCAGGGGGAGACCCAGCGGGACCAGGAGTGGCCGGTGGTCCTCAAGACCACCAGCGCCCGCTACCGCGAGCTGGAGACCTACCTCCGCGAGGCCCACGACTACGACGAGCCGGAGATCATCGGCGTCCCGGTCACCCGGGGCAGCCCCGGCTACCTGGAGTGGGTCGCCACCGAGACCGTCGACGGCGACGCACCGTGACATCCGGGGCCGGTGGGGACACCCGCCGGCCCCCCGGCCTCGCGTGCCCCGCGGGTGAGAGCAACGGCACGTCCCGCACGCCCCGCCCGGCACGGATGTGACACCCGCGCAACACGGAGGCAACGGGCGGCTCGCAGGCTGAGCCCATGACAGCCCACACCGCCGCGCGGACCGACGGCACCGTGCCCGTGCCCGCGCTGGTCGCCGTCGTCCCCGGCGTCCCCGAGCCCCGGTCCCGCGACGCCGTCACCGCGCTGCTGCGCCGCGTCCGCGCCCTGCGGCCGGGGCTGCGCACCGAGGCGGTCTGGCTTGAGGAGCGCGGCACCCGGCTCGCCGCCACCCTCGACCGGCTGCCCGCCGCCGTCCTGGTGCCGTTGCTGTTCACCCGGGGGCCGGGCGTCAAGCACGCCATCCCCGCGCTGCTGGCCGAGGCCGGGCGGCGAGCGCCGCTCGCAGCCAGTCTCGGCCCCCACCCGCTGCTCGCCGAGGCGCTGTGCGGCCGGCTCGTGGAGTCCGGCCACCGGGCCGGTGACGCCGTCGTGCTCGCCGCCCCCGGCTCGCTGGACCCCGAGTCCACCGCCGGCACCCAGCACACCGCCGACCTGCTCTCCGCCCGGCTCGGAGGAGCGCCGGTGCTGCCCGGCCACCTCGGCGCGGGCGGCCCGTCGGTCCCCGAGGCCGTAGCGGAACTCCGGAGGAGGGGGCACCGGCGGATCGGCGTCGCCGGCTGCTTCGTCACGCCCGGCGCCGCCGCCGACTCCTGCGCGGTGGCAGCGGCGGCGGCCGCCACGGCGGACGCGGTCCTGGCCCAGCCGCTGGGCGCGCACGCCTCCCTCATCCGGCTGCTGCTGCACCGCTACGACCAGGCGCACGTCCGCCGGGCTCCGGCGCCCCGGGCCGGGAGAAGCGCCCGGACGGGAGCCGTCGCCGTCGCCACCGCCGGGCCGGGCGCCGGTCACGGCTGGGAGGCCCACTACGG
>NZ_BHZI01000239.1 GCF_004305975.1 Streptomyces otsuchiensis
CCACCCCCCGGGAGCAGGCGCTCGCCGCCACCTGGCTGGCCCGCCGCCCCGAGCCGTGGACGGTCGAGATGAACGTGGGCTACGCCATCACCCACACGGTCTTCCACCTCACCGACTGGGGCGAGAACCCCGCCGGGCTCCCCGAGGAGATCGCGGACTACCTGGCGCTCTGGCTGCCGGCCTGGATCGACGACTGGCTGGAGATCGGCCACTGGGACCTGCTCGGCGAGTTCCTGGTCGTGGACGCCTGCCTGCCCACGCCGACGCTCGACCCGCACGCCTGGCGCGCGTTCGCCGACGCGCAGCTCCCCGACGGCGCGATGCCGGCCCAGCGCGGCGTGGTCCCCGACGGCAGCCCGGACGACGTCTTCGACGCGCTGTACCACCCGACCCTGGTGGCCGCCTTCGCCTCCGTGCTGGCCACCTCCCGGGCCATGGGCGACCTGCGCGCCCCCGCCGGCAGCACCGCATGAGCCCAGCGGCGACCGAGGGCGAGGTCCGCGCCCGGCTCGCGGAGACCCTCGCCCTGGCGGACGCGCCCGACGCGATCCTGGGCTACTCCCGGCGCGGCGAACGCGTCGTGCTCTCCGGCGGCACGGCCGAACCCCCCGCGCAGCCCAGGGAGAAGCTGCGGTACGAGATCGGTTCGGCGGCCAAGACCTACAACGCGCTGCTCCTCGCCGACCTCGTCCACAGCGGCGAGCTCCGCTGGAACGACCGCGCCGCCGACCTGCTGTCGCCCCGGCACCCGACCGGCGGTCAGCGGGCGACGCTGACGCACCTGGTCACCCACACCTCGGGACTGCCCCGGCTGCCCGCCGACTTCTACCGGCAGGCGGTACCGCGCTGGACGACCAACCCCTACGCCGGGTACCCGGCCGAACGGGTCGTCGCCGCGTTCCTGCGGCCCGTCCGACGGCCCCGCCACCGGCCCGGGACCCGCTGGCGGTACTCCAACTTCGGCGCCGCCGTCCTGGGGCACACGATGGCCGCGCACAGCGGGCTGCCCTGGGAGGAACTCCTCGACCGCCGCGTGCTGCGGCCCCTCGGCCTCGCGGACACCGCGACCGCACCCGGCGACCCGGGGACCGACGCCACGGGGCACCGGCGCGACGGCACCACCGAGGTACCCGCGCTGGAGATGGGCGGCTTCCAGGCCGCCGGTGCCGTCCGTGCCACCCCGGACGACCTGCTGACCTTTCTGGAGGCGCAGCTCCGGCCGGAGGAGACCCCGCTCGCCGCGGCGCTGCGCGCCCTGCGGCGCCCGGTGCTGCGTCGCGGCATCGGGCACCGGCACACGCACACCCTGACCTGGTTCCACCACCCCGGCAGCCGCGGCCCGGTCCTCTTCCACGCCGGTGCGACGTCAGGGCAGCAGGCGTTGCTGGCGTTCCGGCCGGAGACGGACACGGCCCTGGTGGCGCTGACCACGCGCCGTTTCCGCGTCGGTGACCCGTTCCCGGCCGCCGTCCACGCCCTGCTCGACGACCTGCCCTGACCCACGCCAGGCGGGAGGCTGCGGCGAACGCCTTCACGCCGCGCACCGCCAACAGCCGGAGCACGCCCGGCCACGCGGGGAGGGCTGTCCGCGTCAGCGGGGAGGGCTGCCTGCGACGAGGGGGATACGGCAGACGAGTCGGCTGTACGCCGGGTTCTGTACCCCGGGGTCTCGCGACCATCGGGGTGACGGCCATCCATCTAGGGCTGCCGTTGCCGACAGCCTCCAGCGGTCTACCCGCGGACTCGGGCGGGCAGCCCTCGAACGTCCGCGCAGAGCCGCCGCCTTCCCGGGGGAAGGAAACGGCCCCTCTTGACCTTGCTCCAGGTGAGGTTTACCAAGCCGCCCAGGTCACCCTGGGCGCTGGTGGTCTCTTACACCACCGTTTCACCCTTACCGGGTGCCTCTCGGCCCCGGCGGTCTGTTTTCTGTGGCACTGTCTCGCGGGTCACCCCGGGTGGCCGTTAGCCACCACCCTGCCCTGTGGAGCCCGGACGTTCCTCGGCGGGACCGAAGTCCCGACGCGACCGTCCGCACGACTCGTCTGCCGTGTCCGCCATACTACCGGCCGTGGTGCCGGCCGTCTCCGCCGCCCGGCGCGGGCCCGTACGCTGGCTGACCGGCCGCGACCCGTCGTGCCACGACCACCGAGAGGACCCGACACCGTGCTGGTACTGCTGCCGCCGTCCGAGGGCAAGGCCGAGGGAACGGACGGCCCCGCGCTGGAGCTCGCGCGGCTGTCGCTGCCGGAGCTGACCCCAGCCCGCGAGATGGTGCTGACCGAACTGGCCGAGCTGTGCGCGGCCGACGAGGTCAAGGCCCGGGAGATCCTCGGCCTGAGCGAACGGCAGACCGGCGAGGTGGCCCGGAACGCCGTGCTCCGCACCGCGCCGACCCTGCCGGCCGGTCAGCTGTACACCGGCGTGCTGTACGACGCGCTGGGCCTCGGCACGCTCGGGGGCACCGCCCGTGAGCGTGCCGAGCGGGCGCTGCTGGTCTTCTCCGGCCTCTGGGGTGCGCTGCGGGTCGGCGACCCGGTGCCCGCCTACCGCTGCTCCGGGGGTGTGCGGCTGCCCGCGCTCGGCCCGCTGGCCCGGCACTGGCGTGAACCGCTCGGCAAGGCCCTCCCGGAGGCCGCCGAGGGGCGGCTCGTCCTCGATCTGCGTTCCACCGCCTACGCGGGGATGTGGAAGCCCGACCCGCGGACCGCGCGCCGGACCACGACGGTCCGGGTGCTGCAGTCGCGGACCGTGAACGGCGTGGAGAAGCGCAGCGTGGTGAGCCACTTCAACAAGGCGACCAAGGGCCGTATCGTCCGCGCCCTGCTGGAGTCCGGGGCCGAGCCCACCACCCCCGACGAACTGACGGGAGTGCTCAGGGATCTCGGCTACCACGTGGAGGGCGAGAACGCGGCACGGCTGGACGTGGTGGTCACCGAGGTCTGACGCCGCACGGCGCCGCGCCCGCTGCCCACACCCGCTGCCCGCGCCCGCCTCAGCGCCACTCGGCACGGTCCTTACCCCAGCGGGTCGGGCCGGCCGCCCAGTCACGCGGAGCGCCCCGGTACCCGACCGGGGGCAGGGCGTGCGTCAGCGGCCCGTACCCCGAACCGGTCTCCGCCAGCCATGGCTCCGGCCGGTACCGCGAGCCACCCTCACCGGCTCCGGCCGGCGCCGCCGGCACCCCGGCCAGCAGCCAGCCCGCGGTAGCCGCCAGCGAGAACCGCAGGTGGCGCCCGCCCCGTGCCGCGCGCTCCGCGAGCGCCCGCAGTACCCCGGCCGCCAGCAGGTAGCCCGTGCCGTGGTCCAGCGCCTGCGCGGGCAGCACCCCGGGCCTGCCGTCCTCCCCCGCTTCGATCGCCGCGATCCCGGTGGCCGCCTGGACCAGGCTGTCGAAGCCCCGACGCGGCGCCCACGGGCCGCTCCAGCCCCAGGCGCACAGCTGGGCGACGATGAGCCCGGGGCGTCGGTCGAGGAGCGACTCGGGCCCGAGCCCGAACCGGCCCAGCGCGCCGGGCCGGTAGCCCGTGACCACCACGTCCGCCGTCTCCAGCAGTTCGTCGAGGACGCGACGGCCGCCGGATGAGGCGAGGTCGAGCCGGGTGGAGCGCTTCCCCGTCCCGGTGTCGGCGTGGGCGCTGTCGCTCTCCGGCAGGCCGGGGGCGTCCACCCGGAGGACGTCCGCACCGAGCAGCGCCAGCGTCCGGGTGGCCACCGGGCCCGCGATCACCCGGGTGAGGTCGAGGACGCGCACCCCGGCGGCCGGTCCCGAGGAGGCGGCGGGGAGCGGCGGGGCCGGACGGTCCGTCACCCGTGGCGTCTCCACCAGGGGCAGCCCCACCGCGCGCGGTCCCGCGTCCACGGCGCTCGCCGGAGCCGCGGCAGTCGCCACGGCGAGACCGCCCGCCGCGTACACGGTCTCCTGGACCTCGTGCGCGGAGCGCTCCGCCAGCACCGCGGCGAGTCGCGGCGCGATCACCCTCGCGTCCCACTCCGTCGTCACCCCGTCCGCCGCTCCCCGCGCCGCCTCCCCGTCCGTCGCCGCGCTCCGCGTCGTGACCCCGAGGGAGCGCAGGAGGCGGGACCGGTGGTGGGGGTAGTTGGCGTGGGTGCGCACCCAGCCGTCGGCGGTCCGCCAGAAGCCGGAGAGCGGCGCGAACGCGACCGGGGCGCGGCCGTCGATCCGCAGGTGCCGTTCGCTGACGAAGGCCGTGGCGACGGATGCCTCCCGCACCATCACCTCCGGCGCCGGGACACCGTTCCGTTCGGCCAGCAGGTCGGCGGCGGCCAGCGAACAGACGCCCACCGTCGCCCGCGCCATTTCCAGCACCGGCAGCCGTGCGGGCAGCGCCCCCGGCGCGGGCTCGTACCGCACCGCACCCGCCCGGCCCGGCTCGCCGCCGAGCGCCGCCCACGCCTGCTCGGTGGCGCCGTCCTCGCTCCGCGTCATACCGCCATGGTGGTCGACAGCGGCGGAGCGCACCACGGCACGCCTCGGCCACGCGACGCGCGGCACGTCCCGGACTCATCCGGCCGCCGGCGCGTAGGAGTACCGCACCCGCGTGAGGACGACGCCGTCCGTCACCACCGACACCGTCCGCTCCAGGCCGCCTTCGGACGGCGCCAGCCGATCGGTGATCACGGTGTCGCCGTCGTCCAGCCGCTCCGGGACGAGCCGACCCTCGACATTGCCACGCGCCCACGGAACCGGACGGCTCAGCAACAGGAACGCGCCCGCCGCGGTGAGTTCCACCCGGCCGCCGAACGGCACCGCCGCCGGTTCCAGCACCCCCTCATCGGTGAACCAGGGGACCGGCGCCGACCCGGTCTCGTGGAAGGCCAGCTCCGTTGTCACCACCAGCGTCAGCCCGCCGACCGCCACCGGCTCCGGCCGCTCGCCCGGCAGTTCCCCGGCCAGCCAGCGCCGGACCACCTCCGTCAGCGGCAGTCGCACCCCCGCCACCACCGCGGCGGGGCCCTCGTCCCGAGCCAGGTCGTCCGGGGTGTCGGCGATCTCGACCGGCACCTCCTCCTCCACCGCTCCGACCAGTACCCAGCGCCCCACCAGCGCGCCGCCGTCCACCGCTTCCGTCGCCATCTGCCGCTCCCCTCGCCCGTCGCCAGTCGCCGGTCGTCCCGCCGCCGCACGGATGCGCCGACGAGCCGACCTGAACATTCGGTGACGACAGTACCCCCGACCACTGACAGAGAGTCACCGAACGGGTCGCATCCGGTGCTCCGGTGCGGTGGCGCAAGAGTGGTCACCGGACGTTGCGACGAGCGCAACGCCTGTTGCACACCGCGGCGGTGCCGGGCAGGCTGCCGACCATGGACGATGTCACCTCACGCCCGGCCGACGACCACGCGCTGCTCGCGGCCGGCGTGATCCCGGTGGTCACGGTGGATACGGCGAGTGACGCGGTGCCCCTCGCGCGGGCGCTGGTCGCGGGCGGGCTGCCGGTGATCGAGGTGACGCTCCGTACCACCGCGGCGCGGGAGGCGATCACCCGGATCGCCGCGGAGGTGCCGGAGGCGGTGGTCGGGGCGGGCACCGTGCGCGGCGCCGCCGACGTGACCGCGGCGGTCGCCGCCGGCGCACGGTTCCTGGTCGGCCCGGGCAGCACGCCCTCGATGCTCGGGGCGCTGCTGGACTCGGGGCTGCCCGCCCTGCCGGGTGTCGCCACCCCGTCCGAGGTGATGGCGCTGCTGGAGGCGGGCGTCAGCCGGATGAAGTTCTTCCCCGCCGAGGCCGGCGGCGGCACCGCCTGGCTGCGCGCCGTCGGCGGACCACTGCCCGAGGCACGGTTCTGCGCCACCGGCGGGATCAGCGCCACCAGCGCCGCCGACTACCTGCGGCTGCCCAACGTGACGGCTGTCGGGGGCGGTTGGATGGCGCCGCGCGACGCGGTCGCCGCCGGGGACTGGGGACGGATCACCGACCTCTCCCGGACGGCGGCGGAGACGGCCCGCGCCGCGACCGCCACCGCCGACAGCCCCGGCGCCGGGTGAACCGCGCCGGCGCCGGGGCAAACCGCCCGGCGGTCAGCGCAGATGCGCCGTGTCGTTGAACAGCCGCATGCTGGCCGCACCGTCCGCGTAGTACGCGACGGCGGAGAGCGACGCGGCCGACAGCTCCATCCGGAACAGCGCGTCGGGTGGCGCCCCCAGCGCCAGCCGCACCAGCGACTTGATCGGCGTGACGTGACTGACCACCAGGACCGTCCGGCCCGCGAACCGCGCGATCATCCGGTCCCGGGCGACGGCGGTCCGCCGGGAGACCGCCGCGAAACTCTCGCCGCCGCCGGTCGGTTCGGCCTTCGGTGAGCGGAGCCAGGCCGCCAGATCCTCCGGGTGACGCTCACGGACCTCCGCGAAGGAGAGGCCCTCCCACGCGCCGAAATCGGTCTCCCGCAGATCGTCCTCGATCCGCGGCTTCAGCCCCAGGGCGTCGGCCACGGTCCCGGCGGTCTGGCGGCAGCGCAGCGCCGGAGAGGTGACGACCGCCTGCACCGTGCCGCGCGCGGCGAGATGGGCGGCGGCCGCCGCGGCCTGCCTGCGGCCCGCCTCGGAGAGTTCGGGGTCGGCACCGCTGCCCGAGAACCGCTTCTGCGGAGTCAGGGCCGTCTCCCCGTGGCGCAGGAGGACGAAGGTGGTCGCGGTGCCCTGGTCGGCTCCCCAGCCGGCGGCGGGCGGCGCGGTGGTGCTCGCCTCGGTCGTCCCGGTCGCCCCAGCCGTCCCGGCCCTCTCGTCCGAGCCCGCTGCTTCGGCGGGTTCGGCGGGATCGCCTGCCGGGCCGGCTGAACGCGCCGGTGCCGCGAGCTGGGCGGTGGAGTTGCCCGGGCTCCAGCTCTCGCCGCGTTTGGCCGCGTCCATCGCCTCGTTGGCGAGCCGGTCCGCGTGCCCGTTCTCGGCGCGGGGGATCCACTCGTAGCGCACCGCCCCCGGCGGGAAGATCTCCCGGGCCTCGGCGGCGAGCGGGCGCATGTCGGGGTGCTTGATCTTCCAGCGGCCGGACATCTGCTCGACGACCAGCTTGGAGTCCATGCGGACGCGGACTGTGGCGTCGGGCGCCAGTTCCCGTGCCGCGCGCAGACCGGCGATCAGCCCCCGGTACTCGGCGACGTTGTTGGTGGCCCGGCCGATGGCCTCGGCCCTCTCCGCGAGCACCTCACCGCTGGCGGCGTCCAGGACCAGAGCACCGTAGCCCGCCGGTCCCGGATTGCCCCGGGAACCGCCGTCCGCCTCGACGATCAGCCGGCGTGAGCCAGCGCTCACAGCCCGGACTCGGGAGTCCGGACCAGGATCCGGCGGCAGTTCTCGCACCGGACGACGGCGTCGGACGCCGCCGCCCGCACCTCGTTGACCTCGGTGATGTTGAGCTCCAGCCGGCAGCCCTCGCAGCGCTTCTGGTAGAGCTTCGCCGCGCCGACGCCGCCGTGCTGGGCGCGCAGCTTGTCATAGAGGGCGAGCAGGGCCTCGGGGATGGTCCGGGCGACCGCGTCCCGCTCACGGCGGGCCTTCTCGGCGTCGGCGTCGATCTCGGTCGTGGCGGCGTCGCGGCGCTTGGTCAGTTCGACGCCGGTCTTCTCCAGTCCCTCGACGGCGGAGGCCATCTCGGCGGCGCGCTCGGTCGCGGCCTCGTGGCGCTCCATGATCTCCAGGACCACGTTCTCCAGGTTGTCCTGGCGCTTGGCCAGCGAGGCGATCTCGCTCTGCAGCGACTCCAGGTCCTTGGGGCTGGTGACCATGCCGGAGTCCAGCCGCTGCTGGTCGCGCTCGGCCCGGCGACGGACCTGGTCGACGTCCTGCTCGGCCTTGGTCTGTTCGCGGGCGGTGTCGCCGACCTCGGTCTCGGCCGCGACGAGGAAGTCGCGCTGCTGGTCGAGCTGGTTGGTGAGCTTGCGGAGTTCCGCGTGCTCGGGCAGGTTGGCGCGACGGTGGTCGAGCTGGGCGAGCCGGGTGTCCAGCTCCTGGACGTCGAGCAGACGGATCTGGTCGGCGGGCGCGGCGTTCAGTTGGGGGCTCCTGAGGTCATCGTCGATGCGTCGTGGGCGGCGGGCGCCGACGGCGCGTGGGTGGTCCACGGGTCGGTGACCCGGCGGGAGACATGGGTGCGCAGCGCCCAGCCGTGCCGGTCGGAGACGGCGTCGAGCTGGGCGGCGGCCTGTTCGCACCAGGGCCACTCGGTGGCCCAGTGCGCGGCGTCGACCAGGGCGGGGCCCGTGCCGCCGAAGACGGCTGCCTCGGCCGCCTCGGAGGCGGGGTGGTGGCGGAGGTCGGCGGTGACGTAGGCGTCGACCCCGGCCGCGCGGACGCGGTCGAAGAGGCTGTCACCGGAGCCGCCGCAGACCGCGACCGTGCGGATCGTGCGGTCCGGGTCGCCGGTGGCGCGCACACCCTGGGCGGTCGCGGGCAGCGCGGCGGCCGCCTGCCGGACGAACTCCCGCAGCGGGAGCGGCTGTCGCAGCTCGGCGATCCGGCCGAGGCCGCGGCGGCCGGCCGGATCGGCGGCGTCGGGGACGAGCGGGCCGACCACGCGCAGGCCGAGCGCGCCGGCCAGGGCGTCGGAGACACCGGGATCGGCACGGTCGGCGTTGGTGTGGGCGACGTGCAGCGCGACACCGGAGCGGATCAGGTCGTGCACCACCCGTCCCTTGAAGGAGTCGGCGGCCACGGTGGTGGTGCCGCGCAGGTAGAGGGGGTGGTGCGTGACGAGCAGCTGGGCACCGAGCGCGATCGCCTCTTCCGCGACCTCGGCGACGGGGTCGACGGCGAACAGCACCCGCTCGACCGGGGCGGCCGGGTCTCCGCAGACAGGCCCTACGGCGTCCCAGTCCTCGGCGGTCTCGCGCGGCCAGAGGGCGTCGAGGGCACTGATCACTTCGGCGAGTACGGGCACCCGTCCAGGCTACCTGCCC
>NZ_BHZI01000240.1 GCF_004305975.1 Streptomyces otsuchiensis
GGGCTGACCCCGGGCCCACGGCACGCGCCGACCGACCCCGACCCCGACCACCGGACCGCCGCAGGCCACGCGGGCGGGGCGGGCTACTGTCGTGGGTATGCGAGACGAGTACCCGGGATACAGCCCGGCAGACGCCGAGCGCTGGGACCCGGAGCCGGACAAGCGCCCCGGCCGGACGGCGTTCCAGCGCGACCGGGCCCGGGTGCTGCACTCCGCCGCGCTGCGCCGCCTGGCCGGGAAGACCCAGGTGGTCACCCCCGACCAGCCCGAGGTCCAGTACGCCTGGGACGCCAGCCCCCGCACCCGGCTCACCCACTCCCTGGAGTGCGCCCAGGTCGGCCGTGAACTGGGCGCCACCTTCGGCTGCGACCCCGACCTCGTCGAGACCGCCTGCCTCGCACATGACCTCGGCCACCCGCCCTTCGGCCACAACGGCGAGGGCGCACTCGCCGAACTCGCCGAACCCTGCGGCGGCTTCGAGGGCAACGCGCAGTCGCTGCGGCTGCTGACCCGGCTGGAGCCCAAGCGGTTCCGCGGCAGCGACGAGACGGCCCCCGCCGGACTCAACCTCTCCCGCGCCGCGCTGGACGCGGCCACCAAGTACCCCTGGCCCCGCGGCGTCCACCCGGCCGACCCCGCGGCCCGCAAGTTCGGCGTCTACGCCGACGACCTCCCGGTCTTCCGCTGGCTGCGGGACGGCGCCCCCGCCGACCGCCGCTGCTTCGAGGCACAGGTCATGGACTGGGCCGACGACGTCGCCTACTCCGTCCACGACGTGGAGGACGGGCTGCACGCCGGCCACCTCGACCCCAACATGCTGATGGCCGAACCGGAACGGCAGGGCATCTTCGCCGTCGCCGCCGAGCGCTACGCCCCCGCCGGCACCGGCACCGAGGAACTGGCCGAGGCCCTGGAACGCCTGCTGGACCAGGAGTGGTGGCCGCACGGCTACGACGGCACCGCCCTCGCCCAGGTGCGGCTGAAGAACGCCACCAGCCAGCTGATCGGCCGGTTCTGCCTCGCCGCCGAGGCCGCCACCCGCGCCCGCTACGGCACCGGGCGGCTCACCCGCTACGCCGCCGAACTGATCGTGCCGCGCGAGGCACGGCTGGAGTGCGACGTCCTCAAGGCCGTCGCCGACGTCTATGTGATGCAGCGACCCGACCAGGAGCGGCTGCGCACCCGGCAGCGGGTGCTGCTGGCCGAACTGGGCGAAGCCCTGGTCCGCCGGGCGCCGGACGGGCTCGACCCGCAGTACCGGGCGCTGTTCGCCGCAGCCACCGACGACACCGAGCGGCTGCGGGTGATCGTCGACCAGATGGCCGCGCTCACCGACGCCTCCGCGCGCACCCTGCACGCACGCCTCACCGGCGGCCACTGAGGCGGGGGCGCGCGTGGCCCGTTCGCGGGCCGTGTGCGGCCCTTCCGCCGCCGTTCCTGCCCGCCAAGGCACTCCCCGGGCGCCGGCCCGCTCGGCGAACCCGCCCGCCCCGCAGCGGTGTTGTGCGTGCCCGTACCGTCCGCGCCGGTGACCGGCAGGGACCGTATACGAACCTCCCGCCCGGCTCCGGCGACCCCTCGCCGCGGCCGTCCGCCACATGTCTTTGGTTGCACTACGGGAACAGCGCTGGATTGCGGACCGCCGCCCATCAACAATGCAGACCGAGCCGCCCTTACCGCCACGGTGGAGGTCCGTCATGCACCCAGTCGTCCGTCACCGCGAACGAAGAGGGGCGCGGACACGGCCGGAACCGGTACCGGCCGGGTCCGCGACCGGTCGCGGAGAGTCCATCGCCGTACTCCGCTCCTCCGCCCAGCTGCTGCTGCACCGGCTGCCCGAGCTGACCGACCGCGTGGTGGAGCTGATCCAGGAGCACGAGCCCAGCTACCGCACCCCGCCGGGTGAGTTCGACACCCTGTGGGAGGAGGTCAACCGGTCGCTGCGCCACAACGTCGGCTGTCTCATCCGGCCGCAGGAACTCGGTGAGTCCGCCCGCCGCTGCTCGTGGCGGATCGGCACCGAGCGCGCGCGGAGCGGCCAGCCGCTGGACGCCCTGCTGCACGCCTTCCGCCTCGGCGGCGCGACGGTCTGGCAGGAGCTGGTGGAGATCGCCTCGGCGCGCGACCCGGAGTCGATGCGGCTGCTGGTCCATGTCGCGGGCGACGTGTGGAACTTCGTCGACGAACACTGCTCCGTCGCGGCCGAGGCGTACCGCCGCAGCGAGCGGGAGATGGCCTGGCGGCGCGACAACCGGCTGCGGCTGATGGCGGAGGCGCTGCTGGACGGCTCCGCCCGCGCCTCCGAACTCGCCGACATAGCCGTCGCGTTGGGACTCCCCGAGCGCGGCCGTTACGCCGTGGCAGCGGTCTCCGGCACCGGCCGGGAGGCGCTGCGACGGGACTCCGGATCACTGCCGCTGGTCTGGCACCACGGAGACTCCACCGATCTGGTCGTCGCCGCGCTCGGCGAGTCGGGCCCCGAGGCGCTGGCCGCCGAGCTGGCGCCGCCACCCACCGCGCCGCAGGTGCGGGTGGGCATCAGCACGGTGGCGGAAGGGCTGACCGCGGTCGCCGGCGCCCGCCGGCTCGCCGAGAAGGCGCTTCTGACCTGCTCCGGTGACGGACAGGTGGCGCTGCTGCACGAGCAGTTGACCGCCGCGCTGCTGGTCTCCTCGCCGGAACTGGGCACCGTGCTGACCGAGCGTGTGCTCGGACCGCTGCTGCGGCTGGACGCGAGCGAGCGGGACCTGCTGCTGGACACCCTGACCGCCTGGCTGGAGTGCGACGCCTCGGCCCAGCGCGCCGGCGAACGGCTCTCCTGCCACCGCAACACCGTCCTCAACCGGCTGCGCCGCTGCGAGCGGCTCATCGGCCGCTCGCTGGCCAGCCCCCGCGCGACCGCCGAGCTCTCCCTTGCCCTGACCGCCCGGCGGGTGCTCGGGGTGCCCCACTGAGCGCGGCGGGGGCGACCGGCAGGGGCACACGGCGGGGGCGCGGTGTCAGTGCCCCCGCCTACCGTTCAGCCCATGACGCAGCCGGTAATGACAGTCACCACCGCGGCCGGGGACAAGGTCGAGGACCCGACACGGACGCAGCTCCACGACCTTCTCGCCGACATGAACCACCAGTTCCCGTTCCTGATCCTGACCCGCCACGACCGCTCCGGTGAGGGGGACCACTACATCCAGGTCCACCTCATGGACGACGGCGAGGGATGCCTCGTGGAGTTCCGCGAGGGAGGGCCCGAGACCCACCGCCAGGGCCGGATTCCGTCGGACGACTCGCTGTCGGACGTCGAGCCCGTCGCGCGCCTGCTGGGCGACTGGGCGGCCGACGCCCCGGGCTGGCGGGAGGCGGCCGTGTGGCGACCCTGGACACCGGAGACCGACGCCCTCGCCGAATGAGCCCGCCCCTCGCGACCTCTGCTGGCACTCGCGGCAACTGGCGTGTTTCCACGAACCGTTCAGCGCACCAGCGGCGAAGCCTGCGCGACGAACGCGTCAATCGCTTGCCGGGCCCGTGCGTCCAGCACGTCCCGCTCTTCTCCGCCCTGTGCGGTCGACACGTCCCGCGTGCTCTCATAGGCCCGCTCGGCGGCGAGGACCACTCCCTGGTCGTCCGTGAGCAGCTTGACCTGGTAGAGCACCTGCCGTGTCGTCGTCCGGAGGCGGTGGGCCTCATCACGTGCCGTGACGAAGTCCCGTCCCTCGGGGTCCTGCTGCTGCCGGTACCAGCGGTCGGCCTGGCCGTGGCGGTAGTCCTCCACCGCTGCGGCGAACAGGCTGTACGTGGCCATCCGCTCCTGCCGGAGCGCTTCCGACCGCGCGAACAGCTCACTGCGCCCCGACGCGTGGCGCTGGAAGAAGTGCGTGATCACGGCACCCAGCAGCGTGCCCCCGACCGCTACGACGCTCGTCCATATCGCTTCCATGCCATCAGCTGACCACACGGCCCGACTGAATACAGCAACTCTCCGGATCACCCGCGAGATTGAACCCCTAGGTCAGCGAACTCGGGGGTTGTCCGCTGTCCCCTCTTCTCGGCTGCCGTGATTCCGTCGGCCGACTACGTGGCGGGGAGTCGGTAGGTGAGGAGGTAGGCGTCGGCTGCCATGACGGTGTCGCAGACCTCGACGGCCCTTCCGTGAGTGTCGAAGGCGGTGCGCACGAGGTGGATGACGGGTACGCCGGAGGCGAGGTGGAGGTGTCTGGCTTCCTGCGGGGTGGGCATGCGGGCGCGGAGTTCCTCGTCGAAGTGGTCAAGCGTGTGACCGAGCTCTTCGAGCCGCGCGTAGATCCCGCCGGGCCCGGGGTTGGGCTGGACGATCGGAGTGTCTCGGGCGATGTCGAGTGGAAGGTAGGAAGCGGCGTATTCGATGGGCCGGCCGTCGAGGAGGTACCGGCGCTTACGGACCAGCACCTTGTGCGGGGCGCCGAGTCGGGCCGAGACCTCGGCGCTGGGTCGCTCTTCCCTCACCTCCAGTTGGTCCACCGTCGGCGCGCTCCCGGCCGCGTCCGCCTCGACGATGAAGGCCGATTTACCCTGTTCGCGGTGGCGTCGGGCGAAGCGGTCAGAAGCCAGGCGGCGGACCGGTGGCCGGGGACGCACGAAGACACCCTTGCCGTGCTCGGCGGAGACAAGGCCCTCGCTCTGGAGCAACGCGATCGAGTTGCGGACGGTCATCCTGCTGACGCCGAAGTGCTCCACCAGCTCGGCCTCGGAAGGCAGTTTCGCTCCCTCGGTGAACCGTCCCCTGCTGATGGCCTCACGCAGGCGGTCAGCGATCTGGCGGTAGACGGCACGATCGCCCGTGGGGTCCAGTGGCCCCAGGTGATCGGACAGTTGAGCCATCCTTAACTCCTTCAGTCGTCTAGACAAGCAGGGGTGCTTCGTTGCTACGGTGAGAGCCTATCCAGCTGGTCGACCACAGAACGAGGACCGCCGAACGTGAGCAGCACCGCCGAGCGCCACCACTCAGTGAGCGTGGCCGGAGTCATCGTGGATGATCATGGCCGCGCCCTGTTGATCAAACGGCGCGACAACGGCCACTGGGAGCCTCCCGGGGGAGTGGTCGAAGCGGGCGAAACCCTGCCCGACGCCCTGGCCCGCGAAGTACTCGAAGAGACCGGCCTCAAGATCGACACCTCGACCGCGGCGCTGACCGGCGTCTACCAGAACATGGCCGACCTGGTCGTCTCGATGGTCTTCCGCTGCCGCGCGATCGCGGGACAGCCCACCACGGGCGACGAGACCAAGGCGCTTCACTGGGCCACTCGCGACGAGGCCACGACGCTGGCCGACGAGGCATATTCGATCCGCGTCCTGGACGCCCTCGACGCGGCCCCTCCGCCCGCGATTCGCGCACACGACGGCGTCAAACTCGTCTAGCCCGCAATCCTCTTCACCGCCGACCACCAGCATGGAGCAACTTGTATGGATGAGTATACGAGCAAGGTTCGAGTCTGGGAACTTCTCTGTCCCGGACTTCCGGCAGAAGTGGGCCGCGCAAAGCGATGGACCCGCGACGTCCTCACCGGCCACCCCCACGCCGAGGACGCCGCCCTGATCGTCACCGAACTGGTCACCAACGCCGTTACCCACACCACCACCCCCGACGTGCGCCTCACCCTCCGCCGCGCCGGAGCCGCGATCAGCCTCACCGTCACCGACCACAGCCACAGCGACACCGAACCCCGCCACGGCCGGCCGACCGACGACGCCACCCACGGCCGCGGCCTGCTCCTGGCCCACCTCCTCGCCGCCGCCATCCAGCTCACCACGAGCCATACCGGCCACACCGTCACCGCCCACCTCACCGCACCCCCGGAGGCGGCCCCATGCTGACAGCCGCACCCACCCGGCCCCACGTCGTCCCGTACATCACCCAGTGGAGCCAGGAGGGCAAACCGCAACCGCAGTTGGTCATCCGCCGGGGGCGCCTCGCCTTCGCCACGGAACGCACCTACGACCGCGACGAACACGGCATCCTCTGGACCCGCTCACCCTCCCAGCCGGGCAAGGGCAGACCCCAGTACGGCAAGGTCCACCCCCTGCGCCAGCGCATCGCGATGACCAGGCTCCTCTGCCAGGTCTGCGGCAAACCCGCCGACCGCAACCATGACGGCGTCCTCTGGCTCCTCGGCCAGGAAGCCGACCAGCCCATCCGTCCCGACGAACAGACGGTGACCGGTCATCCCCCGTCTGCCTTCCGTGCGTCCACCCCTCAGTGGCAGCTTGCCCCCACTGAACAACGACCTCCTGTCGCGCGGCATCGAGACTGCAAGGTGCGCTCCAGTGAGCTCGTGCGTGGTTGGCGTGACCGCGAGCGTCGGCCGGGAGAGCGCCGGTGTCCGCGACCGTGACTGGTGCGCGGGCCGTCAGCCCGCGCCGCCGCCGACGGTGCCGCCGTCGGCGACCAGTGTCTCCACGCCCTGTTCGCGCAGCGCCTCACGGGCGGCGCGGGGCAGGTCCTGGTCGGTGACGACGGCGTCGAAGGCGGTGAGCCCGGCGACCCGGTACATCCCGAAGGTGCCGTACTTGGCGCTGCCGGTCAGCAGGACCGAGCGGGAGGCGCTGGCCATGGCGGCCTGCTTGACCTCGACCTTGGCGGGGGAGGGGGTGGTCACGCCGTGCTGGAGGTCCCAGGAGCTGGTGGAGACGAAGGCGATGTCCAGGACGAGCTGGCCCAGGGTCTGCGCGGCCAGGCGGCCCACGGTGGAGCGGTTGGCGTGCTCTATGCGTCCGCCGGTGTGGATGACCTCCACGTCCGGGTTGGCCATCAGCAGGTTGGCGGTGGTGAAGTCGTTGGTGACCACGGTCATGCCCTGGTGCCGCACCAGGTGCGGGACGAGAGCGTGGCAGGTGGTGCCGGCGTCGAGGTAGACGGTGGTGTCGTCGTGGAGGAAGTCGGCGGCCCGCGCGGCGATGGCCAGTTTGGCCGGCTGATCCATTGTCGACTTGTCCACGAAGCTGGGTTCGTGGTGGAGCTGCCCGGCGATCCGCACGCCGCCCGGCACGGAGACCGCGCGGCCCTGGCGCTCCAGTGCGGCGATGTCGCGGCGCACCGTCATGTGGGAGACGCCGAGCATCTCGGTGAGCTGATGCACGCTCAGTACCGCGTGGCCCCGGAGCAGCCTGATCAGCAGCTCGCGCCGCTGGTCGGGGATCAGCGGGGTCTCGGGGCTCTCCTCCGTCGACACGCTCACGCCTCCTTGCGTCCCTGCGTCCGTGTCCGCCGCAGGCGCCGGGAGCTGCGGGGGATCCCCGTGGCTCCCGGCACCGGCGGCGGCATCCGTGGTGGTGTCCGGCGTCCGCCGACGGGTTCGCACCGTCGGCGGACGCCGGAGTCTGTCAGATCAGCCCGAACCCGTAGAGGGCGTAGACGATCGCGAAGCCGGTGACGCCGGAGAGCGCCGAGGCGATCCCGATCGAGCGGATGCCCTGACCGACCGTCATGTTGGACAGGGTCGTGGTGACCCAGAAGCCCGAGGAGTTCGCGTGCTTCATGATCTGCGCTCCGGTCCCGCATGCCAGGTAGATCGCCAGCCCGGAGATGCCGAGACCCTCCGCGAGCGGCTGCATGATCGCCGCGGCGGTCATCACGCCGAGGATATTCGAACCCGTGATGGTACAGATCGCGGCGGCCACCAGGAACGGCACGATGATCGGGGACAGGCCCCAGTCGCGGATCATGTCGGCCACGGAGTTGGCGACCTCGGTGTCCCGGATGATCGTCGCCAGCGCACCGCCGACGCCGGTGAGGGCGAGCGGCATGGCGGCCAGCCGCAGGCCGGACTCGAACAGGTCGTTGACGGTCTCCTTCTCGCCCCACTTGCTGCCGAACAGCGGCAGCGCCGAGAGGCAGCCGATGAAGAGGGCTATGACCGGCTCGCCGACGAAGGCGATGACCTGGCCGACGAGGTTCTCCGCGCCGATCATGTCGACCACGTAGGAGTTCAGCATGATCAGCACGACCGGCAGGAAGACCGGGACCAGCGACATCCACAGCTTGGGGCGGTGCGGCTTCTCCTCCGCGTCGGTTCCGTCGCCCGCGCCGCCGGTTGCCGGAGCGCCCCCGGCCGGGGTGAGGTGCCCGACGAACTCCGGCTTCGGGTCCACGTGGGTCTTGATGGTCAGCAGGTAGATCACGGCCACGATGATGCTCGGCACGGCGACGACGGCGCCCCACAGCATCGCTTCGCCGAGGTCGACGCCGAGCAGCGAGGAGGCGGCCAGCGGGCCCGGGCCCGGCGGGATGAGAGAGGTCATCACGTAGGCGCCGATGTAGAGGATCGGGCCCAGCTTCATCATCGAGGTCCGGGTCTGGTAGGCCAGAACCGAGACCACCGGGATCAGCATCAGCACGGTGGTGTCGGCGATCAGCGGAATTCCGATGACGCTGGAGGCGACCGCGACGGCCCACGGTGCCTTCTTGCCGGAGAAGACCTTGAGCGCCGCCTCCGTGATCCGGTGCGCGGCACCGCTGAGTTCCAGCATCTTGCCGAGCACACAGCCGAAGATGATCAGCAGCCCCACGCTTGCCATGGTGTTGCCGAAGCCCTCGGTGATCAGCTCGATCGTCTTGCTGCCGCCCATGCCGAGGGCGAGCCCGAGCGTCGTGACGATGATGAACAGCGTCGCGACCGGGTGGACCTTGTACTTGGCGATGAGCAGTACCAGGACTGCGATCGCCGCGCCGAACGCGACGAGCGTGTAGGCGTCGGACATGACGAACCTCTTTGTTTCATGGCCGCGTCATCGCGGCGGTCCTCGGGGGAGGAGTCGGAGTCGGGGGGAGTGGGGAGGGT
>NZ_BHZI01000241.1 GCF_004305975.1 Streptomyces otsuchiensis
GGCCTCGACGACGGGCTGGGGCCGGGGCCGTTCCCGCAGCCGGCGGGCGGCCTCCTCGGCACGGCGTCGGTCCATCGTGACGGCGTAGCGTCGCCGTTCCTGCTTGCGCAGGTGGACGATGTACGCGCTGAGCAGCACGGCCGGCACCGCCGGGAGCCACATCAGCGGCCCGCTGCCCACGGTCGTGGCCGCGATACCGCTGACGACGAACCCGAGGAAGAGCAGCATGGTGGTGCGCCTGCGTCTCGCCATGACCTTGGCGCGTACTCCGGAGCGTTCCTCGCCGCGCGGAGCGGCGGGGGCGTGTTCCGCTTCGACCGGCTCGGGGGCGTGCTCCCGCGCGGCATCGCGGGGGGCGCGCACCTCGGTCACCGGATTGGCGTAGCCGCGTAGGTCCGGCACGTAGTCACGCGCACCGCCTTCAGCCGGGTCGGCACCACCGTGGAACTGCTCACCGCCGGTGGTGTCCGGGGCGCCGTGGGCGTCGCCGACGACGTCCTCGGGCTCGGTGGCGCCCTCCCGCTCGGCTGCTCGCCGACGGCGGCGCTCGGTCTCCCGGGCGGACCTGCGCTCCAGTGCCGCACGGCCGGACAGCAGCCGGATGGCGGTCGAGAAGCGCTCCGTCGGACGGGCTTCGTTCAGCTCGTCCTGGCGGCGGAGCCACATCGGTACGAGATACGCGGCCCACGCCCCAACGATCATTGCGAAGATGAGGCCATGGCTGTTCACGGTCACACGGTAGAGGGGTTTGCACGGGAGCAACGGCCAAATTGCGCGGTGTGTTGCGGGTTCCGGCCGCCATCCCGGTCTTTTCCTCGGATTGTTATGAAGGCAGACCGGTTTTATCGAATGTCTGTCTTATTTCCCGGTGTCGGCGGCGCCCACGGGTCGTCACGGCCCGGTGCGCGGAGGGACGGGGCGCCGGTGGACTCCCCCGCGCGCTGCTCACGCCAGCGCCGCAGCACGCCGTCGGGAGCCTCCTCCGACGTCAGCGTGTACACCATGTGGTCGCGCCAGTCGCCGTCGATGTGCAGGAACCGGGGCCGGACGCCCTCCTCCCGGTAACCCAGTTTCTCCGCCACCCGGCGGCTTGGGGCGTTCTCCGGCCGGACGCAGATCTCCAGCCGGTGCAGACCCAGCGTCAGGAAGCAGTGGTCGGTGGCGAGCGCCACCGCCGTCGGCATCACGCCCCGGCCCGCGACCGCGCTGTCCACCCAATAGCCGATGTGCGCCGAGCACATGGAGCCCCAGGTGATCCCCGCGACCGTCAGCTGACCCGCCATCCGGCCCTGGTAGGTGACGACGAACGGGAGCATCCGCCCCGCGTGCGCCTCGGACCGCAGATGACGGACCATCTGCCGGAACGTCGGCCGCCGCGGCGGGAAGTGACCGGGCGGCGTGGGCGGGATGGTCGACTCCCAGGGGCGCAGCCATGTGCGGTTGCGCTGGTTGATCTCCCGCCAGGTCGCCTGGTCCCGGGCCCGGATGGGACGCAGCCCGACCTCGCCCTCCGTCAGCTCCACCGGCCAGTGCGCGCTCATCGGGGTTCTCGGAACGTCTCGGGGGCCGATGGGTCGCCGGGGCCGCCGCGGCGGTCCGTCCCGTCCTGCCTCGGGTGGTCGCCGCCACGCAACTGGTCGACGGCGTGGACGAGGAGCGGGCGCAGCACGGCCAGGCCGTCCTTCACTCCGCCCGAGGAACCGGGGAGGTTGACCACCAGCGTGGTGCCGGCGACGCCCGCGACGCCCCGGGAGAGGGCGGCGGTCGGGACCTTCGCCATCCCGGCGGCACGGATCGCCTCGGCGATCCCGGGCACCTCGTGGTCGATCACCCGGCGCGTCATCTCCGGGGTGCGGTCCCCGGGTGAGATGCCGGTGCCGCCGGTGGTCACGACCACGTCGTACCCGGCGGCGACCGCAGCGCGCAGCGCGGACTCCACGGGCTCCCCGTCGGGGACGACCTGCGGCCCCTCGGTGCGGAATCCCATGGCGCGCAGCGCTTCGGCGATCAGTGGGCCGCCGGTGTCCTGGTAGACCCCGGCCGCAGCCCGGTTGGAGGCGGTGAGGGCCAGCGCGCGGTACGACGGTGCGGGGTCGGACGGAGCGGGCTCGGACGGTGCGGGGTGGGGCGACGTGGTCACGGCTGCCGCCTCCAGTCCCCCGAGGCGCCGCCGGTCTTCTCCTCGACGCGGATGTCGGTGATGACCGCCGCCTTGTCGACCGCCTTGACCATGTCGACCACGGTCAGCGCGGCGACCGACACGGCCGTCAGCGCCTCCATCTCGACGCCGGTGCGGTCGGTGGTGCGTACGGTCGCGGCGATCTCCACGGCGTCGTCGGCGACGGTGAGGTCCACGGTGACGCCGGACAGCGCCAGCGGGTGACACAGCGGCACCAGCTCCGGGGTGCGTTTGGCGCCCATGATCCCGGCGATCCGGGCCACCGACAGGGCGTCGCCCTTGGGCATCCGGTCGGGACCGGCGCGCAACAGCTCGATCACGCGGGGGGTCACCAGCACCCGGCCGGTGGCCCGGGCGGAGCGGGCGGTGGTCTCTTTGGCGGAGACGTCGACCATGCGGGCCGACCCGGCCTCGTCGATGTGCGTCAGACGGGTGCTGCTCATGATGAGCAACGGTACCCGGCCGCTCAGGCCGGTGCGCCGAGGAGCACCACGTCCAGCTCGGCGCCCGGTTCGAGCCGTGTCGTCTCCTCCGGCACCACCAGCAGCGAGTCGGCGCGGGCCAGCGCGCCCGAGAGGTGCGAGCCGGCGCCGCCGACGGGGCGGACGGTGCCGGCGTCCGGGTCGTACGCGCCGCGCAGGAACTGGCGGCGCCCCGGCGGGGAGGACAGGGTGGTCTCACCGCCCAGCCGGGCCCGGACATGCGGGCGGTGCAGGTCGGTCATGCCCGCCATCATCCGCAGGGCGGGACGCACGAACAGCTCGAAGGAGACGTAGGAGCTGACGGGGTTGCCCGGCAGAGCCAGCAGCGGCACCCGCGCCGCGCCGACCAGGCCGAACCCCTGGGGCTTGCCGGGCTGCATCGCCAGGCGCCGGAAGTCCACCCGGCCCGGCAGACCGTCGAGGTTGCTGAGTGCCTCCTTCACCACGTCGAAGGCGCCGACGCTGACACCGCCGCTGGTCACGACGAGGTCGGCTCGGATCAGCTGGTCCTCCAGCACGGTGCGCAGCGTCGCGACGTCGTCCGCGACGGCGTTGACGCGGTAGACCTCGGCTCCGGCCTCGCGGGCGGCGGCCGTCAGCGCGAAGCTGTTGGAGTCGTGGATCTGGCCGGGGCCCAGCGCCTCGCCGGGCTGCACCAGTTCGCTGCCCGTGGAGATCACGACCACGCGGGGGCGGGGGCGTACCCGGACGCTGGCGCGGCCGATGGCCGCCAGCAGCCCGATCTGTGCCGCCCCGAGCACCGTCCCGGCGGTCAGTGCCAGCGAGCCGGCGGTGACGTCGCTGCCCCGTTCACGCACGTGGGCGCCGGGCTCGGCGGCGCGGAAGACCCGCACCCAGGCGCCGCGGCCGCCGGCTCCGAACGGCATCGACGTCACGGCCCCGCGGCCCGTACCGCCGTCGGTCCACTCCACCGGTACGACGGCGTCAGCGCCGGGCGGCACCGGGGCGCCGGTCATGATGCGGACGGCCTCGCCGGGGCCGACGACCGGCAGCGTGCCGGAGCCGGCCGCGATGTCGCCGACCACCCGCAGCCCGGCCGGGGAGGCGTCGTCGCAGCCGCGCAGGTCCGCGGTGCGTACCGCGTAGCCGTCCATCGAGCTGTTGTCGAAGGGCGGCAGCGCCACCGGCACGGTGACGTCCTCGGTCAGGACACAGCCGTGGGCGTCGAGCAGTTGGAGCTCGATGGGCTCCAGCGGCCGGACCGCGCCGAGGATGTCCTCCAGGTGGTCGTAGACCGACCAGATGTCACTCAATCTCCCGCATCTCCCCGTTGACGTACTTCATCAGCCAGTCCCGGAAGTCCGGCCCCAGGTCCTCACGTTCGCACGCCAGACGGACGATCGACCGCAGGTAGTCGGCACGGTCGCCCGTGTCGTACCGCCGGCCGCGGAAGACCACGCCGTGCACCGGGCCACCGCGGGAGGGGTCGCCGGCCAGGGTCTGCAGCGCGTCGGTCAGCTGGATCTCGCCGCCGCGGCCGGGCTCGGTCTCCCGCAGCACGTCGAAGACGGCCGGGTCCAGCACATAGCGGCCGATCACCGCGTAGTTGCTGGGCGCGTCGGCCCGCTCGGGCTTCTCCACCAAGCCGGTCACACGCACCACGGCGTCGACGCCGGTGGGCTCCACCCCGGCGCAGCCGTAGAGGTGGATCTGCGAGGGGTCGACCTCCAGCAGGGCCACCACGCTGCCACCGTGCTGCTCGCGGACCTCGGTCATGCGGGTGAGCAGCGGGTCGCGGGGGTCGATCAGGTCGTCGCCGAGGAGGACGGCGAACGGCTGCCGCCCGACGTGGGGCTCCGCGCAGGCGACGGCGTGGCCGAGCCCCTTGGGGTCGCCCTGCCGGACGTAGTGGACGGTGGCCAGCGCGCTCGACTCCAGGACCCGGGAGAGGCGGCCCTCGTCCCCCTTGGCGCGCAGCACCTCCTCCAGCTCGTAGTTACGGTCGAAGTGGTCCTCCAGGGGACGCTTGTTGCGGCCGGTGACCATGAGGACGTCGGTGAGCCCCGCGCTCGTCGCTTCCTCCACCACGTACTGGATCGCGGGCCGATCGACGACGGGGAGCATCTCCTTCGGCGTGGCCTTGGTCGCCGGAAGGAACCGAGTACCCAGGCCGGCAGCGGGAATGACTGCCTTGGTGATCGGGGAGCGTGGTGAGGTCATACCGGTCACCTTATCCGTTTAGTCTGCTTGTACGGCGCACCGAGAACGGGTGCGTCAGGGCAGGGCGGAGCGCCGTCTCAGGGCTCCGCACGACCGGCGCCTGGGAGCGGCAACTGTGGACGACAGCATGGCCATCGCGGTACTGAAACGGCAGGTCCGACGCGACCTGCTGGCGGTGCGGGCGGCGATGGCCGACGACGAACTGGAACACGCCGCCACGGCACTCACCGAGCAGGCGCTCGCCCTGCCCGAACTGACGGCGGCGCGGACCGTCGCCGCCTACGTCGCGGTCGGCCACGAGCCCGAGACCCGGCCGCTGATCGCCGCCCTGCACGAGCGCGGCGCCCGCGTGCTGCTGCCGGTGCTGCTGCCCGACGACGACCTCGACTGGGCCCAGTACCAGGGCGAGGACAGCCTCGTCGAGGCCGAGCACCCGGGCCGCATCCGGCTCTACGAGCCGGCCGGTGCCCGGCTCGGCAGGCACGCGGTCACCGAGGCGGACGTGGTGCTGCTGCCGGGGCTCGCCGTCGACGGCCGTGGCGTCCGGATGGGGCGCGGCGGCGGGTCCTACGACCGGGCCCTGGCCCGCCTCGCCGTCAGCGACACGGTGACCGGCGCGGCCGAGGAGGCGGGCGCCGGGGGCACGGCGGTGAACGGTACGGCGGCGGGTGGCTCCCTCGCGGGCGGACCGGTCACGGATGGTCCCGTCACGGATGGTCCTGTCGCGGACGGTCCTGTCGTGGGAGGGCCGGTTCTCGACGGGCCGGTACTCGACGGCCCCGCGGCGGGTGGCGGTCCGGGCGGGCGGGCGCTGCTGATGGCGGTGGTCTACGGGCACGAGATCGTCGGGCACCTGCCGGACGAGCCGCACGACCAGCCCGTGCACGCGGCGCTCACCCCGGAGGGCGTGCACCGCTTCCCCGGCTGAGCGGCGGGGCCTGCGGCGCACGGCGCGCACCACCGCGCCGAGGACGCCCAGAACGCCGAGGACGCCCACCACGACGGAGAGGGGCCGCCCGCGCATCCCGCGCGGGTGGCCCCTCTCCGTCGTGCCGGTTCAGCCCCGTCGGTCAGGGGATCAGCACCATCCGGTCGGTGGTGGCGTCCTCGACCGCCTGCTCGGAGTGCACCCACGGCAGGAACTCACCGTTGGCCCAAAGCTCCGTCTGGTCGGTGTAGTTGCTGTGGTAGGCGTGCCCGGAGGCGCCGGCGAGGTTGATCCACTGGGACTCGTCGAAGTCGGCCAGGTTGACGATCATCCGCATCGACGGGACCCAGGTCACCTCGTAGCCGCCCGCGGCGTTCCAGCCGGTCGCGTCGACCGCGTCCTTGCCCCCGGAGAGGTTCCACGGACCGCGGTTGAGCATCCAGCGGAGCGGGGCCGGACCCTCGGTGCCCAGCGTCTGGTTCTCCAGGTTCAGCTGGTGCAGCCGGCCCCAGCTCCAGGTGGAGATGTCCTTGCCGAGCAGCGCGGTCAGCTCCCAACGGGCGTCGCGCATGGCCTTCGCCAGCAGCTCGTCACGGTTGTCGGAGCTGGGCACCGTCCGGTTGCCGGAGGTCTTCCACCAGTCGCTGTCCTCCTCGTCGAGGAGGATGCGCACCACCTCGAACCAGCGGTCACCACCGTCCGGCTGGGCCGAGTCGGGCGAGCGCTGACCGCACTCACGGACCAGCGGCGCGCGGCCGTCGATGTCCTCGATGGGCCCGGAGTCACCCGCCGGACGCACCCGCAGGCACTGCCCCTCGACCCGGACCTCCTTGGGCAGCTTGTGACCGAAGGCCAGCTTCAGCACGTGTCGCCACACCGCGTTGTAGTACGCGGCGGAGGGGGAGTCCGCGTCCTGGGTGTAGTCCCAGCCCTCCAGCAGTTCCTGGGCCTCGCGGATGTACGAGTCCTCAATGTCGATCTTGAGGAGGTAGGGCACCAGGATCTTGGCCATCTCGTTGCTGTTGTCCAGCTGGATGGTGCGCATGTCGCCCATCGAGATCTTGCCGCCGTCTTTGATCTTCGACTGGATCAGGTCGTCGATCCGCTGGCTGCGGGTGCCGTAGTTCCAGTCGTCGGTCAGGAGGTACGGGTACTCGTCGGGGTCGATCACGGCCTGGTTGGCGGTGACGATGTAGCCGCGCTCCGGGTTGTACTCCCAGGGCAGTTCCTCCTGGGGGATGTACTCCTCCCAGTCGTAGGAGGAGTCCCAGCCGGGAGCCGGGTAACGGCCGTCGCCAGCACCGCGGATCGGGATCTGCCCGGGGGCCTGGTAGCCGATGTTGCCCTCGGTGTCCGCGTAGATCAGGTTCTGCGAGGGCACCGCGAAGTCGGCGGCGGCGGCGCGGAACTCGTCGAAGTCGCTCGCCCGGTTCAGATTGAAGACCGCGTCCATGGTGCGGGACGGCTCCAGGGCCGTCCAGCGCAGTGAGACCCCGTAGCCGTTGCCACGGTCCGGCGCGGCGTTGCCCACCGGGGCGAGATTGCCGGTGTCGCGCAGCTCCTGGCTGCGGTCGGAGACGATCGGGCCGTTCTCGGTGGACCGGACCGTGATCTCCCGGGACTCGCCGCCGGCGACGTGGATCGTCTCCTTGCGGGTGGTGTACGGGACCTCCTCGCCGTCGCGGAGGTAGGTTCCGTCGCTCAGCTTCTCCAGGTAGAGGTCGCTGACGTCGGCGCCGAGGTTGGTGAACCCCCAGGCGATGTCCTCGTTGTGGCCGATGACCACTCCCGGCATGCCGGAGAAGGTGAACCCGGAGACCTCGAACGGACAGTCCTCGGTGACCTCGGTGCAGTGCAGACCCATCTGGTACCAGATCGACGGCAGCATCGGGGCGAGGTGCGGGTCGTTGGCCAGCAACGGCTCGCCGGTCGTCGTGTAATCCCCGGAGATCACCCACGAGTTGGAACCGATGCCACTGCCGTTCGGACCGAGCAGCGCCGGGATCTCGTCCAACGTCGTCGACAGAGCGGCGAGTTGGGTGGAGACCTCGTTGCCCAGCTCGTCCAGCTCCTGCGTGTCGAGCCCGGAGGAGTCACCGGAGGGCCGGTAGGAGCCTGCCTCCACCTGGCCGCCGGAGACGATCGGTTCGTTCCGGTCGTACGGGTACGGCGGGTAGAGCTCGTCGATCTGCTCCTGGTTCAGCCGGCCGGCCAGCAGCGAACGGTCGATCTCCTGCTGGATGTTGCCGCGCAGGTCCCAGGCCATCGCCTTCAGCCACGCGACCGAGTCGACCGGGTCCCACTCCTCCGGCGCGTAGTCGTTGAGCAGGCCCAACGCCGCGTACTCGACGGAGAGTTCGGCACCGGAACGCTCACCCAGGTAGGCGTTGACGCCGGCGGCGTACGCCTCCAGGTAGCCCTTGGTCTCGTCCGACAGTTCCTCGTCGAACTCCTTCTGGGCGACATCGCGCCAGCCGAGCGTCCGCAGGAAGGCGTCCGTCTCCACCTGACCGTCACCGAACATCTCCGAGAGCCGCCCGGACGTCATGTGACGCCGGACGTCCATCTCCCAGAAACGGTCCTGCGCGTGCACGAACCCCTGGGCACGGAACAGGTCTTCGGCCGAGTCGGCGTACAGCTGCGGGATGCCGTTCGCATCCCGCTTGACGTTCACCGGAGCCGACAGGCCGTCGATCTTGATCTGGCCGGTCATCTGCGGGTGCGAGGCACGAACCGTGCTGACCGTCCAGAACGCGCTGAATCCCAGCCCCGCCAGCAGCAACAACACCAAGAAGATGGCGAACAGACGGAGACGGCGCAGTTTCTTCTTGGCGGGCATCGCTGTCCTTCGCAGGCCATGGGCGGACTGGAGCAACCATAGACACTCCGAGGGGCGCGCCGCTCCGCCGGGGAGCGCTTGACGGACACCCGCACCCCGGCCGCGGTGCCGCGAACCGCCGTGAGGGCACCGGCAGGTGGGCCCGCGGACCACTCCCGGCAGCGGGCCGACCGGGGGCGGAGAAGGCGGGGGG
>NZ_BHZI01000242.1 GCF_004305975.1 Streptomyces otsuchiensis
GGGTGGGCGGTACCAGCCGGGGCGGGCGGTTGTAGTCCAGTCCGGTGCCGTCCTCGGACTCGCGGAGGGCGGCGTCCGGCGGGAAGTAGGGGGCGAGTTCGAGCAGGGTGTCCCCCACCGCGACCTGGGCGCCCAGCGGCCACTCGACCCGTTCCGCGTCCTTCTCCGGCGCGGTGCCGTCCACCTTGATCTCGGCGCCGCCGTGCGCGGTGACGCGGCAGCTGCCGTCGGAGGCGACCCGCAGCGTCAGGGCGCGGGCGGGCAGCGAGGGGTCGGCGATCCGCAGCGGGACGTTCTGGCCGCTGCCGATGTCGACGCGGCCGATGCCGAGCCGGAAGACGCCACCGGCGGCCGGCCCTCCGGCGACGCGCAGTTCCACGAAGCCGCTGTACTCGCCGGGCGGGCACCCCGAGGGGTCGTGCAGGCTGACGACGCAGCCCTCACGCAGGGGTGACTCCGCCAGCGTCTGCTGGGGGTCGACCGGGGCGCCGCCGACGAAGAGCTGTGGCACGGCGGCCGGGGCGGGCGGGGCACCGGGCATCTGCGGCCCGCCGAACGACGGCCGGGCACCGACCAGTTCGGCGAGCTCGGTGACGAGGTCACGTACCGGCGTCTCGGGCTCCGCGTCCAGCACGGCGTCGACACGGCTGCCGCCCACCGGATCGACCACGGTCAGGGACAAACGCACGCTGATTCCTCCCGGAAACCGCTCACTGCCGGACGGCGCCTCGCCAGGTGCCACACGCACCCACTCTCTTGCAACATAGTCGAGCGCTCAAGTCCCCCTCGCGGCGGCTTGTGTGTCACAGCCGTGTACCGGGCGGCCAGGGCCCGGTACCCAGCGGGGTGGCGCGGACACTAACCTGAGGACGGCAACCGGGCGGGGGGATGCGACCACCGCCGCTGAACAGACCGCGGGGGCGGATCCGCGTCCGCGACATCATGGAGGGGCTCGGATGAGCGACGACGGCGTAAAGCTCACATATGAGGACATCCGCAACCTGGGCAACCACCTCGGTGAGGAGCAGGAGCGCCTCGACCGCGAGCTCGGTGACCTGCAGAACAAGGTCGACGAGCTGGCCGAGGGCGGCTACCAGGCGACCTCGTCCCGCGCGTTCCAGGAGTCCTACGAGGAGTTCACCTCCGGCCTGAAGCAGATGCTGGAGGGCATGAAGGGCCTCGGCGGCTTCCTGCTGGCCGCGGCCGACCAGTTCGAGGAGACCGACATCGCGCTGGAGGCGCAGGCCCGGGGCGAGTGACGCCCGGGCGCCGCACACGGCGCGCGACGGCCGGCGCCTGACGCGGGCCGCTCGCCGGACTCGCACGATGCCCCGGGGGTCAGCGGCCCGCCGGGGCATCGACGTGCGGAGGTACACGGCCGCGCACCTCCGCGGTACGTCACCGGACTGCGACCACCCGGTACCGGCCGGGTACCGATCCGCCCGCCCCCGTACCCTCCCGCGGCGGTCCGGCCTACTGTCGTGACAGGCGCGACCGCGAGGATCGGCCCACCCGTCGGCGTGACCGGCCCCGGGCGCCGCGCCATCCGCACCACCCCTCGTCACGGCTGCCCGTCCGACGCGACCCACGCCGCGAGCGCCGACGCCCCGACGCCGTCGGCGAACCAGAAGAACAGATGTCCGATTTTCGAGCGTGGGCTTAGGGTCTGAGGTCATGAGCACAGGAGCAGCGCAGCCGCCTGGAACGGGCGGCAACCCGTACCAGCAGCCGGGGTATCACGCGCCCAACCCGTATCAGGACGCCACCGTCGGCGCACCGGCCGTCAGCGGGCCGGGGCAGGGCGGCGGACAGCGCGGCGGGCCGCACCGGACCAGGATGGCGCTGGCGATCGCCGCCTCCGTGGTGATGGTCGCCGCCACCGCGGTCGGCGGATACCTCCTGGTCGGCTCCGATGACGACTCGCCCTCGGCGTCGGCCCCGGCCGGTGACGACGCGGGCGCGGGCGGCGAGGAGCCGGAGGGCTCCGAAGCGGAGGACGGCTCCGGCCCGGACGCGGCGGACGGGGAGCCCGGGGAGGAGAGCTCGGACCCGCGCGGCGGCCTCGATTCGGCGCCCGAACCGGTGACCGACGACGACTGGCAGGTCCAGGCGTTCCCGGAGCGGGACATCGCCTACGACGTGCCCGGCCGGCACTGGACGCTGCTCGACCCCGAGCTGTACCTGAGCTGGACCGCCGAGGTGGAGAACGAGGACGGCGAGAAGGAGGAGACCTTCCCGCTGCGGGCCGCGTCGCTCCACCTGGACGAGGTCTGCGGCCCGGGCTCCAGCCGGTCGACGATCGGGGTCACCGGCGCGCGCGGCGCCGCCGGCACCGAAGAGGCGGCCCCGCGCAACGCGGAGAGCTACGCCTACGCGGCGTACGACGACGGGAGCCTCTCCGCCGACGTGGAGGTCAGCGACCCCGAACCGTTCACCAACGACCAGGGATTCGAGGGGCACATCTCGACCGCCACCATCGAGAACTACGTGCTCCCCGAGGACGGCGCGGACTGTTACGCCCCGAGCGGCAAGGTCATCGCCGTCTCCTACCTCGACAGCTCCAGCGACGTGCAGGTGTGGCTGGCCGTCGTGGACACCGGTGTCGACGACGAACTGGAGCAGGAGACCATCGACTCCATCACCAACAGTCTCCGGCTCCACGAGCAGGAGTGAGGCGGGCGCCCGCAACCCCGGCGCGGCCGTCGAAGCATCAGGAACCGAGCAGGAAACCGAACCAGCAGGGGGACAGCATGTCGAACGCCCTAGGCCCGACCGGAAGAGCACGGCGATGACCACCGGACCGCAGCAGCAGCCGGAGCCGGGCTCCAACCCGTATCTCCAGCCGGAGTACCACACGCCCAACCCCTACCAGCAGGCCACCGCGGCCGGGCCGGCCGTCGCCGGTACGGGCGGAAGCGGCGGCGGCAAGGGCGGCGGGCTGTCGCACACGGCCAAGATGAGCCTGGCGATCGCCGCCTCGGTCGTCATGGTCGCCGGCACCACCGTCGGCGGTTTCGTCCTGACCTCCGGGTCGGACGACGACTCCTCCTCCGTCGCCGCGCCGCCGGGCGACGGCGATATCGACGAGGACGGCGACGAGACCGACCCGGACGGCGACGCGGACACGGAGACGGACGGCGAGGACGACGGGGAGGACGAGGACGAGAAGCCCTCGGACCCCCGCGGCGGCCTCAACGAGCCGGTGGAGCCGGTGGTCGACGACGACTGGCAGGTCCAGGCGTTCCCGGAGCGCAACAACGCCTTCGACGTGCCGCCGGAGTGGACTCTCAGCAAACTGGACGTCATCCGCGGCTACGAGTTCTACGACGAGGACGACGAGCACCAGCTCATCGCGCTGCGCGGTGCCGCCACCTACATGGAGGGCTTCTGCGGCAGTTCCTCCAGCCGGGCCCTGGTGGGCACCACCGGCGCGCGCGGAGCGAGCAGCACGGAGCAGGCGGCCAGCAACGAGGCGCTGAACTGGGCGCACTTCGCCTACGACGAGACCCAGTCGGGCACCCGTACCGACACGCCCCCGGAGCCGTTCACCAACGACCAGGGGTTCGAGGGGCACATCGCGATCTCGGAGATCGAGGACTTCCCGATCGACGAGGAGGACGAGGACTGCGCCTCCCCGAGCGGCAAGGTCATCGCCATCTCCTACCTCGACGCCGCCTCGGACGTCGTGGTGTGGCTGATGGTCGTCGACACCGGCATCGAGGACGAGCTGGAGCAGGAGACGATCGACCAGATCACCAACAGCCTCCGCTGGCACGACCCGGGAAGCTGAGCGCCGGGCCGCCGGTGGTGAACGCGACCGGCGGCCGGTGAACGACGAAGGCGTGGACGCCACCACCCCCAACGGTGGTGGCGTCCACGCCTTCCTCGTCTGGGCCGGACCGCACGCGGCCCGGCCCGCGGCGTGTCCCGGCGCGGATCAGGCCGGGGCGGTGAAGCCGCGCTTGATCTCGGCCCAGCGGGCGCGCTGTTCCTCGCTCATCCGGTCGCGCAGCTCGGCGAGTTTGAGCAGGTTCGCCTCCGCACCGGCGGTGAGCGTCTGCGCCTCCGCGAGGTAGTGGTCGTCGATCGCCGACTCCAGCTCCTCCTCCGTCATGACCGGAACGATGCGCTCGGCCAGGCGGTTGGTGTTGCGGTAGGAGCCCTGGAGGCGGAACGGCGGCTCGGTGCGGTGCGCGTCGTCCTGCGTGGCGGAGCGGATGTAGGCCGCGTTGACCTTGAGGGTGGTGCGCTGGATGTGCAGCAGCTTGGCCAGCACCGAGGTGATCTGTTCCAGGTCGGCCGCGCTGTAGGGGTGGTGCAGCCGGTCCGGGGAGACGGAGTCGTCACCGCGCGCGAGGCGCACCAGCAGGTCGATGTCCGCGCGTTCGCGCGCGGCGAGCGGCGCCAGGACCGGATTGGAGGTCAGGGCGTTCTCGACGTGGCTCAGCGCGAACTGCTCCTCGCGGCCGGAGAGGACGTCGCCGAGGTTCCAGACGTCGGCCCGGTTGGCGAGCATGTCCGGGACCCGGAAGCGGGTGCCGCCCTCGGTGAAGGGGTTGCCGGCCATGCAGATGGCGAACCGCTTCCCCCGCAGGTCGAAGGTGACGGCCTGGCCGTCGGCGCGCACGCCGTCGATGCGGCGCTGGGCGTCGCACAGCGGGATGAACCGCTGGAGCAGCTCGGGCGAGCAGTGCTGGATGTCATCGAGGTAGAGGAAGACGTTGTTCCCCATCTCCAGACCGAAGTTGATCTTCTCCACCTCGCGGCGGGCGGCGGCGTCGGGTGCGGCGGCCGGGTCGAGTGAGGTGGTGCCGTAGCCGAGCGCGGGACCGTCCACCTTGACCAGCACCAGACCGAGCCGGGCGGCGACGTACTCCATGAGCGTCGTCTTGCCGTACCCGGGCGGCGACAGCAGCAGCAACAGGCCCTGGCTGTCGGTGCGGCGGTCCTCGCCGGAGGTGCCGAGCTGCTTGGCGAGGTTGTCGCCGATCAGCGGCAGATAGACCTCGTCGATCAGCCGGTTGCGGACGAACGACGACATCACCTGGGGCTTGAAGGCGTCCAGGCGCAGCCGGTCGCGTTCGGCTTCGAGCAGCGCGTTGCGCTGGCGGGTGTAGGCCCGGTGCGCCGGGACCCGGGTGGTGCGGAAGGCCGTGGTGCGGGCGAGGAACTCGTCCAGTCGCAGGGCCAGTTCGCCGCCCAGGACGCGGGGGTGGGCGCCGAGCAGTCCGGTGGCGTCGGCCCGCAGCGGGGCGTCGACCGGCCGGTGGTCGAGGATGTCCTCGCACAGCTGGAGGGCGACCGCCTCGGTGAGGTCGTCCAGTGGCCTGCCCTCGGACTCGGCGTAGGTGCCGAGCCAGGCGGTGACCAGCTGGTGGCGTGCGGGGAGGTCTTCGGCGAGGGCCGCGGTGTCGGCGGTGAACTCCCGGGTCCCACCGGCGCCGAGGGCGCTGCGGAAGTCGCCGAGCAGTTCCCGTGCCGCCGAGCCGGAGGCGAACTCCGGTCCTCCCAGTGCCAGTTCCTCGAAGAGGTAGTCCCCGGTGGCAGTAGCCTCGGCGGGGGTGAGCCCGAGGTTCAGCCCGGCCTCCTCCGTGAACGTTCCTACCAGGGCAGCCAGTTCGCGGGCCAGATCGGTGACGGCCGCGGAGGCGCCGAAGGCGGCCCTGGCCCTGGCCAGGGACCGGGCGCGGGTGGTGAGTCCGCTACGGGTCTCCTCGCTCGTCCCGAAGGCCCAGGCCAGTTGGGCCGCCGACCGCACCTGCGGTGCGAACCGCAGCAGGTCGGCGTCGGCGCGCAGCCGCAGCACGGCCGCGAGGACGCGTTCGGCGTCGTGGTCGTGGACTCCCCGGTCGTAGCCCTCGTCGTAGGCGGCACCGGCGAACTCCCGGACCAGAGCGAGCAGTTCACCGGAGGCGAGAGCTTCGTCGAGCCGCTTCCGTCCCGCCTCGGCAAGGACGGTGGCGGCGAGGTGCTCGGCCCGGTAGACCTCGGCGGACTCCGAGACCAGCGGCTGGTCCCAGAACTGCTGGGTGGCGGCGAACGCCGGGTCGGTGACCCGGGCGCGGTAGTCGGTACCGGTCACGGCGAACGCCAGCGCGCCGTCCTGCGGCACCAGCGTCAGGTCGATCGGCTGGGTGTTGACACCGAAGCGGTGACGGCCGAGGCGGACGCTGCCGTCCTCGCCGTAGAGGTCGGCGCGGTCGCGCAGCGCGCGTGCGGCCTCCTGCCGGATCGCCTTGATCCGGCCCTCCAGCTCTTCGGCGCGCACCGTCTCGCCCATGGCGCGCAGTTCACCGGCGGCACCGCGTACCCGCTCGACCAGGGGGTCGGTGGCGAAGTAGCCGTTGATCTCGTCCAGGCTGCCGAGCGTGCCGGTCCGGCGCACGATGGTGGCGAGGATGCGCCCGGCGGAGTCGGCGAGCCGTTCGGCGTGCCGGGCGCGCTCGTCGAGCTGGGCCTGCTTGCGGGCGGAGAAGGTCTCGTAGATCTCCTCGCGCTGTTCGGTGAGCCGGTTCAGGAAGTCGTCGAAGGCACCGAAGCGGGATTCGAGGTTCTCCAGCTGGAGCAGCAGCCGCCCGAGCTGGTCGTCGCACTCCTCGGGGGTGGTGGCGGCGGCCAGCGCGCCGGAGACGGCCTGGCCGAGCAGGGCGTACTCGGCGGCGAATTCGGCGCGGCCCTCGGTCTCCAGGAGTTCACGGCGGCGGCCGTCGAGCACGGCGCGGGCGCGGTTGACGGCGCCCATGACCTCGCCGATCCGCTCCAGCAGCCCGGTGCGGACGGTGGCGTCGGCGATCTCCAGTCCGCCGATGACGTCGGTGACCGTCCGCAGGGCGTCGGCCTGTTCGGCGATCTCGGCCGCCGGGGCCTCGGAGTCGGCGACGGTCTCCACGGCGCCGGCGCGCTCGGTCAGTTCGGCGACGGCCGTGTGCGCGTCGTCGAAGGCGTCCTCGCGGGAGAGGAAGGCCACCGCGCGGCGGCCGGTGGCGGCCAGCGCCTCGGAGAGCTGCTCGCTCGTGGCGGCGAGCGCGTCGAGGTCGGCGTGGCGCATCTCGCGCAGCGACTCGGTGCGGCCCTGGGCGCGGCGCAGTTCGGTCAGCAGGGTGACCCACTGCGGCGCGCTCTTGGGCGCCTCGCCGCGGGCGCGCCGGATCAGGGTGGTGACCTCGGCGTCGTTGGCGGCGGTCGCCTCGGCGGCCTGGCGGCGCAGTTCGACGACGCGCTCGTACTCGTCGATGACCTGCTCGGCGGCGGTGCGCAGCGTCGCCAGCGGTTCGTCGAGGCGGTGGAGACCGTCGACGGGCAGCCAGTGGTAGTCGTCGGCGAGCCGGCCGCAGGCGGCGACGACGGCCTCGAACACGGCGGTGCCCGGGGCCAGTTCGTCGGCCATCCGGGCGACGGTCAGGGCATCGGAGATACCGCGCACCAGCTCCGCGTTGCCGATGCGGGCGAGCGGGCCGTCCCCCTGCGGCTGGGCGGCGTCGTGGGCGTCGGAGACGAACGGGGTGTGCCAGACCTGCATCGGGTGGACGCGGGTGGCCTCCTCCCCCGTCGCCCGGAAGACCACCATGGTGCCGTCGTCGAACAGCGAGAACCCGTGCGAGGCGATCGGGTTGGCGACCTCCTTGCGGATCAGGTTGTAGGGCAGCAGCAGGGTGCGGCCCTCGGCGCGGGCGTGGAAGACGTACAGCACGTCCTCGCCGTTAGGCGACCGGATCGCGGCCTTGTACTCCAGGTCCGAGGTGTCGGTGTCGAAGGTGCGGGCGGCCGCGCCGGCGGGGGCGGCGGTCAGGTAGTAGCCGCCGGGGAAGATCAGGCCCTGGTCCTCGGGGAGGCTGTGGCAGGCCTGCCCGATGCCGTCGAGCCGGACGACCTCACGGGTGCGTCCGTTGTAGACGAGGTAGCGGTGGGTCTTCTCGTTGTAGGGCAGGACGCGCAGCAGGATCAGCGGGCCGCGGCGGGCGTAGGAGATCTCCGCGTCGGCGAGGGACTGCAGCGGGGCGTCGACCGGTTCGCTGTAGACGTCCTCGCCGTCGTCGGTGGAGTCCTCGATGCGGACGGTGAGGCTGCCGCCGACGGTGTCGACGAAGAGTTCGCCGTCGATCGCGACGGTGGGGTGCTGGCCGCCGGTGTGGTGGTGGCGGTCGGTGACCGTCCACGCGAAGTCGTGCGCGGGCGGGAAGACGTGGTCGCGCTCGCCCTTGGCGTCGATGTACTCGGGGGCTCCGTCGGCGTCGATGCGCCAGCGCAGCACCCGGATGTCGGAGAGCCGCTCGCCGGTCTGGAAGACGGCGAGCAGCAGGGAGCCGACCAGTCGCAGCTGGAGCAGGTGCGCCTGGCGGTAGTAGCGGAAGAGGCTCTCGAAGTCGCGGCGGAACGCGGGGTCGTCGAGGAGGCCGGGGACGGCGTCGGGAGGCGCGGCGCCGAAGTGCCGTCCCTCGCTGTCGGGGTCGTAGCGGTGGAGGCCGAAGACGTCGCTGACGGCGGTGTCCTGCTTCAGGCCGAAGTGGACGTTGTAGCCGACCAGGAGCACGCCGCCGACCTGGACGATGTCGCGCGGCACGCAGTTGTGCTCGGTGCGGATGCGGTCGGTGGTGAAGAGGGCGAGTTCGGTGCCGCCGAAGGTCTCGACGCGGCGGGCGTTGAGCTGCTGCGCGCGGTCGGCGAGATCGGATGCCGCGGCCTTCATCCGGTCCCTGAGCACCTCGTAGGTGCCCGCGTCCATCTCCTGGCTCATGGATCTCCTGCGGCTTGCGGTACGTCGGGGCGGGTGGGGG
>NZ_BHZI01000243.1 GCF_004305975.1 Streptomyces otsuchiensis
GTTGGCGGGGGCCTCGTCGGCGGGGGCGCCGGGGGCGTCCGCGCCTTCCGTGGGGAGCGGCAGCCGTGGGTCGACCGGCACCTCGGGCCAGGTCGAGCGGATCCAGGTGTGGTCCGGGTGGTCGCTGATCAGCCAGGCGCGTTCGCTCTCGGGGCCGGCCATGACGTTCAGGTAGTACATGTGGTGGCCGGGCGCGGCGATCGACGGGCCGTGCCAGCCGTCGGGGATCACCACGGCGTCGCCGTCACGGACCTCGGCCAGGACCTCGGTGCCGCGGCCGTGGCCGGAGGAGGACACCCGCTGGTAGCCGAAGCCGGGGGTCCCCTCGGGAACACCGGCGCCGGGGTCCCGGGCGAACTCGTAGTAGTAGATCTCCTCCAGCACCGACTCCTCACCGGGACGGTGCTCGTCGTGCTTGTGCGGCGGGTAGGACGACCAGTTGCCGCCCGGAGTGAAGACCTCGACGGCGATCAGCCGGTCCGCCTCGAAGACGTCCGCCGCGGCGAAGTTGTGGACCTGACGGGAGCAGTTGCCGCTGCCGCGCAACTCCACCGGCACGTCGGCCGCGGGGCCGTAGCGCACCGGCAGCCGCCGCTCGCAGCGGGCGCCGGTCAGCGCGAACCGGCCGCCACCGGCCGAGCTGACCGTGACCTCGCTGTCGCGCGGGACGTAGGCGAAGTCGCTGGGCCCGGCGAACACGCTGCTCCGCCCCGCCAGTTCCAGGCGCTCCCCCTCGGCCTCGACGACGCATCCGCCGGCCAGCGGCAGCACGATCCACTCGCTGTCGGCGGTACGGAAGGTGTGGGAGCCGCCGGGCTCCAGCCGGAGCACGCGCAGCGCGCTGTGCGCCCAGCCGGCCCGTTCGGGGCTGATGGCCAGGTGGTACGGCCCGGTGGCGGTGGTCCCCGCCGGAAGGTGGTAGGTCATGGCCCGCTCTCTTCTGTGACTCGCCGCCGCACCGCGCCCGGCACCGCCGTGTCCCCGGCGGTGCCGGGGACACGGCGGGTACCGCCGGTGCGGGGGCCGGCACCCACGCCGGTGCCGGCCCGTTCCACTGTCGCTCTCCGCCGCGCCGGGTGCGTGCGGCTCACAGCATCCCGACGGCGGTGTCCACGGCACGGGCCACGTCGTCGTCCGCCGGATAGAGCAGCGAGCGGCCCGCGACCAGGCCCTGCACGGTCGGCAGCCGCAGCGCGTGCCGCCACTTGTCGAAGACCCGGTCGGGGTCGGAGTCCAGGTCGCCGCCGAGCAGCACGGCCGGGAGCGTCGAGGACTCCATGACGCGGGTCATGGCCTCCGGGTCGGCGGTGACCGGCACCTTCAGCCAGGTGTAGGCGGAGGTGCCGCCCAGTCCGGAGGCGATGGAGATCGCGGTGGTCACCGCCTCCGGGCCCAGGTCGTTGCCGAGCCGGCCGGTGGCGTCGCGCCGCGAGAGGAACGGCTCGACGAAGACCGGCAGCCTGCGCCCGGCCATCTCGTCCACCGCGCGGGCGGTCGAGTGCAGCGTGGTCAGCGAGCCCGGGTCGTCGTAGTCGACCCGCAGCAGCAGCTTGCCGGCGTCGAACCGCATCCGGTCGAGGTCCTCGGCCCGGTACCCGGTGAACCGGTCGTCCGCCTCGAAGGACGCGCCGGCCAGGCCACCGCGGTTCATCGAGCCCATGACGACCTTGTTCTCCAGGGCACCCAGCAGCAGCAGGTCCTCCAGGATGTCGGCCGTGGCCAGCACTCCGTCCACTCCGGGGCGGGAGAGGGCCAGCACCAGCCGGCGCAGCAGGTCCGCGCGGTTGGCCATGGCCATCGGGCGGTCGCCTATCGACAGCGCGCCGCGCGCCGGGTGGTCGGCGGCGACGATCATCAGCCGGCCGCTCTCCCCGATCAGCGGGCGGCGGACACGGCGTTCCGCCGCCTCGGCGATGGCTTCCGGAGTGCGGCTGCGCACCGTCGCGAGGTCGGAGATGGTGATGCTCACGGGGTGTTCCCCTTCGGGTCGTTCTCGTCCCGGCCCACTCCGTTGTCGGCACCGGTCGGGCTCTCGGCGGCGGCTGCCGCGGCTGGGTGGCCGTACGACCCTGCCTCGCCGAGGAGTTCGGCCACCTCCGGCGGAGTCGGCATCGCGGAGGAGCAGGAGAGACGGGAGGCGACCAGCGCGCCCGCCGCGTTGGCGTAACGCATGATCGTCTCCAACTCCCAGCCGGCCAGCAGTCCGTGACAGAGCGCGCCGCCGAAGGCGTCGCCCGCGCCGAGGCCGTTGACCACCTCGACCGGATGCGGGGGCACCTCGGCGCGGCTGCCGTCGCGGTGTACCGCGAGCACACCGGCCGGTCCCTGCTTGACGACGGCCAGCTCCACGCCACGGTCCAGCAACGCCTGTGCGCAGGCGGCCGGTTCGCGTTCGCCGGTGGCCACCTCGCACTCCTCCAGGTTGCCCACGGCGACGGTGGCGTGGGCGAGGGCCTGTTCGTAGTGGGTGCGGGCGCCGTCCGGGCCGGACTCCCAGAACATCGGGCGCCAGTCGAGGTCGAAGACGGTCGCCGTCTGGCCGTCCCGGTCCACGCGCCGCGCCTCCAGCGCCGCCAGGGTGGCGGCGCGGCTGGGCTCGGCGCACAGGCCGGTGCCGGTCATCCAGAACACCCTGGCCGCGCGGATCGCGTCGCGGTCCAGGTCGGTGGCGTGGATCTCCAGGTCGGGGGCCTTGGGCTCGCGGTAGAAGTACAGCGGGAAGTGGTCCGGCGGGAAGATCTCGCAGAAGGTCACCGGGGTCGGGTACTCGGGGACCTCGGTCACCCAGCGGCCGTCCACCCCGAACTCCGCGAGCGCCTGACGGCAGTACGCGCCGAAGGGGTCACGGCCGGTCCGGCTGATGACCGCCGTGCGGCGGCCCAGCCGGGCGGCGGCGACGGCCACGTTGGTGGCCGAGCCGCCGAGGTACTTCCCGAACGTCTCCACCCGGGCCAGCGACACCCCGGTCTGCAGCGGGTAGATGTCCACCCCGATGCGTCCCATGGTGATGACGTCGTGCGGCGCGGTGTGGTCCGGGCGCGGCGCGGTGTGGTCCGCGTGCGGCGCCGTGTGGTCCGCCGGCCGCGGGCCGGCGCCGTCCGGTCGTGGTGTGGTCACCTCTGCTCCTTCCGGCGCCGGCCCGGGGCCGCCGCTCAACGGCCCAGCTGCACGGTCGCGATCTCCCACGCGCCGACCGGGAGGGTCAGCACGCCGTCGGTGACGGTCAGTTCCTCGCCGGGCCGGCCGAGCAGGTCGGCGCGGCGGGCACGGGTGAAGCCGCCCTCGACGCGGGCCTCGGTGTCGGCGCCGCCCTCGGCGACGACCCGCACCTCGGTCCACTCCTCGCGCTGCCGCACGGCGGTGAGCGCGACGCCCTCACCGGTCACGGCGAGGCCGTGCCTCGGCTCGGGAAGCTCGTCGCCCCGCGGGCCGCGGCCTTCCAGGGTGTACAGGCCGTGGCGGAACTCCTCGGCGGAGCGCAGCACATCGCCGTCCTGCCAGCCGTCGGCGTAGGGCGCCAGCGCCAGCGAGACGGTGCGCAGCCCGCGTACCTGGGCGCCCGGGGTGGGCACCTGGGGGCCGGCCGGCTCGTCGCGGTTGACGTGCCGGTTGCGGGAGAGGTAGCCGACCGAACGCAGCAGGGTCAGCGCCAGTTCGCCGCCGTCCTCGGTGAGTTCGTACTCGCTGTACTCCTCCAGCAGTACCGCGAGACCGCCCGCGGCGACGAAGCCGGCGGCCGGGAAGGTGCTGACCGGCTGCTCGCCGCCGCCGCCCTCGGCGCTCAGGCCGCGCTCGACGACCGCGAACTGGCCCTCCGCGAAGGAGGATTCGGCGCGACGGGGCAGCGGCATGCGCATCCGCAGCCGGTGGTCGTCGCAGCGGTTGTCGAACTCGACGCTCACCCGGGCGAACTTCTCCGCGGCGCGCAGCTCCACCCGGGTGGTGACGGTGACCGGCTCGGTGCGGGCCGAGCGGCCGCCGGTGGCGAAGTCGCCCGCCATCGGCCAGTGGTAGTCGCGCTCCACCGTGTACGAGGCGGCCAGCGGCGACGCGGGGCCGGCGGTGACGCGGACCTGCTCCGGCTCCCGGACCAGCACGTCGGCGGCGGGCGGCGCGTAGTTGTAGGTGTCGCCGAGGTCTCCGCCGTCCTCCAGCGCGCCGACCCCGGTGGTGCGGACACCGTCCGTGCCGATCAGGGTCAGGGTGCCGTCGGCGGCGACCTCGACCCGCAGCAGGCCGTTGTCCAGCGCGCGGCCGCCCGCCCGCACGTCGTGCGGGGGGAGTTCGGCGACGGTGCCGGCCTCCGGCGGGCGCACGGCGGTGTGGCCGAGCGCGGGCACGTCGACCCAGACCGGGACGGTCTCCTCCGGAAGGGCGACGATCCGCACCCGCAGCTCGGTGTGCTGCCAGCGCTCGTCGCGGGCGGCCAGGGCGTCCCGGACCTCGGCGACGTCGAAGGCCAGCGTGGTGTGCCGGGCCACCTGGAAGGTGAGGGTGTCGCCGTCGAGCTCCCAGGCGGTGATGTGCTTGCCGTAGAGCTCGGTGCCGTGGACGCGGGCCAGGGCGACGGCGCCGGCGATCCGGTCGTCGGCGAGGACCGTGCCGCCCGGCCGCTCCGCGGTGGCGAAGACCACGCCGGAGCGCGGGAACGGCGAGGGGTTGAAGACCAGGACGGCGTCCCGCGGGACGTCGGCGGCCAGCCGTCGGCCGATCATGTCGCAGACGGCCTGGCCCAGTTGCTCGGCCTCCGCCATGCGCGCGCCGACCTGCACGGCCGTCTCGTCGCAGCCGCAGCCGGTGACCGAGTCGTGGCCGGAGACGGCGATCAGCCGCTGCCAGGCCATGTCGAGGAAGCGCTGCTCGGTGCCGTCGCCGAAGAGCGCGGCCAGCGGCTCGGCGTACCGCTCGACGGCGCGCTCGGCGTGGCTCATCGCCTGCTTCAGCTGCGGGCGCACCGAGTTGACGCCGGGCAGCAGGTTGGTGCGGGCGTGGGAGCGCAGCTCGCCGTGGACCGCGGGCAGGCCCTCGGGGGTGTCGGGCAGCTCCGCGAAGAAGGCCGCGAGGGTCTCCAGCCGGGTGGTGATGCCGGTCTCGGCGGTGGCCGTGGCCAGCCGGTCCGGCGCCTCGGGGACGGGCGCGGTGTGGTCCGAGCCCAGCATGCCGAGCAGCGGGCCGCTGCCGGGCAGGGTCCAGGGGTCCATCCGCTTGGCCAGCTCGGTGACGCGCTCGGCGTCGCTGTCCGGGTCGGCCAGCAGGCCGGCCGCGTTGCCGTAGCCGCCGGCCGCCAGGTAGCGGGTGCGCACAGCCGTGCCGTCCGGCGAGGTCCACGCGAAGGAGTCGGTGGTGACGGAGGTCGGCACGCCCCGGTTCACGCAGGCGTGGTGCAGGCCCGCGCGGCTCAGGATCTGCGGCATCTGCGCGATGTGGCCGAACATGTCCGGGAGGTAGCCGACCGGCATGACGCCGCCGAGCTCCTCGGAACGGCGGATGCCGCGCTCCAGGTTGCGGACGATCTGCTCGCCGGAGCACAGGAACTCGTCCATCAGGATGTCCCAGGGACCGATGGCGAGCCGCCCGGCCTTGACCAGCTCCACGACGCGCTCGCGCGCCTCGGGCCGGACCTCCAGGTAGTCGTCGACGGCGGCGAGCTGCCCGTCGAGGGTGAAGCGGTGGCGTTCGTCGTTCTCCATCGTCTCCAGCAACTCGTCGAGCAGGCCGACGAGCTGGAGACGGAACCGCTGGAAGGGGAGGTACCACTCCCGGTCCCAGTGGGTGTGCGGAACGATGACGAGATCACGCATGAGCGGCCTCCCCGGAGAGCGTGAGGCCGTGGGCGGCGGCGAGCCGCGCGACGGCCTGCTGGGCGAAGGTGATGTCGGCGGCCGCCTCGCGGACGCCGGAGAGCGGGGGCGTGCCCCGGGTGACCAGTTCGTGGAAGGCCACCAGCTCCGCCTCGAAGCCCCCGGTGGGGGCGCGGTGGACGGTGCGGTGCTCGGCCTCGTGGCGTCCACCGGTCTCGGTGAGCGTCGTCGGCACGTTGAGCAGGTAGGGCGAGGGGAAGACCAGTTCCAGGGAGCCGGTCGCGTGGTGCACCGTGACGGTCTCCCGATAGGCCGGGTAGTCCGGCTGGTACAGCCAGCGGATGCCGTACCGGCCGCCGTCGGCCAGCGCGCCGGACAGCTCGGCGGAGGGCGGGTCGCCCTCCCCGGCGGACGGCGCGCGCCACAGCGCGGCGTGGTCCACGGTCGCCGGCGCCCCGGCCAGCAGCCGGATCAGCGACAGCTCGTGGCAGACGCTGTTCATGGTGATGCCGTACAGGGTCCGCGCCTCGGGCGCGGCGTCCGCGCCGAGCGCGGTCACCAGTGGCAGCTGCTGCGCGGTGGAGAGCGCCGCCAGCGTGGCGGGCTCGATGTCCCCTGCCGGGGGCGGCAGTCGGGCGAAGTCCAGCTGGGCGCCGGCGGAGGGGTGCAGCACGGTGATCTCGATCGAGTGCACCGCGGCGGGGCCGCCGGCCTTGTCCAGCAGCTGGGCGAGGCGCTGCACCGCCGGGTCGTACTGCTTCATGTAGCCGACCATCAGCCGGCCGGCGAGGTGGGCGTCGGCGCCGTCGGCGGGCAGCAGCGTGTCCAGCTCCCCGTGGGCGTAGCCCAGGGGCTTCTCGGCCAGCACCGTGTAGCCGCGGCGCAGCGCCTCCAGCGAGTCCGGGACGTGCGAGCCGGAGGTGAGCAGCAGCACGGCGTCGAAGCCGCCGTGCTCCAGCATCCGGCCGACGTCGGTGAACCGCTGCCCGGCCGGGACGCCGTAGCGCTCGCCGGTGCGGCGCAGCTGCTCGGGGGAGAGGTCGGCCAGTGCGGTGATCCGGTAGCGGCTGCCGAGCCGTTCCAGCAGCGGGAGGTGCACGGTCTGGGCGATGGTGCCGAGCCCGGCGACCGCGACCGAGACCGTGTCCGCCGGGTTCGGCGCCGACTGCGAGGCCATCAGACACCGGCCTTTCGCAGCGCCTCACGGTTGGTCCGCTGGTCGGCGATCAGGTCGGCCGGCTCGCGCCCGGTGACAGGGGCGTCCTGCTCGACGACGATCCAGCCGGTGTAGCCGACCTCCTTGAGGACGGCGACGGTGGCGCCCGGGTCGATGTCGCCGGCGCCCAGGACGGAGAACCCGCCCTCGGCGACCAGCTGGTCGAAGTCCAGGCCGGCCTCGCGGGAGCGCTCGGTCAGCGCCAGCGAGCCGTCCTTGGCGTGCACCTGCTTGATGCGGGGTGCCCACTCGCGCAGCGCGGCGAACGGGTCGCCGCCGGCGAGGTAGAGGTGCCCGGTGTCCAGGCACAGCGAGATGTCGGTGGTGTCCAGCACCCGCTGGACCTCCTCGGCGCTCTCGATGTCGGTGCCCAGGTGGTGGTGGTAGACGGCCTCCAGGCCGCGGTCGCGGCAGCGGTCGGCGGTCTCCTGCACGCGGCGGGAGAACCCGTCCCAGTCGGCGATCGTGCCCAGCGCCAGGCCGGGGCGGGCGAACCGCTCCGGGTTGGCGGGGCAGGAGAGGGTCGGGCGCGGCGCGAACCGGGGGTCGTCGACCTCCACGGAGGCGAAGACGTCGAGGGCCTCGTCGAGCTTGGCGAGGTCCTCGCGCCAGCCGTCCTCGTCGGTGAACCGCAGGTCGACCCAGCCGCCGGCGAGGCCGAGGCCGGTCTCGGCGAGCCGGGCGTTGAGGGTGTCGCCGGTGCCCAGGTAGCCGATGGGGCCGGAGTCGATCCCGTCGTAGCCGGCGCCTGCGAGGGCGGCGAGCAGTTCGGGGGCGGTGAACGGCGCCCGGTCGGGACTGTAGATCCCGAAGTTCACGGGTGCGTTCGCCACGCGGATGGTCACTGACACAGTGCGATCACCTCATTCTCGTAGGTCTCCAGGCGGTGCGGGCCGCCGTCGGCGGGGACGCGCACGCGGTCGCCGTGGACCACCTGGCGTCGCCCGTCCGGGCGGACGAGGACGGTTCCGTCCGCGTCCAGCGCGAGCAGTTCGTCGCCCAGCCGCAGCAGCAGGGCGGCGCCGGGGCCGGCCGAGACGGCGGTGTGGCCGGCGGCGAGGCCGGCGACGATCGCCTGCGGGCTCGGGTCCTCGGCGAGGATCCAGGTGGTGGGCGTTCCGGGCGTCTTGCCCTGGCCCGGCTTGTGGTAATCGCTGCCGCCGATGGCGATGGTGTCGGGCCGCCAGGCCCGGGCCCAGGACAGCGGTGCGCCCCAGCGCCGGTCCAGCCAGCTGGTGTGCCAGATCTCGGCGTGCCGGGGGCGGTCCTCGATCGGCAGCCGCCAGGCGCAGTCGCCGCTGAGGGGGTGGTTGAGCGACATCACGCCGCCACCGGCGCGGGCGGCCCGGTGCCAGTCGTCGGCGGGCCGGCGGAAGTCGATCCAGCCGGTGTCGCCGAAGACGTTGGCGTGGCCGTGGTCCGTGGTGACCTCCTGGCCGGGGACCAGCTCGATGCCGTAGCGGGCGCCGACGCCCGGCAGGTGCGGGTGGTGGCTGGTGGTGTTGTGGTCGGTGACGGCGAGGAAGTCCAGGCCCTGGGAGGCGGCGAGCGCTGCCAGCTCCTCGATCGTCAGCGAACCGTCGCTGTGCACCGTGTGGGCGTGGAAGTCGCCCGCGTACCAGCGCAGTTCGCCGCCGCCCACGGCGAGCGCGGGCAGGTCGCGGGCGGGCCGGCGCTCGGGCGCGGGCGGCGCGGCCGGATGCTGGAGCACGGCGGCTTCGACGCCGTGCTGCTGCTCACC
>NZ_BHZI01000244.1 GCF_004305975.1 Streptomyces otsuchiensis
GCGGTGGTTTGGCCGGCGGGGTCGTGGGTGTGGGTGGTGGTGTGGCCGTCGTAGTCGGTTTCGGCGACCAGGTGTCCTGCGGGGTCGTGGGTGTAGGTCCAGGTGTGGCCGAGGGGGTTGGTGATGGCGGTGAGTTTGAGTTCGGTGTCGCGGGTGAAGCGGATGGTGGCGCCGTCGGGGGTGGTACGGGAGTCGGGGAGGTCGAAGGGGCCGTAGGTGAAGGCGGTGACGCCGCCGTTCTCGTCGGTCGCGGTGAGGAGGTTGCCTTCGGCGTCGTAGGTGTGGGTGCGGGTGCCGCCGAGGGGGTCAGTGCGTGTGAGGAGCTGGCCCTCGGTGTTCCAGGTGAGCCGCGATATCGCGCCCATGGGGTCGGTGGCGGTGATCACGCGGCCAAAGGCGTCACGTTCCGCCGTGGTGGTGGACCCCACCGGGTCGGTGACCTGGAGGACGAGGCCGGCGGCGTTGCTTTCGATCCGGTTGGTGTGGCCGAGGGCGTCGGTGACCGATGCGATGGCTCCGGCGCTGTCGTAGCCGATCCGGGTGCGGTTGCCTGCGGGGTCCAGGGTGGTGGTGCGGTTGCCTGCGTTGTCGTAGGCGTGGTGCCAGGTGGTGCCGTCGGGTTGGCGGATGAGGGTGGGCTGGCCGTAGTCGTTGTATTCGGCGGTGATCTGGTGCTCGTCGGGGCGGGTCAGGCAGGTGAGGTTGCCGTTGTCGTCCCATTGGTAGCGGGTGGTGCGGCCGAGGGGGTCGGTGACGGTGAGGGGCCGGTTGTATTCGTCCCAGGTCTTGCGGGTGGTGTGGCCGAGGGGGTCGGTCTCGGCGGTGACCTGCCAGGCGTCGTTCATCTGGTACGTGGTCGCATGGCCCAGTGAGTTGGTGGCGGTGGTCCGCAGGTTCGCCGGGTCGTAGTCGTAGCGGTATTCCAGCGCCCTGCCGGTGCCGGTGGTGAAGACGCACCGGCCCGCAGGGTCGTACTCGTAGGAGTACCAGGTGTTGTTGCGGTCTTCCCAGCGGGTCATCCGCCGCTGGGCGTCGTACTCGAAACAGAGGGGGAGGCCGGAGGAGTTGTACACCTTCGCGAGGTTCCCGGACCGGTCGTAGTCGTAGGTGCGGATGACGGGCTGGTCGGGGTCGGAGAGGAGGGTGAGGGAGGTGATGCGGCCGTCGTAGACGGCGACACCGATCCGGTAGCCGCCGGAGTGGACCAACTCCGACGGGTCGCCCTCGGGCGTGTAGTGGAAGTCGATGCGGTTGTTGTTGCGGTCCGTGATCGCGACGATCGGCAACTCCGAACCGCGCCGGCCGGGGACCGGGGCGAAGTGCAACGTCCGGCCGCTCTCGCGCTGGTGGATGGTCATGGCGCCGCCGCCGGCGCCGTCCCAGGACAGCCCCCAGCGCGGCCCGGAGACGGGGTGGACGGGTGCGCCGTATTCGGGTTTTGGGATGGGGTAGTGCAGTCGCATCCCGTCATCGGCGTAGTAGTCCGCGCCGAACTGGTCCAGGACCAGCCGCTGGTCGAAGGTGGAGGCCCATGAACGGCCGAACCAGCGGCCGTAACGGTAGTCGGAGAGGTGCTCGCGCTCGATCGTGAGGGGGAGGATGCCGGGAAGGGTGAGGTCGGTGTTCCGCAGGGTCATCTCACCGGTCGCGATGTCGATCGGGTCCCCGATCAGCACCTTCCCGATCCCCCGGATGCCCTCCTTGTTGTACATCGCGGGGAGGTTCTTGAAGTTGGTGACGTACTTCTTCACCCCACCAGCCAGCCCCGCCAGACTCGTCACACCCTTGAACCCCGGGATGCAGTCCAGCATCGCGAACCCGACGTCCCAGAGCGAGGCGTTCCCGTTGGCGTAGTCGATGAGTGTGTCCGCGAGGACGATCAACGCTGCGGCGAGTACCACCCAGGCCAGCGGCCCGCCGATGATCATGACGACGACACCGAGGACGGCGACGACGACCTTGGCGATGGCGACGATGGTGTCCCAGTTGTCCACCACCCAGTCCACGGCCTTCTGCCACCACTTCTTGTTCTGAATCCCCGCTTCCGAGGCTTCTTCCAACGATGCGGCGCAGATTTCGGCGGCGGTCTCGCGTGCTTCTTTCGCCTGCCCGGCCAGGGCTTTGGCGGCGGTGAGGGCGGACTCGGCGGAGACAACGGCGGCCTCGGCCCCCTCGTGCGCGCTGCTCGCGGTCCGCAGTGCTTCGCGGACACCGCCTCGGACCTCGTCCTCGTCCGGGTCCTCCGCCGCCTCCTCCGCGTCCTCCAGTTCAGAGACGGCGGTGGCGAGCGCGGACTGGGCGGTGGCGAGTTCGGTCGCGGCGGACTCGCCGTCGGTCAGGGCGCGGTCGGCGTCGCGCTGGGCGTCCTCCAGCTTCGGCCAGTACGTCGCCAACGCCGCGGCGGCGAGGTCGTAGGAGGTATGGAGCTTGGTCAGGTTCGGCGGGACCTTCTCGAACCGCTCCTTGAACGCGTCAGCGGTGAGTCCGACGAAGGTGGCCAGGGAGTCGGACTCGACCATCCCCCGGATCGTCGACAACGCCTCCGCCGCATCATCAGCGAAGGTCTCCAGACGCTCCGCTAACCGCTTAATCCGCTCCGGATCACCCGGCGTCGGATCCGACGACAACCCCAACACCGACCAGTCAGACGAACGCCCCACGACCGACAACCCCCCCCAGGTGGCACTGCGATACAAGACGTAACGCTAGCCACTAGGAGTCACGCTTCGCAACGGAATCTGCCGCCGCACGTTCGACTCACGACCGTCGCTGCGACCTGGTTGGGCGGGCCAGTACGGAGCACCATGGCTTCCTTGCCCCCGCGAGCCGTGCGGCGGGCGCGCCGGTTCACGGGCATCGCTGCCCGTGCGCCCGTCCCTGATCACCAGGCCGACAGTCCAGTTGGGTGCCTCGGGACCGGAGTTGGCCCCTGGCGTCGCCCGTGTCCACGGCGTCCGATGTGAGCTGCCGAACCCTGCGTTCCGGAGCGTGAACTCCGGCTGTTACGCGGGTATAGCACCGTCAAAAGTTCCACACAGCGTGAGGAGATCTGCTTGTGGAGGAGTTAGCGGTGGCGGCGGGCACCGCCCTGGTCGGGGCGATGGCGACCGAGGGCTGGAACGCCGTCCGCTCCGGGGCGGTCGCCCTGTGGCGCAAGGTGCACCCGGAGCGGGTGGCGACCATCGAGGCGGAACTGGAAGAAGCCCAACAGGAGTTGGTGGCCACGGACACCCCCGCCGAAATCGAGGCTGAGATGGCCGTCGAGTGGCGGCGGAGGTTCAGGCGCCTGCTGGCGGAGCAGCCCGAACTCGCCGACGAACTCCGCCGGATGGTTGAGCAGCAGTGGCAGCCACAGTTGCCGCCCGGCGGCGTCCGCAACGTGACGATGAAGGCCGACGTGCGGGACCGCGGCAGGGCCTACCAGTCCGCCGGTGACCAGCACTTCCACCGCGAATGAGCGGACCGCGTGACGCCGGCCCCGGGAACTCCTCACCGGAGCCCGGCCCAGACTCCGACCCGGAGTGGGAGCCGGAGCGGGAGCAGGAACGAGCCGCGGTGAAGCTGCCGCCCGGCCAGGTGACCATGCACGGCAGCGCGCACGACGGCGCGCGGGTGTTCCAGGCGATCAACATGTACATCTACGAGTCCGGCTCGCGGCCCGAGCGGACGGCGGACGAGGCCCTGGCCGAACGCGTCGTGTCGTTGGCCCGGAAGACCAGGATCGGGGGCTCCTTCCGCGTCACGCCCTACCTGCACAGGCCGATGATCGAGACGTACGTGGCACGGCACGGGATGGACGACGGAGAGCAGATCCTCGCCTCCTTCGGCAGCGACCCCAAGACCGAGAACGCGGTCCCCAACCCCGGCGCGCGGCGACGGGACCCCCTGCGTGGCCCCGCCTATGTGATCGTCACCACCACTGGCGTGAGGTGGGTGAACGCAGAGGAATGCGGCATCCTCCGCTACACCGACTCCTGGGACGCCGAGGAGTACCACCGGCGCCTGCCGTCAGTCGATGGCAAGGGCCTCTACTGGCCGAAGACGCACGGGCTGCGCTTCGCCTTCGACGAGCAGGCGGTGTGGCTGGTGTGCAGCGCGCACTGGTGGCAGAAGTGCCGGGACGTCAGCGTGCTGGCACAGTTCCTGACCTCGGTCCGGGAGATCGCGAGGATCTGAGAGACCCGAGACACCGTGACGACGCGTGGCAGCGACGCCAAGTCCCGTTGAACGAGAGGAGGGCAAGCGGACCACCCTCGTGACGGTGGCCCTTCGCCACGCTCGCCGCACACCGCTGATTCCCTTCCGACCCTCATCGGCCTCCCGCGCCCCACTACGATGACCACCGGCACCAACCGCCCGATCCGGCGCACGCCGGAGACTCGGATTTCAGCAACTCTCCGGGATTTCCCGCACTACCGGAGGTCCGCTGAAAAACCACCCCCACACCCGGGTAGCCACACCCGCCGTGACCTGGACCTTCACAATGGGGTCCTCATCGCCCCTACGAGGGGTAGCAACCCGCGTACCCGGCGAGGGTGTGCTCCGGGTACTCCCGTCCTCATCGCCCCTACGAGGGGTAGCAACCGGGGCAGGTCAGCATGTGGGAGCGGTAAGGGCGGGTCCTCATCGCCCCTACGAGGGGTAGCAACGGGGAACCGGCGGCCCGCACCCGGGTGGAGTGCGGGCGTCCTCATCGCCCCTGCGAGGGGCGGTTACAACGCGATCGGCGGGTAGGGCGCCTACGTGACCGGATCAGTCCGTGAATCGGTCGTTACGGTCCTGTCCGGCGCGATGCGTGACGGGCCGGACGGTGGTGCGGGCCAGGTGTAGCAGGCGGCCGGGGTGGTGAGGCCGTCGCCGTGGTGGTGGATAGCTTCGCCGATGCGACGCCAGCCGAGCCGTTCGTACAGCCTGATGGCGGCCTGGTCCTTCACCATCACGTCGAGCACCAGACGGTGCGACGCCCCTCGGGCTGCTTCCATGGCCGTGCGTGCCAGCGCCTCGCCCAGTGAACGGCCCCTGGCGTCGCGGGTCACGAACAGCCTGCCCAGTGCGAGGAGGCGGTCACGGTCGTCGTCCTGCTGTTCCCTCCAGATGCGGGACGCGTCCTCGCCGTCCGCGTCCATCAGCGCGACGTGCCCCACCACTTGACCGTTCAGCTCAGCCACCCAAGCGCGCCGGACGCCCGGCGAACCGATCCACCCGTCCGGCTGGGCGACGCCTTCCACCGGATACCCGTCCGTCGCATGCGCGTCGCGGAGCGCTGCGGTCAGCGCGGGAACGTCGGTGCTTTCGAACGGCCGGACCGAGTGCGACGCAGGCAACTGAACTCCCTCTGTGACGGGGGATGCAACGCTAGCCAGCCCGTCGGGGCCTGCCAAGACGACGAACGTCAGCGCCCTGCCGGTTCGTGGTGAACCGGCAGGGCGCGGTGAGACGGGTTGGGCGCGTGTGTCAGGGCTCAAGCGTCTCGTGCACGAGCGCGGTGACAAACGTTCCCCACGTGGCCGTCGGCAGGCTGAGTGCCGCTCCGGCGGTGACCTTGGAGTCACGCACCGGCACCACACCGGGGAAACCGTCTGCGACCTCGACGCAGTCGCCACCATCCTGGTTGCTGTAGGTGGACTTGCGCCAGGCTGCTGCGGTCAGGTCGATACGGGATCGCACGGCAGGTCCTCCAGAAGCTTGGTAATCAGCTGATGCGAGTCGCTCAGCGACAGGGCGTGGTCGCGCACTCGATCGTAGCTGAGCTGGAGCTTCTCGACCCAGGCTGTCTCCTCTACCAGTTCACCGGAGTACCCGGACTCCACCCACGCCACCGACCTTCCCTCCGGAAGCCGGATGAGGTTGACGTAGGTGTTCGTCAGTCCGTGGATACCGACTGTCAGCGGGACCACCTGCACCGCGATGTTCTCGCTCTGGGAGGCTCCAGCCAGCTGTCGTAGCTGGTTGGCCCACTCCCTCCGATCCTGAAGCGGCGATCGGAGTACCGCCTCTGAGATGATCGCCCGCAGTTGGGGGGCGCCGCCCACTCGAAGCTTCTCCTGCCGACCGATCCTGGCCTCCACCTGGCGAACGAGTTCATTGCCAACAAGGCCGCCAGCCCGCAGTAGTTCGTTCGCGTAGTCCGCGCTCTGCAGAAGTCCGGGGATCACGCACGGTGAGTGGATCTGGATGCTCGTTGCTTCGTTCTCCATCTCCATGTAGCGGCGGTAGCGGAGCTTGAACTGGGATGGGTCTTTCTGGGCGATCTCCCACAGGATGATCAGGTAGTTCGTGTTGTAGAGGGTGTCGAGGGCCTGGACGAGTTCGGGGCCGCCGAGGGATTCTCCGGTCTCCATCCGGGCGACGTGGGTGAAGTCGTAGGTGATGGCCTGCCCGACCTCCCGCAGCGAGAGCCCACTCTCTCGGCGCAGGGCCCTTAGCTCCTCCGCGAACCGTGCGCGCGGCTCCTGCGAACGTCCCGTGATGGCTCGGCGTGGTGGCATCGGACACCCTCCCGTTGGGGTTGTTGCGAATCGTTCTCCGGGGCGTCGGGGCTCATGCGCGCTGGCTGGTGCGGACTCTCCCCCACGTCCATATTCGTAACCGTAGTGCCACGGAGAGCACGCGTAAGCGATTCACGAAAGAACGTACTAACTGACTGGAGGGCCCGTGATTGCCGCACATCGCGCCGTGCGATCGGAATGCGGGAGAACGGCTTCCCCGACGGCCGAAAGCGCCTCTGGCCTGCCGCTTTCGCCGGGTCGTGCGGGGTTCGGCGCTGCCGATGCGGCGACTGCCCCCAGTCACCCCTTGGCCCACAGTGGAGAGCCGTCCGCCGATACCGGCACATGGGCACGTCCATCGGCGAATTCCGGGGAGTTCACCGACGAGGAACCCCTTCCATCGCTGCTTCAACTACGCCTAAAAAAAGCAGAGTTGGCGGTCGAGATTGACCAGCATCGGCTTCGGCTCAGTGGCGGGGCGCCCGTTCCACCGGCCTGGCCGCTCGCCTCCGAGACGACCGGGTCGGTCTCGCCCAGCGACGGTGTGTGGTGCGAGACGGTGGTGCGGAGTCCGGACGCGGCGGCCGAGTGGCACCTCGGCGGGGCGTGGACTGCGACTCCGGCGTCGGCGCTGGTGTGGATGCGCGGTCAGGCGCGGCGGTTGGCGGAGGCGCTGGACCCGGAGCCGGGGAGCGGGCCGTACCCGCGTGCCTGCCTTCGTCCCGCCGACGCGGCGGGCTGGAGCCCGGGGCGCACGTTCCGCGAATGGGTCGAGGACGCCGACTACCAGTCGGTCCAGCTGTCGGCGCTCACCAAGGGGCGGCCGATCAGCGTCAACACCCGTGGCCCCGACCGGATCTGCGGCGCCGGGGACGTGGAGGTCTTCTACTCCCTCTCCGCCCGCCGGGTGCACCGCCACGCCCCCGCACGGCGCCTGCTGCGGGCCTTGTGAATCCACCGGTCCACCCGGCATGGCCCCGATCCCGACGATCACGGCCACCAGTACAGCGACGACCAGGAGAGAGCATCGTGTACGAGGACATCAGCTTCGCCAACTCCGACCGGGAGGAAGTGGAGGAGGAGGCCCGGGAGTTCTTCAACCACGTCAAGAACCTCGGTGTACGGCTGGACGACATCGACGTCCTGGACCCGTGCGACGGTTGCCGGCGAGGCGCCTACCTCGTCCACGTCGGCAACCTCACCACTGACGACGTCCGCACCCTCAACGCCGCGCTGCGGGAGCGGGAGGAGCGTCCGTGACCTCGGGACTTTCACCGTTGCGGGCCACGACCGTCCGGCTCACGGCCGAACACGTCCGCATCCACGATCTCGTCTCCTTCGGCGGACGGAATATGGCCGTCACCTTCTCCGAGCACCGTGGCGGCCTCGTCCGCATCGAACTCGACCGGATCGTCCGCGCGGCGATGCCACCCGCCACGGCACTGGTCGTCACCCGTCCACGCCACCGAAGGTAGGCGGTGCGGGGCGGCCGGTCCTCGGCGTCGGCGGTTGTGTCAGTGCCCGGTGCGATGCTTCGGGTACGACCACCGCAGGGCCCGGCAAGGAGGTACCGATGAGCGCACCGACGACGGACACCGTGCACCGCAGCGGCTTCGGGACGGCCTGGTGGGGGAGCGACCTCGGTCTCTACCGGCCCTGCGCCACCACGTACCAGCGCTATCCGCTCGAATCCGTACCGCCACTGGACCCGGCGCGTTTCACCGGCACCTTCGACTGGATCGGGCCGCGCGGCGTGCCCGTCCCGTCCGAGGTCGCGGCCCTCGGACGGCTCTCCGGCCAGCTGGCGGCAGCCGGCCTGGCACTGCCCGCCGACTTCGTCACCTTCTACACGCACAGCGGCTTCCAGGCCGCCCTGGACGAGGTGTCCATCACGGCCTGCTGGACCGACATCTCCGGGCCGCTGGCCTGCCCCTTCGATCCGTCCGCCCGCTTCGTGCAGTTCCTGCGCGACCAGCAGGACTGCCTCATCTGGTACCTCTACCTGCGGCCGGGCGAACCGGCCTCCGTCGTCGTCTCCCCGCTGCTGTACGACGCGTCCGCAGACGAAGCCGACCTCTGCCCGTCCGAACTGACCGACCTACGGAACCACTTCGACGCCTGCGCCGACTCCTTCGAAGAGTTCGCCTACCGCTTCTGGACCGAGAACCGCCTCTGGGGTCACCTCGCCGACGACACCCCCGAC
>NZ_BHZI01000245.1 GCF_004305975.1 Streptomyces otsuchiensis
GTTGGGCGGCTCGGGCTTCGGGCGGCGGGCCGGCACGCCCGCCGCCCGAAGCCCGAGCCGCCCAACGGGCCCGCCGGACGCCGGCCGGCGCTCCTCACCGGCGGCCTGCTGGCCGCGCTCGCGGTGCCGGCACTCCTGTCCCTGGTGAGCCTCGCCGTCGGATCCGGCCCGGCCGGCCTGGCCGACGTACGCGACGCCTCCCTCGCCAAGGACCTCGACGCGCACGGCCAACTCGTCGTCCGGGAGGCGCGGATCGCGCCGCTCTTCTCAGAGCCGCTGCGGTAGCCCTCGGCCCTGGGATTCCGCCTCCACCCGGGGCGTGGTGGCCGGGCGTCGCCCCGTGGTGACGGCCGGTCCGTCAGTCCGGTTCGGTGTCCGGCTCGTCGTCCTTCCGGGGCGTGGGGCGGGCGCGCAGGTGCGCGCGCTCGCCCTGCTTGCCGAAGAGGCTGAGCAGTTCCACCGGCTGGTCGTCGGCGCTGCCGAACCAGTGCGGGACGCGGGTGTCGAACTCGGCCGCCTCACCCGGCGGCAGCACCAGGTCGTGCTCGCCGAGGACCAGCCGCAACCGCCCGTTGAGGACGTACAGCCACTCATACCCCTCATGGGTCTGGGGATCAGGCTCCCTCGGCTTCCGCCCGGGCGGGATCACCAGCTTGTACGCCTGGATGCCGCCCGGCCGCCGGGTCAGCGGCAGCATCGTCATGCCGTGCAGGCTCACCGGGCGCAGATGGACCCGCGGGTCACCGGTGGCCGGCGCGTCCACCAGTTCGTCCAGCGTCACGCCGTGCGCCCGCGCCAGCGGGAGGAGGAGTTCGAGGTTGGGGCGCCTGCCGCCCGACTCCAGCCGGGACAGGGTGCTCACCGAGATCCCCGTCGTGGCCGACAGCTCGGCCAGGGTCACCTCCCGCTGGTGGCGCAGTGCCCGCAGCCTCGGGCCGACCGCCGTCAGTGCCTCGTCCAGGTCGTTGTCCATGACCATCAGGTTGCCACACCGGCAATGATGTTTGCCATGGCGGTCGGAGCGGCGCAAGGTCGTCGTGGAGGTGGTCACGGTGACCGATCGACTGGACGAGAGCTATGACGTGGTGGTGGCCGGCGGCGGCGCCGCCGGACTGAACGGGGCGCTGATGCTCGCGCGGGCCCGCCGCCGTGTGGTGGTGATCGACGCGGGTGAGCCGCGCAACGCGCCCGCCGACGGCGTGCACGGACTGCTCGCACGCGAGGGCATGCCGCCCGGGGAACTACTGGAGCGGGGGCGCGCGGAGGTGCGCGGCTACGGCGGGCACGTGGTGTCCGGCGAGGTGCGGAGCGCGGTACGCGGCCCGGGCGGCCCGGAGGACGGGTTCGTGGTCGAACTGGCCGACGGCCGGACGGTGCGCGCCCGCAGGCTGCTGGTCACCACCGGACTGGTCGACGAGTTGCCGGACGTTCCCGGGCTGCGCGAGCGCTGGGGCCGCGATGTGATCCACTGCCCGTACTGCCACGGCTGGGAGGTGCGGGACCGGTCCATCGGCGTCCTGGCCAGCGGGCCGATGTCGGTGCACCAGGCGCTCCTGATGCGTCAGTGGAGCGAGAACATCGTCTACTTCACGCACGACCGGCCCCGCCCGACGGAGGAGGAGGCGAGCCGGATGTCGGCCCGCGGTATCGAGATCGTGCACGGAACCGTCGCCGCCGTGGAGGTCCACGGCGACCGACTCACCGGAGTGCGGATGGCGGACGGCGCGGTGGTGGCCCGGGAGGCGGTGGCGGTCGCCTCGCGGATGGTGGCACGAGCCGCCCTGCTCGACGGGGTCGGCCTGCGGGCTGTGGAACACCCGGCTGGGGTGGGCGAGTTCATCCCGGCGGACGCAACCGGGCAGACGGACGTCCCCGGTGTGTGGGTGGCGGGCAACGTCACCGACCTCACCGCCCAGGTCGGGGCTTCCGCGGCGGCCGGTGCGGCGGCGGGGGCGCACATCAACGCGGACCTGGTCACCGAGGAGACGGACCGTGCGGTCGCGGCGGCGACGGCACGGGCCTGAGCGTCCGGCGGTGAGCCCGCCCGGTCGCCGGGCGGGCTCACGCGCTGTGCCGGTACGGAAGGGTGTGAGCGGCCCCATGCCGCGCGGTGGCGAAATGGCCGGTTCTCGTATCCGTCGCCGCTGCGAAACGGGTGTTGTGGGAGAGGTGGTGGCAGGGGCGGGCATCGCATTTAAGTCAAGTGATTGACTTACTCGCACTGTGTCCGATTGACTACAGCTGGCAAGGGGCCCGCCCACGCCCCGGCCCTGGCCGCTGCCCGCCGACGGGTACCTGTCGGGTCCTTCGGGCCCCGGCGCCGTCATCCGAGCCGTCCCGTCCCGTTCCGCACGCGCGCACTCCGCCGACCGGACACCCCACGCCGCGACCGGACACGCCCCACGCCCCGGCCGCGCCCGCCGAGAGGAAGCAGCACGCCGATGTCCGACCCCCACACCACGGCCGGCACCGCACGCGCGACCGGCACGGCACGCGCGACCGGTACGGACCTCCCCGACGTCGCCGTCCTCGGCTTCGACCCCGACGCGCTGCGCGCCCGTTACCGCGCGGAGCGGGACCGTCGTATCCGCCCCGACGGCAGCCGCCAGTACCGGGGCGCCACCGGCGAGTTCGGCTACTACGCGGACGACCCGTACGCCGGGGACGAGAGCGCCGCGCGCGAGCCGCTCCAGGACCGGGTCGACGTCGTGATCGTGGGCGGCGGCTTCGGCGGCCTGCTCGCTGGTGCCCGGCTGCGGCAGGCCGGCCTCGAGTCGATCCGGGTGATCGAGCGCGGCACCGACTTCGGCGGCACCTGGTACTGGAACCGCTATCCCGGCATCCACTGCGACATCGAGTCCTACATCTACCTGCCGCTGCTGGAAGAGGTCGGCCACGTACCGCGGTGGAAGTACGCGCCGGGGGAGGAGATCCGGCAGCACGCCATGGCGATCGGCCGGGCCTTCGACCTCTACCGGGACGCCTGCTTCCGCACCGGCGTGACCGAACTGGCCTGGGACGAGCGCGAGTCCGAGTGGCTGGTGACGACCGACCGAGGCGACCGCGTCCGGTCCCGCTACGTGGTGACGGCCAGCGGCGTTCTCAGCGAGGCGAAACTCCCCGGCATCCCCGGCATCGAGACCTTCAGGGGACACACCTTCCACACCAGCCGCTGGGACTACGACTACACCGGCGGCGACGCCGACGGAAATCTGCACCGCCTCGCCGACAAGCGGGTGGCGGTGATCGGTACCGGCGCGACCGCCGTCCAGTGCGTGCCGCATCTGGGCGCCGCCGCCGAGCGGCTGTACGTCTTCCAGCGCACACCCTCCTCGGTCGACGGCCGAGGCAACCGCCCGACCGACCGGGAATGGGCCGCATCCCTGACACCGGGCTGGCAGCGCGGCCGCCGGGACAACTTCCTCAGCCTGGTCACGGGCGGCAGGCAGCACGAGGACCTCGTCGACGACGGCTGGACCAGCAGTGCCCGGCTCCAGCAGAAGCTCGTCCCCAGCGACAGCTACCGCGAGCTGCCGGACGCGCAGCGCGAACGCGCCTACGAGCTGGCCGACTTCCAGAAGATGAACGCCATCCGCGCGCGGGTCGACGCGATCGTCACCGATCCCGGCACCGCCGAGGCGCTCAAGCCCTGGTACCGCTACATGTGCAAGCGGCCCACGTTCAGCGACAACTACCTGCAGACCTTCAACCGGCCCAACGTCACGCTGGTCGACACCGCCGACACCCACGGCGTCGAGCGGATGACCGAGGGCGCGGTCGTCGTCGGCGGGACCGAGTACCAGGTCGACTGCGTCATCTTCGCCACCGGCTTCGAGGTCGGCGTCTCGGGCATCCTCTCCGGGCGGCTCCCCGTGCGAGGCAGCAACGGGGTCACCCTCACCGAGGCGTGGCGGCAGGGGCCGCGCACACTCCACGGCTTCTACAGCAACGGATTCCCCAACCTCTTCCAGCTCGGGCCGCTGCAGAACGCCGCCGCCGTGAACTACACCCATGTGCTGGACGAACAGGCCACCCACGTCGCCGAGGTGATCGCCGCGGCCCGCAGGCGCGGGGCCCGCCGGATCGAGCCGACCCCCGAGGCGCAGGACGCGTGGGTGGCCGTGATCCGGGCCAACGCCCCCGACCTGTACGCCTTCCAGGCCGAGTGCACCCCGGGCTACTACAACAACGAGGGCAGCCCCCGGGCGCGCAGCGAGTCCTTCGGAGACGGCCCCGTGGCCTTCCATGCGCTGCTCCGCGACTGGCGCGCCGGCGGCGGGATGGACGAGGTCCTGGGCGACTTCGCCCCGGCGGAGGAACCAGGCGGGGCGGCGGGACGAGGCGGGGCGGCGGGGGACGACGTGCCGCGGCTCACGCCGCGCGACACGGACACCGACGACGACCGGGACGAGGTCAGCTCATGAGCACGGGACTGGAAGGACGCGCCGTCGTCGTGACGGGGGCGGCCTCGGGAATCGGCCGGGCGACCGCGCTGCGGTTCGGCACGCTGGGCGCCCGCGTCCTGGTGACCGACATCGACGCCGAGGGCGCGGAGCGGACGGTGGCCGACCTACGGGAGGCCGGGGGCACGGCGGCCTGTGTCGCGGGTGACCTCTGCGACCAGCGGGCGGTGGACGCAGTGGTGGCTCGGGCGCTCACGGAGTACGGCGCCCTGGACGTCCTGGTGAACAACGCCGGGGTGATGGACCGGATGTCCGCACTCGGTGAGACCGATGACGCGGAGTGGGAACGGGTCCTGGGCGTCAACCTGACCGCGCCGTTCGCACTCACCCGGGCGGCGCTGCCCCACATGGTCGCCGCCGGGCGCGGCTCGATCGTCTTCACCGCCTCCGAGGCGAGCCTGCGCGGGGGAGCGGCCGGCGCCGCCTACACCGCCGCCACACGGCGTCGTCGGGCTGGTGAAGAGCCTCGCCGTGACATACCGCGCCCAGGGCATCCGGGCGAACGCCGTCGCGCCCGGACCCACCCGCACCGGCATCCGGGTGGACACCGCGCCCGGGGCGACGGGACCGGCCGTCATCGGGAGCCTGGTCCGGTCCACGACCGGCCGGCTCGGGGAGGCCGAGGAACAGGCCGCCGCCATCGTCTTCCTCGCCTCCGACGAGGCATCCTTCGTCAACGGAGCCGTGCTCCCGGTGGACGACGGCTGGTCGGCGGTCTGACCGCCCGACTGGCGGTGGCGCGATGTCGCGATGGCGCGGAGGAGGACACGTACTAGCGTGGAGGGATGAGCGACACCTTCCGCACCACCGTGCTGCACCTCACCACCGGCCGCCGCGAGGTGGTGATGGACCTCACCGACCGGTGCGAGGAGTTCCTGGCAGGCGCCGCGGACGGCTCCGACGGCCTGCTGAACGTCTTCGTCCCCCACGCCACCGCCGGAGTCGCCGTCCTGGAGACCGGCGCCGGCAGCGACGAGGACCTGCTGGCCGCCCTGCGCGACCTGCTGCCGCCCGACGACCGCTGGCGCCACCGCCACGGCACCCCTGGCCACGGCCGCGACCATGTCCTGCCCGCCCTGGTGGCCCCGCACGCGACCCTTCCCGTCATCGGCGGCAGCCTGCAACTGGGCACCTGGCAGTCCGTCTGCCTCGTCGACACCAACGTCGACAACCCGGACCGTCAGGTGCGGCTGAGCTTCCTCAGCTGACCAAGATCGTTCAGCGGGGGCGTGGCCGCCGATTCTCCGTACGATGCGCGCTCTAACGGAGAGAAAAATTCGCGGTACGGACCTCAACACGATCGAACGACCCTACGACGGATGCGGCAAGTGCCTGCTCGGAGTGCGGCGACTGTCGCGCGTGAAGCTGGCGACGTCTTCACCCGAGCGCCAGCAAGAGAACGTGCTCGCTGCCGCCGCGTTCGTCGGGGCCCACATCATCGGCTGGGCGGACGACTGGGAGGTCTCCGGCGCCACCGATCCCATGACCCGTCCCAGTCTGGGCCCGTGGCTCCGGGATGAGAAGGGACCGTACGACGGCTTGGTCGCGGCAGCGGTGGACCGGCTCGGCCGCAATGTCGTCGACTGCCTGAACACCGGCTACAAGATGCGGGACGAGAAGAAGATGCTTGTCGGTTCTCCCGCCGCAGCGCGGCCAGCCCCTCACGTTCGCTGCCCGCGTCGACCTCGGCCTGCTTCACCCAGTCCCGTACCGCAGTCTCGGTCAGATCGAAGTCCTTGGCGACCTGACCGACCGAGCGGTCGCCCCCTCGGCACAGCTCGACGATCCCGGCCTTGAACTCCGGCGTGAACGAACGGCGAGGTCGAGGCCTCTTCTTCCCCATGCTCTCCATGATGGACATCCTCCCGGGGATGAACCCCTGATCTCGCATGTCCGTCAAAGCGGATCAAGCCCACTTCGTGATGGGGTGGGCGGGCCGTCCGAAGAGCACTTTCTGCGGTCGGGAGGGCAGAAGGGGCCGGACTGGTCCTGATTCCGGGTGACCGTGGAGCAACCTATTGTGCAGGTATCCGTCCGAAGGAGTCCGACGCCCATGACACCAGCACGGACAGTCGATCTGCGGCTGCTTCCAGTTGATGACTTGCTCTGCCGGGTTGAACGGTATCTCCAGGTGAGCCTCGACCGTGCGTCCCTGGTTCGGAAGCGTCGCTCTGTGGGCGCCGCGACAGAGCGCGGGACGTGGGTGCGGATTGAGCGGCGGCCGGTCTCTCGGGTGGGTACTCAGGGATGGAACGGCGCTGAAACGGCTGCGGCGTTGACCGGAATCTCGATGCCGGAGTGGTTTGCCGGGGTGTCTTGGCGTGAGGGTGACGAGGTGGTGTGGCGTGCGGACGAGACGTCTCTGCTACCCGATGCCCCGGTTCAGTCCGGCACCCTGACGGTCCGCCCCGACCTGCCGGAGGAGTGGTGGAAGCAGTTGTCCGCGTCGTTGGATGCGCTTGCTGTGCAGAGTACGAGCCGTGTCGCGACGCCGGATACGGTGACTATGACGCAAGTTGGGGTGTCGGAGGCGATCCGCCGAACGTTCTCATCAACGTTCGACACCACGATTTCGATGTGGGTGCCCGCTCATGCGGATCTGAACTGGGCGAACGTGACAGCTCCCCGTTTCTGCTTGTTCGACTGGGAGGACTGGGGGATGGCCCCGCTGGGCCTGGACGCGGCCTCACTGTGGGTGAATTCTTTGGCGGTGCCCGACCTGGCCGAGCGGGTGTGGGCGGAGCGGCGCCGGGATCTGGAGAGCAGGGACGGGCTACTCATGGCGATGTTCTGCCTTGGCAAGATCGTCGGTGATTACGCTGATCCCGCTGATCCGAAGCTGCGGCCGGCACAGCGGGCCGCAGCCCGGATCGTCGGTGAGCTGGTCGATCACTGAGGTGAGCGTGCTCGCAGGAGTCGCCGGTAGCGGTCCACCACGCCGTAGTCGACGCCCCACGAAAGGGTGCCCAGCAGCTCGCGGAGGTGGGTTTCGTTATCGGAGCCCACGGCGATGGTGCTCACCTCCGGAAGCGCGTAGGCCGCACGGAACGCCGCCTGCAGGGGCGTGCATCCTTCCGGCGGGTTGGTCAGGAAGACCTGTGGTCGAGCCGCCTCCCACACCGGGTCGTGAGGTGAGCCGTTGAACGGGCTCATGCCCCACACGTCGGCCGGCTTCCATCTGTGAACGAGTTGCTCGGCGGCGTCGAGTACCGGACCCGGCACGAGCAGGCCGGAGCGGATCATCAGCACGGCCGGGCGCGGGGTTGTGGTGTCGAGCTGCGGAAGGAGTGGCCGGGGGTCCCAGGTTGAGACACCCCACGCACGTGCGAGTCCGGCGCGTACGGCGTCGTCCAGGGCGGCGCACGCGTCAGCCAGAGGTTCCCCGTCCGTGCTGCGTTCGGGGTTGTGGAGGAAGACAAGGTCGGGGGGCCGGCGAAGGTCCCGGACGGTCTGTTCCACGGCCGCTCGGAGACGTGCGGGGTTCAGGGTGTGGTGGCCGCCGGGGCGGTCGGGGAAGAACCCGACCTTGGTGGAGATGGTGAAGTGCCGGAGCAGGTCGCCGGCCTGTTCGGCGAGCGTGGTGTGCGAAGTGAAGCCGAGGTAGTTGAAGGCGGTGTCGAGTCGGCTGATGCCGAGGTCAAGGGCAGCCTTCAGAGGGCCGCGATCGTGACGAGACCGGTGTAGCCCGAGGACAATTCCGGGGTCAGCGGCACGCACAAGCCCTCCTGTGTCAGAACGTCAGCAACGCGGGTCAGGACGGGGTCGGCATCTTCCTGGTTCAGGTGGACGGGGTGGCCGCTGAGTAGCGGGCGAAGAAGTGGCAGCGCCTTGGCGTTGAAGGTGAGCCGCTTCCCGGCGGCCTCGACCACGACGCCTTCGTCCGTCTGGCGGATCCGGGGCGGGAATTCGGTGGCACACACCACTGCGGTGAGGGGCCCGCTGATGTCGAGGCGGGGAACGTGCCGGGGAGTGATCGATTCCTGCTCGCGGGCCGCCAAAAATGCGGCCGGTCCCCGGGAGCGGATCAAACGCTCGGCAGCTTCCGCCAGTTCCTCCGTCTGGGCCTGAGCTGCACTGATCTTCGTGGAGTCCCTGAAGCCTGGGTTACGCTTCCAGGCGTAAGGAGAACCACGAGCTGTGCCAGCACCACGTAAGTACCCCGATGAACTCCGTGAGCGCGCGATCCGCGAGGTCCGCTCGACCGGACGCCCGA
>NZ_BHZI01000246.1 GCF_004305975.1 Streptomyces otsuchiensis
GTCATCGGCGAGCCGTCTTTCGGGTCGGGTCGGTCGGAGCCGGTCCGGTGGGGGGCGCCGGCCGGTGGCTCGTTCCCGTGTACCGGCCACGGGGGACGACGACACTGGTCGCGCCCGGTGCGGACCGGGCGGCGGGGACGGGGCCGGACGCGCGCCGCCGCGTGAGCGGGACGCCGGGCCGTGGCGCTCAGCGCGGCGGTCCCGTCGCACGGGCTGCGGCCCGTGCCGCGCCCGCAGTAGGCTTCCTTGATCCATCGGCGGCGGACGAAGGCGGTGCGGGAGGGTGGGCTCTTCGGGGCGTGAGCTTCCGTCGGGGAGCGGGACGGACACGGCCGGCGTGGTGTCGGCCACCGCCATACCCCTGCCACGCCCGGTGGAGATCGGCGCCGACCTGAGCTGGACGCCGCAGGACTGGGCCGAGGTCCGGGTGCGGGTCGAGCGGGCCGGGCGCGCCTATGTCTGGCTCAACCTCGTCGAACAGCGGCTGCGGGCCGTGGTCGGGGCCGTGCTCCGCCCGGTGTACGAGCCGGTGCACGGCGAGGAGTGGGAGGTGGCGGCGGCGGGGCCCACCGGCCAGGAGTGGGTGCAGCGCGCCGCCGCGCTGCGGGAGGTGAGCCGCCGCAAGGGGCATGTGCTCGACCCCGCCGACGACACCGTGCTGGCCTTCCTCACCCTCCCGCAGCTGCGCGAGCTGATCGTCTCGCACTGGCCGTGCTTCTCCCCGTACCTGGAGAGCCGCCGTGAGCTGGAACTGACCCTGGACGAACTGGAGTCGGCGCGCAGCGCGGTCGCCCGCAACCGCGGGCTGAGCGGCATCGTGCTGGACCAGGCCGAGCGAGGCTGTGTGCGTCTGCTGCGGATGCTGGCGGCCGGTGACCCGGAACGCCCGGCGGACCGGCTGCCCGCGGACGCGGTGGAGCAGCTGGTCGGGGACCGGTTCACCGATGTCGCGGCGGTCCACGCGGACCGGGCGCGGCTCCAGCGCCGGCTGCCGCCCGAGGAGCTGTTCGCGGGTGCCCGCAGGCTGGACGCGGTGGGTACGGCACTCGGGCTGCTGGTGCAGAACTACCCCGGGCGGCGGCTGCAGCGGCTGGCCGACTCCGGGTGCCGCATCCGGCTGCTGTTCCTCAACCCCGCCAGCGGCACGATGCGCCGCCGGGAGCGCGAGCTGGGCCTGCGACGCGGCGAACTGAGCCGGGCGGTGGAGACCAGCATCCTTCATGTACGCAGAGTACGCAGTCGAGTGCGTGATGCGAAGGCATTCGGGATTCATGTGTTCGACGAGATCCCCCGGTTCAGTGCTTATTTCGTGGATTCCGACGGTCCGGACGGGGTCGCCGTGGTGCAGTCGTACCTGGGGCGCAGCCGAGGGATGGAGTCGCCCGCGCTGGTGCTGCGGCGGGCCGCGCGCGGTGTGGTGAGCGGCTCCGCGACGCACCGCGAGGAGGCCGAACCGGGCCTGTACGACGCCTATCTGGAGGACTTCGAGGCTCTTTGGGACGGTTCCCGTCCGGTCTCCTGACAGCCCGTGTCACCGGGGCGGACGCGGTGCCGCAGGTCGGGAGGGTGGACGGTTCGGGATGGCTCCGTTACCGGGCTTGCCATTTGACCCGGTCGCCTCATAGCGTCAGCCGGGCCCGCCCGCCGCCCGGAAGCAGACGATGCGCCAAGACATCCCCCCTATGACGTCCGTACGCCAGATCACGCAGAAGAAGCGTGACGCGTGGTGGACCGTCCTGCTCGTGGATCCCGTCGCCACCCCGCTGGTCCGCTGGACCGCGGTCTGGACGAGACTCACCCCCAACCAGATCACCTGGATGGCGCTCTTCCTCGGCCTCGGAGCCGCCGCCTGCTTCGCCACGGGCAGCTGGCTCTGGCTCGTGGCCGGTGCGCTGCTGTACCACCTGAGCTTCGTCCTGGACTGCATGGACGGCAAGCTGGCCCGGCTGACCGGCACCGGCTCGGTGTTCGGCGCCTGGCTCGACTACGTCTTCGACCGGATCCGGGTGCTGGCCTGCGCCGTCGCCCTGATGGGCGGTCAGTACTCACGCACCGGTGACGTCGTCTACATCTGGCTGGCGCTGGCCGTGGTGTTCCTGGACATGCTCCGGTACATCGACGCGCTCCAGATCTTCAAGGTCCGCCACGAGATGCGGAAGCAGATCAAGGCACGGGCGGAGCGCGCGGCCGCGGCGGACAACGCCATAGAGCTCGCCTTCATGGAGGACCTGCTCCGCGAGAACCCCGAGGCGGACACCGAACTCGACGACGCGCAGCGCCGCGGCGCCCGTACCGGTGAGGTGCCGGTCGTCCCTGCCGAGCAGGAGAGCACGGCCGCGCCGCAGCAGAGCGCGGTGCCCGGCCCCCGCTCCGGCGGCCCCGGCGCCCGGGGCAAGTCGGTGGTCGACCTGCACCGGGAGTTCCGCAGCCGCTTCCCCTGGTACCTGCGGGCCCGCTCCTTCCTGCTGCGCCACCGCATCCGCACCCACCTGGTCAGCGGTATCGAGTTCCAGATGGCGGTCTTCATCGTCGCGCCGCTGTTCAACGCGATCATCCCCGTCACCGTGGTGGCCGGCGCCCTGCTGCTGGTCTTCGAACTGGCCATCATCTACAAGCTCCAGCTCTCCACCCGCGACTTCGCGCGGACCATAAAGGACTTCGACGCGCAGGAGCGCCGCCGCGCCGCCGTGGAGCAGCAGGGCGCGGCCGTGCCGCACGCCGGGGAGTCCGCCACGGGTGGGTCGCGCGACGAGGACGGCTCGCCGGTGGCGCCGCGCGTCTCGGAGGAGAACGCCACCGCCCGCGCCCAGGAGGAGGCCGGCACCGTGTAGTCGCCCCGCCGTACCCCGCCCGCCGTTCGTACGGCGGCTCCCACGCGGCCGTGACGCCCCGGCGTCCGGCCGCGTCGGCGTGTCCGGGACCGGGCCGTCCGGCGGGACGAGCCGCCGTGCCGCCACACCTCCATCCGTCGCCATGGTGCCCCGCGCCGCGCGTACGCTGCCGCCATGACGGACGGGACGAGCGGCGGGACGAGCAGCGGGACGAAGGCCGCGACGACGGCCTATGTGGCGCTGCTGCGCGGCATCAACGTCGGCGGGGCACGGAAGGTCCCCATGGCGGGGCTGAGGCAGCTGCTGGCGGACCGTGGCTACGGCCGGGTGCGAACCCTGCTGCAGAGCGGGAACGCCGTGTTCACGGGGCCGGAGGCACCGACGGAACGGGTCACCGCCGAACTGGAGGCCGCGCTCGCCGACCGGTTCGGGTTCTCCGTCGACTGCCTGGTGCTGACGGCCCGGGAGTGGCGCGAGGCCGTCGGCCGTTGCCCGTTCCCCACGGAGCGGATCGAGCCCACCACCCTGCATGTGCTGTTCCTGGGCGGGCCGCCCGCGGACCATCCGATCGCGGCCTCGGACCCCGACCGGTTCGCTCCCGACGCCTTCCGCCTCGGAGAACACGAGATCTTCGTGCGCGTCCCCGACGGGCTGGGCCGCAGCGCGCTGGGACGGCTGATGGCCAAGCCGTGGCCGGGTGGCACCGCGACCGCCCGTAACTGGCGCACCGTGGTGCGGCTGCGGGAGCTGGCGGACGAGGCCGAGGCGGAGGCAGAGGCCGCCTGAGCACGGCCGGGTACGGCCGGGCACGGCTCAGCCGGGAGGCGGGTCGGTCGCCAGGCGGGCATGCAACTCCACGTCGTGCCGCTCCTCGCCGTAGCGCAGCTTGCCGCGCTGTAGTCCCTCGACGGCGAAGCCGGCCCGTCGCGCCACCCGGCACGAGGCCGGGTTGTTCACCCGGTGGCCAAGTTCCAGCCGGTACAGCCCCAGCGGTCCGAAGGCCCATCCGGCGAGCGCCGTCACGCCCTCGGTGGCGACACCGCGTCCGCGCGCCGCCTCCACGGTCCAGTACGACACCCAGCCGCAGCCGTGGTTGTGGTCGACCGACCCCACCTGGACGCAGCCGAGCAGCCCCTCCCGCCCGGTGACGGCCCAGGAGTAGGTGCGGCCCGACGCCCACTCCTCCGTCCGCTCGGCCAGCCAGCGCCGGGAGGCGGTGAGGTCGGTGACCGGCCGTGCCGTCTGGCGCTCCATCTGCTCCGTGGAGAACGCGGTCCGGACGCCGGGAGCGTCGTCCGCCCGCCAGGGCCGCAGCGTGAGGCCGCCGGGGGTGCTCAGGTGCTCGGTCATCGAAGGAGGCTATCGATGCCTCGGGGCACGGCTCAACGCCGGTATACCAGCCGTCGACCCGCCACCCACCGCACCCGTGCGCGGGCGCACGGGACGCGGTTACGCCGACGGCGATTCAGCCGACAGCATGACGGGCGCACTCCGGCCGCCGCGGCGGGCAGATTGGCCCCATGAGACTACTGATGCTGGGCGGGACGGGCTTCGTCGGACGCGCCGTGGTCGCCGAGGCACTGGCCCTGGGCTGGGAGGTCACGGCGCTGCACCGCGGCCGCCACGCGGACACCCCCGGGGTCCGCTCCCTGCGGGGCGACCGCACCTCCCCGGACGGCCTCACCGCGCTGGCCGGCGGGGAGTGGGACCTGGCGGTGGACACCTGGTCGGCCGCACCCACCGCCGTGCGCGACGCGACCCGACTGCTGGCCGACCGGGTGGGCCACTTCGCCTACGTCTCCTCGCGCTCCGTGTACGCCTTCCCGCGCCCCGAAGGCGCGGTGGGCCGGGCCGAGCGGTCGCCAGTGGTCGAGGCCGGCCCCGACGACCTGGCGACCACCTACCCCCGGGACAAGCGCGGCGCGGAGATCGCGGTGGAGCGGGCGTTCGGCGACCGGGGACTGCTGGCCCGCGCCGGCCTCATCCTCGGCCCGCACGAGGACATCGGCAGGCTGCCGTGGTGGCTGGAGCGCACCCGGCGCGGAGGCGACGTCCTGGCGCCCGGGCCACCGGACCTCCCCCTCCAGTACATCGACGCGCGCGATCTGGCCGCCTGGCTGCTGGACGCCGCGCGGCGTGGACTCGGAGGCGCCTACGACGTGGTGGCCGAACCCGGTCACGCCACCATGGAGTCGCTGCTGCGGGCCTGCGTGCGGGCCACCGGCGGCGGCGCCCGGCTGCGCTGGGCGGACCCGGAGGTCATCGAGGCGGCCGGGGTGGAACCGTGGTCGGAGCTGCCGGTGTGGCTGCCGCCGGGCGACCTGCACACGATGATGCACGGCGCGGACGTGGCCAAGGCCCTTGCGGCCGGGCTGCGGTGCCGGCCGGTTGAGGAGACCGTCGCCGACACCTGGGAGTGGCTGCGGCAGGTGGGCGCCGCGCCCCAGCGCCCGGACCGGCCGCGGGTCGGCCTCGCCCCGGAACGGGAGGCGGCGGTGCTGCGAACGCTGTGACGCGACGCGACGGCCCGGACAAAAAAACTCACCCGGCGTTCGAAGTCTGTGGCGAACCCTCGGTCATTGCTCGGGCGTCTCGCTGTCGGGCACCCAGCGCAGCACGTCGCCGGGCTGGCAGCCGAGTGTGCGGCAGATCGCGTCGAGTGTCGTGAACCGCACGGCTTTGGCGCGGCCGTTCTTCAACACAGCGATGTTCGCGGGCGTGATACCGACGGCTGCGGCGAACTCGCCGACCGACAGGTTGCGTTTGGCGAGCTGGACGTCGAGGTCGATGATGATCGCCATCAGACGACCTCGGCGATCTCGGTCTGCAGATCCGTCGCCTTGCGCAGCAGACCCTTCATGACGACGACGAGCATCGTGAACGCCGCGCCCACGCCGACGCACACGGCCGCCGCGCCCAGCTCGCCGATGGCCTGCATGGTGTTGTCGTCGGGCGAGGGGATGTCGCCCACGGCCAGATGCCCGGTGACCCCGAGCGCCAGCAGGGTCGCCACGAGCGAGGACCCGATGATGACGTCGACCCACCGGAAGGCTCGCAGTGTGAAGATCGCGTCCCGGCTGACCATGTCGAGCAGCATCCACGTGGCGACGAGCGCGACTTGGATGCAGGCGACCCCGATGACGGCCACGGCTGCGTACGGCACGGCGAACGGCTCATAGGGCGGGAAGCGGTCGACCTCGTGGGCGGCGGTCGTCGGGATGACCACGATCTGGCCGAAGAGACCGATCAGGATTGCTGCTGCGATTCCGAGGCGGAGCGCGCCGATGAAGAGCTGATTCATGCATTGATTATCGATAGATATCTATCGAAAGTCAATCGATCCGTGCGCGGCTGGGGCCTCCAGGTGCCGCGTCAGGCAGCGTTCGCCCTGTTGGTGATCTGGTGTAGGCGCTGATTGGCGGCGTGCTTGTTCTGCCAGGTGATGCAGCGGCGGAGCAGGATGCCCAGGCCCTCGTGGCTGATGGCGTCGACCACCCCCGAGGCAACCAGGAAGCCGGCCGGCCCGGCCAGGCTCCAGGTCGAGAACGGCAGGCCGTGCTCGACCGGCTCGGACTTGGCGGTCTTCTTGGTCTCCCGACGCTCAGGGAGGGTGAAGGTCTTCCGCCGGCTGCCCTGCTCGTCGCCAGGTCACCACCGACCCCGAGCCTCTACGGATCATCCGCAGCGGGCGTTTGCCCTCGCCGGCATCGAACTCCCGGACCCGCACCCGTTCAGCCACTTGATCAAGTCCGGCGGTCCGATACCGCCGGGCGCGGCAAACGGGTGACACGCCACAACGGGGCGAACGTTGGCGGGTGCGGCACTGGAGGCCGACGGTCTTCATCGCCCCACAAAGAGGTGGCAGCCGTGCACCGGCTCTCCTCAAGTCGGTGTCGCAGCTTTGCTCGTCGCCACCGGGCCGTGCGCATGCCTCCGTGAGGCTGGCGTCAGCCGGAGGCGACGACCGTGGGTGTGGGGGTCACTCCGGTGGGCCCTGCCAGGTGCGGCCCGCGACGACACAGGCCGTGCGTCCGCCGTGGCGCCAGTCGGCGGGGGCGCTCTGCAGCCGCTCCGCGAGGTCGAAGGCGTCCATGTTCTCCTGCGGTGAGCCGGGCACCGGTTCGCCCGCCAGCGCCAGCTGGAGGTTGGCCGCCTCCCAGCCGTCCTCGAACTCCCAGCGGTCGCCGGGCTGCACGAAGAGATCCTCGCCCACCCGGTCGGTGGTCTCCCCGACGAAGTCCAGGACCGCCCAGCCGCCCTCGTACCCGCAGCGCGGCTCCTCCTCCTGCTGGCCGGGCGTCAGGCGCCAGCCCGAGAGGGTCTGCGGCGACGGCGTCGAGGAGTCGCTCCCCGGACTGCCGAAGAACATCCAGGCACCCATGCTGATCAGAACCGACACGGCGATACCGCGCGGCGGCCATGATCCCGATCGTTCGACTGACGACTCCTCCGGCACGATGGCAGGCTAACCCCTCGGCACCCCCCACCGCAGCCGCGGCGTGCTCCCCGTCCGGGTGGACCGGACACATACCCCCGTCCGGGCTCGAACGGCGGTCCCGCGGCGGGCTGTTCCTCCCCGGGCATCCGGTATGCGAGACCGCCGGGGGACGTTCTTGACGCCGGACGGTGCCACTGCGATGCTCAACGAGTGAACAAGGCTGCCCATCTCGTCGTGCGTCTGCACGTCGACCTCCGCCGCCAGGCCAGCGCGCTCTGTGCCGCCGGCCGCTGAGCCACGGTCAGCCGCACTCTCCCCTCACCACCGCCGGCGCGCGCACCACGTGTGACGTGACCCGCGCCACCACCGGCGGCGGCACCCCCTTCCGGACAACCTGACTCCGGGCCGCGAGCGCCCGGCGCTCTCCCGTCGTCGTGCCCAGCGCGGCGGCGGGCGTCGCGTCCCACGCCCGCCGGAGCCGGGCGGGTGCCACGCGGCGGACCGGCCCGGCGCACCCTCGCGGAAACCCCTGACAGAAGCGCCGTGTTCACCCCTGCCCTGGAGTCACCCATGACGCAGATCCTCGCCGTCTCCGGACACGTCTCCGACCGGTCGCACACCGCGCTCCTGGTCGAGCACGCCATCGACCGCCTCTCCGCGAACGGCTTCGACGCCGCGCACCTCGCGGTCCGTGACCTGCCCGCGGAGGAACTGCTGCGCGGCCGGGTCGAGGCTCCCGAGATCAGCGCCGCCATCGACGCCGTCGCGCTCGCCGACGGCGTCATCGTGGCCACTCCGGTGCGGCAGGCGTCCTACTCCGGACTGCTGAAGACCTTCCTCGACCTGCTGCCCCGCTCCGCGCTGGCCGGCAAGACGGTGCTCCCGCTGGTCACCAGCGCGACCGTGGCCCACCTGCTCGCCATCGACTACGCGCTGCGCCCGGTGCTGGCCGCGCTCGGAGCCCGGCATGTGGTGGCCGGCTGCTTCCTGCTGGACCGTGACGTCGAGCGGCTGCCGCGCGGTGGCGCGAGGGTGCGGCCCGAGTGTCGGGCCCACCTCGCCGATGTCGTCGACGACTTCGTCGACGCGCTGCCCGTCCGGACCACCGTGCCGGCCTGACCCGCTCGCGGCCTCGCCCGCGCCGCCGGGACGTGGCCATCACCCGTGGCACGTCCCGGCCCGTCCCTCGCATCCCTGAGGATCCAAGGAGCCGATCATGCAGAACCCCTCCGCCCTCGCCGACGTCCTGCCGTTCACCCCGCAGATCGTCCCGCTGTCCGGCGACGCCCGCCCGGTGGCCGCCGACGACGGGGAGGAACGTCCGCCCCTGGTGGGCTATCTGGTGCTGGCGCCCGCCGGCACCGACCCGGCCGAGCTGCTCAGCGC
>NZ_BHZI01000247.1 GCF_004305975.1 Streptomyces otsuchiensis
TCCTCACCCCGGGCGGCGCGGGCGCGCCGCCCGGGGTGAGGAGCTCCGGCCAGCCGAACGTCCCCGGCAGAGCGGCGACGAGCCGGTCCGTCAGCTCCCCCAGCCCCGGACGCTCGCCGCCGAGCGCGGTGTCACCACAGGCCGTCAGAAAAGCGCCGAGACCAGCCGGAAGGGCCTCCACACCACCAGCCGATTCAACAAGGAGGGCCGCGAGGTCCGCGACATCGTCCACCGGCCCGGGGCCGCATCCGTCCGGACGCAGCGGACCGCGCCCCGGGTGCGGGTGAGGCCCCTCAGCGGTCAGCTCCACGGTCGAGGCGCGCAACGCGCCGTGGGCGACTCCCGCCTCATGGAGAGGGCGCAACGCCCGCGCCAGCGCCACCCCGAGGTCGCGGACACCCGCGGGCGGCAGCGATCCGTGGCCAGCGATCACCCGCTCCAGCGAGGGACCGATCGCGCACGCCGTCACCAGCCACGGCAGCGCGCCGTCGGGAGCCTCCGCCACGAGAGCGCGCCGCGCCGGGGGCCCGAGCCCACGGGCCACGCGCGCCTCGTGCCGGACCCAACGCCGGTGTGCCTCCTCGACGACGGAGCCGGGGCTCACCACCGTCAGGGCCACCGTCGCCCCGGTCGACACATGCCACGCCCAGTGGCACCGCATTCCCCGTGGAGCCTCACCCGGCCCGGTACCCGACAGGCGATAGCCGGCCAGTGCCTCCAGCCCGCCGTCGACCAGGCTCTCGCCATCGTTCGTCACGCCCCGCCCCCTCGGCTCTCGTCAATCACGCGCCCGGGCCCCACCCCCTGCGCGTCCGTCCCACGGCGGTGACTCACCGGCCACCGCTCTCAGGGCACCGGCATAGCCGTCAACTGCCCCGCGTGCGACAGGAAGACACGATAGCCCGAGGACGCAAGGCTCCAGCGCCCGCGTCGTCCCGTGGAGACGGCCCACAGCGATGTGCCGTTGTCCGCCAGCCACGCCGACACCCCCTTCGTTCCCGAACCGCCCAGCGGGGTCCAGACGCTGGCGCCCTCCACCACCGGCGGCTCGTCCGGCAGCTCGTCCTCGACGTCGAGCCGCGCCGACCAGAGCTGCGCACCGTCCTCCGCGGCCACCCGGACCAGCTCCCAACCGCGGATCGCGCACACCCCGCCGGACACGGCGGCCGGCTGCCCCCACCCTCCGTCCCGCCCGGGCAGCGACCACACCTCGCCGCCGTCCCCGACTTCCAGCGCCACCAGGTTCTCCCCACCCACCACGACCATCCCGCCGACCACCGCGGGCGCGCCGGAGGTGGCGGCGAAGCGCCCCTCCCGGCTCCAGCGGGCGGCACCGTCCCTCACTGCGAGGGCGGCCAGCCGGCGGGGCCCCGCCAGGAGCACCGTGCCGTCGTGGATCGCGACGCCGGGACGCTCCTCGCCGGTTCCGGCAGCGGCGCGCCAGCGCTCCTCACCCGTCGCCAGGTCGAGTGCCACCAGCATCCCGTCGGTGGAGAGGACGAACCCCGTCGCCCCATCGGCGGCGAGTACCGAGGACACCCGGAGGGAATCGTTCCACGCCGTCGAGCCGTCCGCGCACCGCAGCGCTCGTACCCGGTCGTCCGCGGTGGCCACGAGCACGAGCTCGCCGTTCTCCGGCCCGCCGGCCGCGATCCCCTTCGCGGGCCTGACCGATCCGTCGGACCACCGCGTGGCGCCCTCGCGCACCCCGAACGCCGTCAGGCCGTCGTCGCCGGCCGCCGCGAGGACGACATCCGCCACGGGCAGCGGCGCCGGGCCGTCCTCGGCGAGCCCGTCACGCGTCCAGTACGGGTCGGGCTGCAGGCCCCGCCGGTAGTCGGCGAGCGGGACGGCGTCCGAGTCCCTTCCGGTGCCCGCCCCACCGCCCGCACCGCGCCACCACACGCCGCCGGCGGCTACCACCAGGGCGGCACCGGTGAGTCCCAGCGCGCGGCGGCGCGTCAGCCGCCCCGTGGTTCCCGGGGGCCGGTGGCCACGGATCGCCGCCCGCGCGTCCCGCGCCCGCCCCTTCGCGTCGTCGGCCACCGGGGCCAGCCGCCAGAACGGGGGATCGTTCACCCCGTCGGCCAGCCCGCGCAGGTCCCCCGGCAGGGGGCGGTCGCCCGGAGCCTTGGCCAGGCAGGAGGCGATCACCGGACGCAGCTCAGGAGGCAGCCCGTCGAGTGTGGGCTCACCGTGTACGACCTGGTAGTTCACCCAGAGCGCGTCCCCGGGGGGAAACGCGGGACGGCCGGTCCCCGCGCGCACCAGCACGGCGCCCAGCGCGAACACGTCGGCCGCCGGCCCCGCCCGCCGCCCCGTCAGCTGCTCTGGGGCCGCGTATCCGGGTGTCGCGGGAACGCGGCCGTCCGTGGTCAGCGTCATCCCGTACTCGGGCCTTGCGATACCGAAGTCGATCAGACGCGGGCCGTCGGCGGTCACCACGATGTTGGCGGGCTTGAGGTCACGGTGGACCAGACCCGCGCCGTGGACATCGTCGAGCGCCGCCGCGAGCGTCGCGGCGAGCTGACGCAGCGCCCGCGGCGGCAGCGGCCCGTGACGCCGGATGTGCTCCGCCAGGGACGGCCCGGCCAGGTACTCGGTCGCGATCCAGGGCTGCCCGTCTGTGCCGTGGCCCAGCACCCGTGCCACGCGCGGGCTGCGCACCGCCGAGGCCGCGACCGCCTCCCGCGCGAACCTGCGGACGAGTTCCTCGTCGTGGGCGACCCCCGGCAGCAGCACCTTCACCGCCACCGGGCGCGGCCGAGGGGACGAGCGCCGCCGGGCGAGGTAGACCTTTCCCATTCCGCCTGCTCCGAGGACGCCCACCACCCGGTACGGGCCCAGGTCGGTCGGGTCGGCGGCGGTGGTCGGAGCTATGTGGTCGGCCATGCGCCGCATCGTAGGAAGACCGTGGGGGCCGTCACACCACCGGGCCGCCAGGTTGTCGCGGAGGACATGTGTGAGCGGCGTGATCGGTGGTACCCGGGTGGTCCGGTGAAAGCGCGACGACACTCGGCCCCGGGTGGGGCCCGGAGGTGACAGTCATGAAGGCAGCCGTATGGCACGGCCGGCACGATGTCCGCGTCGACGAGGTACCCGACCCAGGTATCGAGGAGCCCACGGACGCGGTCATCAGGGTCACATCGAGCGGGCTGTGCGGCTCCGACCTGCATCTCTACGAGGTACTGGCGCCCTTCATGACGCCCGGTGACATCCTGGGACACGAGCCGATGGGCGTGGTCGAGGAGGTCGGGTCCGCCGTCACCGGCCTGAAGCCCGGGGACCGGGTGGTCGTCCCGTTCCAGATCTCCTGCGGGTCCTGCTTCATGTGCGACCGAGGACTGCAGACCCAGTGCGAAACCACCCAGGTGCGGGACCAGGGCGCCGGTGCCGCCCTCTTCGGGTACACCAAGCTCTACGGCGCGGTCCCGGGCGCCCAGGCGGAGTACCTGCGGGTCCCGCAGGCCCAGTACGGCCCCCTGAAAGTGCCCGACGACGTGCCGGAGGACCGGTTCCTCTTCCTCTCCGACGTCCTCCCCACCGCCTGGCAGGCAGTGGAGTACGCCGACGTACCGGACGGCGGCACCCTCGCCGTGCTGGGCCTCGGCCCGATCGGCGACATGGCGTGCCGCATCGCCCTGCACCACGGGGTCCGCCAGGTCATCGGCATCGACCTCGTCCCCGAACGGCTGGAGCGCGCCCGCGCCCGTGGAGTGCACACCCTGGACCTTCGGGAGACCGACGACGTGGCCGCCGAGGTCCGGCAGCTGACCGAGGGCCGCGGCGCGGACAGCGTCATCGACGCGGTCGGCATGGAGGCCCACGGAGACCGCACCGGGCAGCTGATGCAGAACGCCGCGGCCGTCCTGCCGACCGCAGCCGCCGAGAAGGTCGCCGGCAGCGTGGGAGTGGACCGCCTGGCAGCGCTCCACTCCGCCATCGACATGGTGCGCCGGGGCGGGACCATCTCCCTCAGCGGCGTCTACGGCGGCATGGTCGACCCCCTGCCCATGCTGACGCTCTTCGACAAGCAGGTGCAGCTGCGCATGGGACAGGCCAACGTCCGGCACTGGACGCCGGATATCCTGCCGCTGCTGACCGAACACGACCCGCTGGGGGTGGACCACTTCGCCACCCACCACGTGCCGCTGACCGAGGCCGCCGACGCGTACGAGATGTTCCAGCGCAAGGACGACGGAGCCGTCAAGGTGGTGTTCCGCCCGTGAAGATCGTCGCCGTGCTCCGGCCCGACTCCGAGGCCGGAACCCACGGCGGCACGGCCCCACCTCGGCCCACGGTGAATCACCAGGCGTGACCTCTGTGAATCGGGGCAGGCGGTCGTTACGAACGCCAATGACGAGCCGAGGGAGACCTCCATGAGCAACGACGGAGCGGCCGACCGCCTCAAGGGCAAGGCCAAGGAGGCGATCGGCAAGGTCACGGGTAACGACCGCATGAAGGCCGAGGGCAAGGCCGACCAGGTGAAGGGCAGCGCGAAGAACGGCGCCTCGAGCCTCAAGGACGGGGCCGCCGGCATCAAGGACTCCCTGACCTCCGACGGCAAGGACACAGACCGGCGGGAGTGACGCCCGCCGATGACGAGGGGCCCGACCGCGGCAAGCGGTCGGGCCCCTCGTCGTTACCGTGCTGTGCGGTGTTGGTCCGCCGGTGGCCCGGCGTCGGAGCCGGCCCCACGACCGCTGATCACCGCCGGTGACGACGAGATCCGGCCTCGGCGGAGCGGGAGGGCCGGAGGGTTCTCACCGGGGTGACGGCATGCTCTTGCCGAACTCACTCGCCGACCAGGAGTGCGGAACGTACAGCGGTTCCTCCCGGGGGGCGCAGCGCAGACGCGCGCGTTCGGAGACCGGCAGGCCATGTCGCATCGCGTTACTCGCGTCGACCGCCAGCGCGACTGCGCCGAGAGCTGCGAAAGCACGCCCGAGCCACGTGTGCACAACGCCTCCTTATACTGATCTGTGAAGTGCCTGAGGGGAGGTAGTTTACACAGACCTGTAAAGATCGTGGAGATGCGTGTGGAACATGATGTAGCGGACATCCGCGACCTGACCCCGAGGGCCCGGCGGGTACTGGAGGTCGCGTCCGAACTGTTCTACGACCACGGCATCCACACCGTCGGTGTGGACACCATCGCAGCGGAGTCCGGCGTCACCAAGCGCACCCTCTACAACAACTTCGGCTCCAAGGACACCCTGGTGGCCACCTACCTGAAGAACCGCCACTCGGGATGGTGGGCGGGACTGGAAGCCCGGCTCGCCGCAGCCGAACGGCCCCGCGCCCTCACGTTCTTCGACGTGTACGCCGAGGACGCCCGGGCCATAGACCGCGGCTGCGCCTTCCTCAACGCCGCGGCCGAACTGCCGGCGGACCACCCCGCGTACGCCATCATCCGCTACCACAAACGGTCGGTGGAAGAGCGGCTCGGTGAACTCATCACCGCGGACCAGCCCGGAGCGGAGAACCCGAAACGGCTGGCGCGGCACCTCTTCCTTTTGCTGGAGGGGGCGTTCGCCCACCACGGCATCCACGGCAAGGGGCTGCTGCACGAGGCACGCGAGATCGCCAGGGGCCTCCTGACATAGCCGCCGTCCGCCGTCCGCCGTCCCGCGCACACACCGTGCGGGCGGGACGATCGTCCGCCCCCGGGTGCCGCACCGCGCGTGGCGAGAGCGACGGACCATCACCCGCCCAGTCGCGCACCGGCCGATCAGCCACCGAGCACCGTCCGATCAGCGACCGCCGCGGAGCGCCGCGTCCAGATCACGGACCAGCTCCCCGACGCGCCCACCACCCCGAGGCGCCTCGGGGTAGCGGCAGAGCACCTCGACCACCACCGGCCCCGCGCGCCGCCGAGCCCCCTCACGATGGCCGGCGAAGCCCCGGCAGTCGCCCGCGGCGAGCTCGGACGCCCTCGCGGCGTGGGCCGCCGCCCCCAGAATGTGCTTGACCTGGTGGGCGTCGGCCAGCGGATGCAGGTACGCGGCGGCTGCCGCGCACATCGCCGCTCGCGCCGCGTCACCAGCGGCGGTGGCACCCGCTTCCCCGGCCGCCCTGTGCGCCGCCCACGCGGTGTCACGCAGCGGCTTCCCCCGATCCCCACCCCGCGCGAACGCCCACGCGGCGTCGATCGCCCGGCGAGGCCGCGAGTCGGCCGGGTGGGCCCTCTCGAAGAGCTCCAGGACCTCCTGAGCGCTCTCGGCGGCGTAGCCGGTGACCGCGCGGAGGTCCTGCGTACTCAGAGGGATCTCGCTGGCTCTGTTGACCACGAGTCGCATCCTCGCCCACCGCACCGGAAAGCCGCCACCCGGCTCCGGAGCGGACGGTGAGCGACGGCGAGCACGGTTCGCGCTTCTGTGAGGCCGGGGACGGCCGGGCCCTCAGCCGGAGCCGGCCGTCCCGCGACCGCCGGGATCGTGCGCCGGTGGAATCAGGGCCCGCAACGCGGCGACCTCGTCGCGCAGTTCGTCGAGTTCCCGGTGCAGCGCCTGGATCGCGACGATCGCCACTCCGTTGGCGTCGGTGCAGCAGATCGTCCGGTCACTCTCGCCGACCCCGAACGCCTTCCACCAGTCCTGCGCCATCGGGCCCAGGTGCCGTACGTGCGGAGGATCCCAGTGGTACCGCCAGCTGCTGACCGGCAGCCGCGCCACCTGCTCCAGCACCTGGTAGCCGTTGACCGAATCGCCGCCGCAGACCGCACCCGGCACGGCCGCGGACGTCAGGCCGGCCACCGAGCCACTCCGCCGACGGCGCCTGCCGGCCCGGACCGCGGTCCGCACGCCGGTCAGTGCCCTCCGCAACCGCCGGCCGCTCATCGCTGCCAGACCACCGGGGTGACGTCGGTCTTCAGCTCACGGTCCGAGAAGAGCAGGCTGCCACCGGCACCCCTGTTGTCGGGACGCTCCACCGGTACCTGGATCAGCCCGTTGCCCAGCCCGCCGGTGTGGGTCGTCGCACCGGCCGCCGCGACGCCGGGCGTCCTGTTGATCATCGTGATGTCGTGAGCACTGTTCCCGCCCGCGACGACGTTCGTGCTGGCCGCCGCCGGGACGCCGCCGCTCAGGGCTCCCGTGCAGACGGCCGCCGTGGCCGACAGCACCAGCAGACGGCGGGGACCGCGTTTCCAAGGCATCGGGCATCCTTTCGGCCGGGACGCCGAGTGCGTCCGCGACACTGCTAACGACCGCGCACGCCCAAAAGCACGGATCAACTCGCCGTCCGCCCAACGGCGGTGACCGTGCCCGCCAGCCGCGCACCCCTCGGCGGCCGGGCGCTCCACGCCGTGGTGCCGGCCCGGGCGTCGTCGGTGCGGGCCGGGTGGGAGCGCGGAGTCAGCCCGGCACGGCGGCTCGCCGGGGGCCGTCGGCGCGAGGTGCGATCCCGTCCGCTGCCCGGCCCCGTGGAGTCCGCGGCCAGGCGAGGAACACGGCCGCGGCACCCAGGAGCAACGCCAGCGCCTGCGCTCGCCCCGGCACGTCCTCGAACATCCCCCACGCCCACACCGTGGTGACGGGCGGGGTGAGGTAGAGCAGCAGGCTCGTCGTGGTGCTGCCCAACCGCCGCAGGCACACCACGAAGGCCGCGTAGCCACCGAGCCCCGAGAGGAGGACCAGCCACACCAGCGCACCGATGACCGCGGGCGTCACCGTGACGCCGAGACCGCCCGTCGCCGCCGCGAAAGCGAGGAAGACCCCGGCCGAGACGACCACCTGAACACACAGACTGGTCACGACATCGGTCTCCGGCCGCCAGCGGCGCTCCAGCAGCGCCGCTCCCGACAGGCCGAACAGGCTCGCCACCGCAAGCAGCAGCCCGGCCCCGCCCACGCCGAGGGTTCCGCCCACGCTGACCACGACCGCGGCCAGCCCCGTGAGCAGACCCACCACCTGCCGCCGCCGCACGGCGTCGCCCCAGCCGACGCGCCCCGCGACCGTGACCAGCATCGGCTGCAGGGCGCACACCAGCGCGACCGTCCCCGCGCCGACCCCGCCGGCCGAGGCCCCGAACACTCCGCCCAGGAACACCACGTGTGCCAGCAGGCCGATCACACCCTGCCGCACCACCTCACGCGCTGAGACCGGCCGACGCCGGACCACCAGCACCACCGCCACCAGCACCAGCGCCGTCACGAGGTAGCGCCAGGCCAGGACAGCCGTGACGGAACCGGCGGGCTGCGCGAGCACGGCTCCGACGAAGCCCGACGACCACAGCACGACGAAGGCACCCGCCCATCCCAAGCTCTTCATATCCTCATGAAAACACACCGGTCGGTATACTTGCCGTGTACCGACGACCGCAGGAGGCATCCGTGCCACACGCCGGCGATCCCAGCCGTTCCATCGGTCTCACCGACCTGACCCCACCACCGCCGCCGGCGACCACCGCCGCCGGCGATCGCCTCCTGAACGCCGCGGAGGAACTGTTCTACGGCCGGGGAATCGGCGCCGTGGGCGTCGACCTCGTCGCCGAGGAGGCCGGAGTCACCAAACGCACCCTCTACCAGCGGTTCGGCTCCAAGCAGCACCTGGTGGTGGCCTACCTCCGCCGCCGCGCCCACCGATGGCAGACGACGCTCCTCGCCACGCTCCACAACGC
>NZ_BHZI01000248.1 GCF_004305975.1 Streptomyces otsuchiensis
CCCCCCCCGAGAAGGCGACCCCGCGCGCCACCCCGCCCGCCCGCTGAACGACGGGCCCCGCCCCGCCTCGCGGGCACCGCCACTGTGCCCCGGACGGCACAGTCGGTACGCTCAGACGAAGCCGGGTAAGTTACCGTTCAGTAGACCGAGTGACTCCGCCCGTGGGGGTAGCAGCCCCACCACCCCGTCCGCAGGTTCGAGGAGCCGTCATGCAGCTCGTCGCGATCGTCGTCTCGCTGGTACTCACCGCGGTCGCCGTAGCGCTATTCAGCCGCGCCGTCGCCCAGATCGTCCGCTTCCTGCGGCTGGGCCGTTCCGTCCCCGCGGGGACGCGCACCGACGAACCGGCGCAGCGCAGCTGGACGCTCGCGCGCGAGTTCCTCGGGCACACCCGGATGAACCGCTGGGCGGTCGTCGGCGTCGCCCACTGGTTCGTCGCCATCGGCTTCCTCACCCTGGGCCTGACCATCGTCCAGGCCTACGGCCAGCTGTTCCGGGCCGACTGGGTGCTGCCGCTGATCGGCACCTTCGTCCCGTACGAGATGTACATCGAGTTCATCGCCCTGATGACCACGGTCGGCATCCTGACCCTCATCGGCGTGCGGCTGCTCAGCCTGCCCTCCCGCGCCGGGCGCAAGTCACGCTTCACCGGCTCCACCTCCTGGCAGGCGTACTTCGTCGAGTACGTCATCCTCACCATCGGCGTCGCGATCCTGCTGCTGCGCGGCCTGGAGGGCGCCCTGCACGGGGTCGACGGCTACACGGCCGCCTACTTCGTCTCCTACCCGCTGGTCTCGCTCTTCGGCGGGCTCAGCCTCGCGACGCTCCAGAACCTCGTGTACCTGGTCGCGATGATCAAGCTGGGCACCACCATGGCCTGGGCGATCACCGTGGCGCTCAACACCGACATGGGCGTCGCCTGGCACCGCTTCCTCGCCTTCCCCAACATCTGGTTCAAGCGCGACGCCGACGGCTCAACCGCGCTCGGCGAGCTGCAGCCGATGATGTCCGGTGGCAAGCCCATCGACTTCGAGACGGTTTTCGACGACGACAGCGGCGAGGAGCCCGAGTTCGGCGTCTCCCAGGTCGAGCAGTTCTCCTGGAAGGGCCTGCTGGACTTCTCCACCTGCACCGAGTGCGGCCGCTGCCAGTCCCAGTGCCCGGCCTGGAACACCGGCAAGCCGCTCTCCCCCAAGCTGCTGATCATGTCGCTCCGCGACCACGCCCACGCCAAGGCGCCCTACCTGCTGGCCGGCGGCGGCAAGGACGCCGAGGGCAACGAGAAGGCCACCGAGGAGCAGCTGCGCGACGTCCCCGCAGCCGCGCTGGCCGAGGCCGAGCGCCCGCTGATCGGGACCGCGCCCGAGACCCCGGGAGCCCTCGGCGGCGTCATCGACCCCGACGTGCTGTGGTCCTGCACCACCTGCGGCGCCTGCGTCGAGCAGTGCCCTGTCGACATCGAGCACGTGGACCACATCGTCGACATGCGCCGCTACCAGGTGATGATCGAGTCCGCCTTCCCCTCCGAGGCCGGCACGATGCTGAAGAACCTGGAGCGCAAGGGCAACCCGTGGGGCATGGCGAAGAAGAAGCGCCTGGAGTGGACCGCCGAGCTGAAGAAGGACACCGGCATCGAGGTCCCGGTCGTCGGCAAGACCGTCGAGGACCTCACCGAGGTCGACTACCTCTACTGGGTCGGCTGCGCCGGCGCTCTGGAGGACCGCGCCAAGAAGACCACCAAGGCCTTCGCCGAACTGCTGCACATCGCGGGCGTCCGCTACGCCATCATGGGCGGCGACGAGGCGTGCACCGGTGACTCCGCCCGCCGCCTGGGCAACGAGTTCCTGTACCAGCAGCTCGGACAGCAGAACGTCGACACCCTCAACGCCGCCTTCGGCGAGACGCCTGCCGACGGCGAGACGCCGGCGGTGACCGTGCCCAAGGCGAAGAAGCGGATCGTGGCCACCTGCCCGCACTGCTTCAACACCCTGGCCAACGAGTACCCGCAGCTCGGCGGCGAGTACGAGGTGATCCACCACACCCAGCTGCTCCAGCACCTCATCGACGAGGGCAAGCTGATCCCGGTCACCCCCGTCGAGGGGCTGATCACCTACCACGACCCGTGCTACCTCGGCCGCCACAACAAGGTCTACACCCCGCCGCGCGAGATCATCGGCCGTGTGCCGGGCCTGCGCAACGAGGAGATGCACCGTCACAAGGAACGCGGCTTCTGCTGCGGCGCCGGCGGCGCGCGGATGTGGATGGAGGAGCGGATCGGCAAGCGCATCAACAACGAGCGCGTCGACGAGGCGCTCGCCCTCAAGCCGGACATCGTCTCCACCGCCTGCCCGTTCTGCCTGGTGATGCTCACCGACTCGGTCAACGCCAAGAAGAACGACGGCGAGGCCAAGGAGTCGATCGAGGTGGTCGACGTGGCCCAGCTGCTGCTGGACTCCGTGCGCACCCCTGGCGACGGCGACGACACCCCGGCCGACGAGACCGCGCCGGAGCCCGCCCCGGCGCCGTAGCGCTACCGTCCACGCGGCCACGCGGCCACGCCGAGGGACAGCCGCCCGACGAGGTACAGCCACACCGGAGCGGACCCGGGCTCCGGCGCGTGCCGTAGGGGGCGTTCGTGGCCGGTTCCGGGATACCTCAGGGTGACTTCGGGTCGGACGACCACTCCGCAGGGGGTACGTTCGTATGCGTGGGTGGATTCAGGAAGAAGCGCGACGACGGCCGAGGCGACCGAGCACCGGGCAACGGCCCCGTGCCGGGACGGCAGGAGCCCCCGTACGGGTACGCCCCGCCGCCGCGGCCCTACGGCGGGGACACCGTCCGGGAGCCGCACCTCGGACACGGCGGCTACGGCCCCGGCCACCATGATCACCACGGCGCACCACAGCACGGCACACCACAGCACGGCGCACCGCACCACGGCGGGCCGGACGACGGCTACAGCCAGGGCACGACGTACGGCGCCGGCGGTCACGGGCCCTCGCACGGCGGTCCCCCTCACGGCGGTCCGCCGCCCGGCCACGACGGCGCGCCGGGCCCCGGCGCCCACCCCGTCTCCTACGGCCCCAAGCTCCCCTGGAAGGAGCTGCTGACCGGGGTCGTGCTGCGCCCCGCGCCCACGTTCCTGCGGATGCGCGACTACCCCATGTGGGGTCCGGCGCTGATCGTCACCTACCTCTACGGCCTGATCGCCGTCTTCGGGCTGGACGACGCCCGCGAGACGATCCTGGAGACCACGGCCGCCAGCGTCGCCCCGTACCTGCTGTTCACCGGTGTCGCGATGGCCTGCGGAGCGCTGCTGCTCTCGACCGTCACCCACGCCCTGGCACGCCAGTTCGGCGGCAACGGGCACTGGGCGCCGACCGCGGGTCTGGCCATGCTCATCATGTCGCTGACCGACGTGCCGCGGCTGGTGCTGGCGATCTTCCTGGGCGGCGGCCACTCCGTGGTGCAGATCGTCGGCTGGGCCACCTGGATCTACGCCGGGGTGCTCTTCACCATGATGGTCAGCCGCTCGCACGAACTCCCGTGGCAGCGGGCCCTGGCCGCCTCCTCGATCCAGCTGCTGGCCGTGCTGATGCTGGTCAAGCTGGGCACGCTCTGACCGGTCGCGTCAGGCCCGCGCGCGTCCCCCGGGGAGCACCGTCGTCGGGACGGCCGCGGCGGGCGGGGTAACCTGCGGGACGTGCTTCTCTCAGACAAGGACATCCGGACCCAGATCGACGCCGGGCGCGTGCGGATCGACCCGTTCGAGCCGACGATGGTGCAGCCGTCCAGTATCGACGTGCGCCTGGACCGCTACTTCCGGGTCTTCGAGAACCACCGCTACCCGCACATCGACCCGTCCGTCGAACAGCCCGACCTGACGCGGATGATCGAGCCGGAGGGCGACGAGCCGTTCATCCTCCACCCCGGCGAGTTCGTGCTGGCCTCCAGCTACGAGGTCATCACCCTGCCGGAGGACATCGCCTCCCGGCTGGAGGGCAAGAGCTCGCTCGGCCGTCTCGGCCTGCTGACCCACTCCACCGCCGGCTTCATCGACCCCGGCTTCTCCGGCCATGTGACGCTGGAGCTGTCCAACGTCGCCACCCTGCCGATCAAGCTGTGGCCCGGGATGAAGATCGGGCAGCTGTGCATGTTCCGGCTCACCTCGCCGGCGGAGCACCCCTACGGCTCGGGCGCCGGCGGCTCCCGCTACCAGGGCCAGCGCGGGCCCACGGCCTCGCGCTCGTACATCGACTTCCACCGCACCCAGGTCTGACGCGGGCGCTCCCGCCCGGCGCGCACCAGCACGAGTGCGCCCGTCAACGGCATGGACGCGCCCCGGCTCCCCCCACTGGAGCCGGGGCGCGTCACGTCCCGGGCCGGTCCGCCCCGCCCTAGCGGCGGACCGGCCGGAGTGCCGTCACTCGGCGCGTCGTGCCACCGAGGACCGTGACCGGGTCAGCAGCATGGCGACCAGCCCGGCCACCATCGGCACCAGCACGACCAGCTGGAACATGGTGCCCCACGGCACCTCCAGGAACAGCTCCGGTCGCTTCGCCGGATCGGAGAAGTCGAACTGCTCCCAGTAGACGAGGTCCGACCGGTGCCCGGACAGCACGATCGCCGCGCCCGGGATGAGCCCGCTGACGGCCCCCAGCAGCACCCCCATCCCGGCGATGACCGCGCACTGGAGCCCGGAGAGGGTCCGTCGGACCCGCGGCGGAGCGCCCACGGCGGACAGCGTCGCGAGGTCGGCCTCCGAGTCGGCCTGCGCCAGGCCGGTCGCGATACCGGCGGCGCCGAGGGTGACCACCATGGCGAACAGCCCCAGCACCAGCAGCACCAGCGCGGCGTCCGATGTGTGGCCCGTCTCGACATAGACATCGACGTCGGCGGGCAGCGCGCTCAGCCGCTCGTTCAGCGCCTGCAACGGGGCGTCGCCGGGCTGTTCCCCGGTCGAGAACAGCGACGCGAACGGCGCGGTCGCCACCCCGGCCTCCTCCGTGGCCGACTCCGGCAGCAGTACCTTCGCGACCCGCGCCCCGTCCGGGGAGAAGTCGCCGACGACGGCCGGCAGGACGATCCTCCGGTCCGGTTCGAGGGCGTCGGGCGTACCGAGCTTCTCGTAGTAGTCCTCGCGGTCCGTGGTGAAGACGTCGATCCGCACGGTGCCGTCCTCGTGCAGGACGCTCCGGTCGTAGACCACGGCCTCGCCCCGCTCCAGGGCTCGCACCGCCTCCTGGTCGTTCATCCCCATGACGGCGAGGACGTCCGGGGTGCCGACCACGACCTCCTCGAACGTGGGCCCCTGCGCCCAGTTGTCCTCGCGGCACTCGGGCTGGACGTCGTCCATCCCCAGCGTCTCGCCACGGCCGATCGCCGCGTCGAGGGCCTCGTGGTGGGCGTCCCAGTCACACTCGTTCTCCGGCGGCATGTGGACCGCGGCCATGCCGCAGTTCTCGGCCCACTGGTAGAGGCGGCAGCCGGGGTCACCGGGCACCAGCCGCGCGAGGTCCGCGCGGTCGGTGACGCCGAGCGTCCGGGTGACCGCGTCGGCCGAGTCGCCCGCGACCGCGGCCTCGTCGGTGATGACCACCACCGTGCCGTACGGTGCGCGCGCGTCGTAGTTGTCACGGTTCTGGGCGTCCTGGCTCGCGAACACGGTGGCGACTGCCACCGCGCCGGAGACGGCGGCCAGTACGGCCGCGACGGCGGGCGCGGTCCGCGGCCGGTTGCGCACCGCGTCCCGCAGCGCGAGCCGTCCCGACAGCGGCAGCCAGCGGCCGACGCTGCCGAACACGCCGACCAGCCAGGGCGTCATCGCCACCAGGCCCAGCTGCGCCAGGATCGCTCCCGCCGCCACCACCGTCGAACTGTCGCTGACGAACGCTCCCGCCAGTGCCATGGCCGCGCCGAGCACGAACGCCACGGCCCCGCCGATGGGCAGCAGCCGGTTGACGCGCCGCACCCCGCGGCGGCCGGTCAGGGACTCCAGGACCGGCGCCCTGGAGGCCGTGATGGCGGGGAGCAGCGCCGCGAGCAACCCGATGCCGACGCCCAGACCGCAGATGGCGAGCAGTTCCAGCGGCACCACGGTCAGCGCGCCGAACCGTGCGCCCTCGCTCTCCTCCAGCCAAGACTGAGCGAGCAGCATCGCGACGAAACCGAGGGCGATACCGACCACGGCCGCCGCCAGGCCCAGCAGCGCACCGCTGGCCAGCATGATCGCCCGGGTGTGGCGCCGGTCGCCGCCGTTGGCGCCGATCAGGCCCAGCATCCGGCGCGAGCGCCGGGCGCCGACCGCGAACGCCGGGCCGGCGAGCAGGCAGATCTCCAGGATGACCAGGGCGATCACCGTGACCAGGATGACCTGCCCCCCGGTGCCGCCCGAACCGTCGTCGTCGCCACTCGCGAAGTAGGGGACGTCCGCACGGGGCGGCGGGTCGAGACCGACGGCGCGGGAGACGACCAGCCAGCCCTGCGCGTTGACGGCCTGTACCTGCTCCCAGGTGACGTCGGTCCCGGCGTCGACGAAGAAGCCGGCGGAGACGAGGGTCTCGAAGCCCGTGTCGGCGGCGTACCGCGCCAGGTCGTCCACCAGGCCGGACTCCGGCAGCACCAGCACCTGGTGCACCCACAGCATGGAGGGCAGTTCGTAGACGCCCGAGATGGTCAGCTCGGTGTCGGGGCCCTCGAAGGTGAGCGTGTCCCCGACCGACACGCCGCTCGCCTCGCGGAACTCCTCGGTGACGGCGATCTCGCCGCCCTCCGAGGGCATCCGTCCTTCGAGGACGGTCTGCAGCCCGTCGAACAGCGGCTCGGTGACGTCGAGTTCCCGCACCTCGACGCCGGTGAGGCCGTTGCCGGTCCGGACCTCCTCCGCGTGGATGCTCCGCTCGATGTGGAGTTCGGCGCCCGGCATCACGGCGGCGGCGCGTTCCAGCGCCTCCTCGCCGCCCGGGTCGGGAACCCACTCCGGCTGCTCCTGCCCGGCGAAGCCCACGCCGGCTTCGTCGTCGATCTCGCCGTCCGCACCGGCGACCACATACCGGTCGCCGCTCGGCTTCTGGTGGATCGCCTCGGCGTCCGTGTCCTGGATGCGCGCGTCGGCGTTGCCGAGCTGACGCTCCATGGTCTCGGTGGCGGTCAGCTGCGAGCTGCGGATGCTGAGGTCGATGGCGCTGACCCCGACGATGGGCAGCGCGATCATGGCGATCACCAGGATGCTGCGGCCCTTGGCGCGCAGCGCGTCCCGGCGGGCGATGCGCAGCGCCAGCCGCCAGGAGCGCCAGAAACCGGCGAGGCTCACTGTGAGGCCCCGTCCGCGAGCAGGGAGTCGGCGGAGGTGCTGGCGGACTCGTCGACGATGGAGCCGTCGCGCAGGAACACCACGCGGTCCGCCCAGGCCGCGAACCGCGGCTCGTGCGTCACCATGACGCCGGCCGCGCCCTCGTCGCAGCGGCGCCGCAGCAGTGCCAGCACCGCCTCGCCGGTCTCCGAGTCCAGCGCGCCGGTCGGCTCGTCGGCGAGCACCAGCCGGCGGTCCCCCACCAGCGCGCGGGCGATCGCCACCCGCTGCTGCTGGCCGCCGGACATCTCGTCCGGGAAGCGGTCGGCGACCTCGGTCAGGCCGATCTCCTCCAGCGCCGCCAGCGCCTCGACGCGGGCCGCACGCGCGGACACGCCGTCCAGCTCACGCGGCAGTGCGATGTTCTCCGCCGCCGTCAGCGCCGGGATCAGGTTGTAGTCCTGGAACACATAGCCCACCGAGGTGCGCCGTACCTTCGCCTGCGCCGCCCGGGACAGTCCGCCCAGGTCCACGCCCTCGATCAGCACCTCGCCCTCGGACGCCGCGTCCAGCCCGCCCGCCAGCGTCAGCAGGGTCGACTTGCCCGATCCGGACGGGCCCATCACCGCGACGAACTCGCCGGCGTGGACCCGCAGGTCGGCGCCGCGCAGGGCGTGCACGACGGTCACCCCGGACCCGTGGGTCCGTGACACCCCCCGCAGCTCCAGCACGGGAACGCCCGCGGCACCGGGGGTGGGCGCGGCGTCCTCGGGGACGTCGTCGGCACCCTGCCCGCTGGTGGTCTTCCTACTGGTCATGCGTGCTCCCCAAGGGCGTTCCACAGGCCGGGCGCGGCACGGTGCCGGCACGGCGGTTCCATCGTCTGTCGGGGGCGCGGTCGGCGGTCACCGGCCGCCGCGCCGTGCGTGGGCGGCGCTCTCTCCCGGCGCCGCGGCCCACGCGGACGGCGCCGGGCCGGTCGGAGTCCGGGCCGTGCCCGGTGTCCTCGGTGCCTTCACCGGCGGATACCGGGCCGGGGCGCCGGGCGGCGGCGCGCCCGGCGGGCGAGGCCGCGAAGGCGGTGATCCGGACCTCGCAGTGGCCGAGCCAGCGGGCTTCGGCCTCGGCGTGGAAGATCAGCTGTTCCAGCACCAGCAGCCAGGCGATGTCGTCACGGTTG
>NZ_BHZI01000249.1 GCF_004305975.1 Streptomyces otsuchiensis
CGCAAGGTCGTCTGCACCCTTGTCCCGCGCACGCCGGGCAGCCGCCGCGCCGGCGCTTCGTCCGGTGGAGCGGTGCCGCCTCAGCGGCGGCTGCCCGGCGTGCGCGGGACAAGGGTGCAGACGACCTTGCGCATGGGTTTCCACCCCCTTTCCGTCAACGGGTAACGGGAGGAACTCCACCGCTTGTCGGTGGAATGCGACCGGTCGGCCCGGAATGCTTTCTCCGGGCTCGTACCACTAACCCACCGGTCGTCGTACCCCGTCAATACGCGCGCGTTGACAGCAAGTTCGGGAGAAGTCGTTGCCACCGCCGGTGGGGCGCCATCCGCTTGACGGTCCGGGCGGCCGGGCGCAGGATTCCTGGCATCGGCACAACGGGCCGGTCCGGACCCCGACGGGGGTGGTTCCCGGGAGGGAGCGGCCGGAACGGCCCTGGTGCCGGGCGGCTGGCGGGCTCTCGCGTTTCTTCGCGGGAGGTGAGGGACATTCTCGTACGACCGGCCGGACAGCAGTGTCCCCCACGCCTCAACACGGTGATTCCGAACGACGCTCCACCCGTTCCCGCTCCGGTGAATTGCCGGATGAATTCCGGCCCGTCATCCGGGTTCCGGGAAAGGTGATACGGCGTCACGGACGCCGCCACCGCGAAGAACCGTTCAGGTAAAAGACCCGGCCCCGGCCCGGTCACCGTGCCGCACCTCGCGGCAACCGCCCGGCGTCAGCGACGCGAAGAGAAAGGTGGGTCATGTCCGTACAGACTCCCCGGCCCCCGGCCGCGGACCCCGTGGCCGTGATCGGGATGGCCTGCCGCATCCCCGGCGCCGACACATCCGAGGCGTTCTGGCGGCTGCTGCGCGAAGGCCGCGAGGCCGTCGGCCCGGCGCCGGCGGACCGGCGGCCGGACGGCACCACCCGTGGCGGTTTCCTCGCGGACGTCGACCGGTTCGACGCCGGGTTCTTCGGTATCTCCCCGGCCGAGGCGGCGGCGATGGACCCGCAGCAGCGGCTGGTGCTCGAACTCGCCTGGGAGGCGCTGGAGCACGCCCGCATCGTCCCCGGCGACCTGGACGGCAGCCGCACCGGTGTGCTGGTCGGCGCCATCACCGGCGACTACGCCCTGCTCCACGACCGGCTGGGCGCCGGCAGCCGGCACGAGATCACCGGCACCCACCGCACCATGATCGCCAACCGGGTCTCCCATCTGCTGGGACTGCGCGGGCCCAGCCTGACCGTGGACTCCGGCCAGTCCTCCTCGCTGGTCGCCGTCCAGCTCGCCTGCGAGGAGCTGCGTCGCGGCACCGCCGCCGTCGCCCTGGCCGGCGGGGTCAACCTCAATCTGCTGCCGGAGGCCGACGAGGCGCTGCGCCGCTTCGGCGCGCTCTCCCCGGACGGCCGCTGTCACACCTTCGACGCCGCAGCCAACGGCTATGTCCGGGGCGAGGGAGGCGCGCTGGTGGTGCTCAAGCCGCTGGCCGCCGCGCTGGCGGACGGCGACCCCGTGCACGCGGTGATCCTCGGCGGTGCGGTGAACAGCGGAACCGGCGAGCATCTGACGACGCCCGACCCCGTGGCACAGCGTCAGGTCGTCGAGGACGCCTGCCGGGCGGCCGGGGTGACACCCTCCGACGTCGCCTACGTGGAGCTGCACGGCACCGGTACCGCCGTGGGCGACCCGGTGGAGGCCGCTGGGCTCGGCGCAGCGCTGGGCACCGTGCGGGTCGCCGCCGGCGGAGCGCCGCTGCTGGTCGGATCGGCCAAGACCAACGTCGGCCATCTGGAGGGCGCCGCCGGGGTGGTAGGGCTGCTGAAGTTGGTGCTGACGCTGCGCCACGGCACGATCCCGCCAAGCCTGCACCACCACACGCCGTCGCCCGCGATCCCGCTGGACGAGCTGGGCCTCGCGGTCGCCACCGAGGAGCGGCCCTGGCCCGCCGGGTCGGTCGCCGGGGTGAGCGCCTTCGGGATGGGCGGCACCAACTGCCATCTGGTGCTGGCCCCGCCGCCCGCCGGGACCGGTGAGGGCGGCGATGTCCGTTCCGCCGATGCCGGTGAGGCCGACGGCGCCGTGACCGCCTGGACCCTCTCGGCCCGTACCGCCGAGGCGCTGCGCGGTCAGGCCGCCCGGCTCACCGACCGCGTCGCCGCCGAACCGGCCCCGCACCCCGCGGCCCTCGCCAAGGCGCTGCTGCGCACCCGGACCCGGTTCGAGCACCGCGCGGTGGTCCTGGGCGAGGACGCCGCCGAACTCGCCGCCGGGACCGCCGCACTCGCGGCGGGCGCCCCGCACCGCGCGGTCACCGTGGGCCACGTCGTCGAGGGCCGCACGGTGCTGGTCTTCCCCGGCCCGGACGGCCGGTTGGACCTCCCGGCACGCGAACTGCTCGACGAGCCGGGCCCGTTCTCCTCCGCGCTCGCCGAGTGCGCGGATGCCCTCGCCCCGCACACCGGCCACGACCTGCTGGCCGTGCTCCGCGGCGAACCCGGCGCCCCGGCCCTCGACCGCGCCGAGGTCCTCCACCCCGCGCAGTGGGCCATCTCCGTCTCCCTCGCCCGGTTCTGGCGTTCCCGGGGCGTGGTCCCGGACGCCGTCCTCGGCCACGCGCGGGGCGAGATCGCCGCCGCCACCGTCGCCGGGGCACTCGACCTCGCCGACGCCGCCCGCATCGTCGCGGTGGGCAGCCGGCTGCCGCGCCACCACACCGCCCACTCCCCGGCGGACGAGCCGATCCGCGCCGATGAGCCGATCCGCGCCGATGAGCCGATCCACGCGGAACTGCTCGCCGCGCTCGACGGCATCAGCTCCCGCGCCGCCGCCGTCCCCTGCTACTCCTCGTACACCGGCGGACCGCTGGACGCCGCCGCCCTCGACTCCGGCCACTGGTACGGCAGCCTCACCTCGCCCGTCCGCTTCGCCGACGCCACCCGCGCCGTACTCGCCGACGGCGGGGCCCGCTTCATCGAGTGCGGCACGCAGGCGTCGCTCACCGACGAGGTCACCCGGATCGCGGAGGAGGCCGGGACGGAGGCCGTCGCCGTCGCCACCCTCCGCCCGGACCAGCGCGACCCCGCCCGGCTGCTCCGGGCCCTCGCCGAGGCCCACGTCCACGGCGCCCCGGTGGAGTGGGCGCCCGAGGCAGACCGGCCCGGTGTCCGCGCCGCCGACCTGCCCGGGTACGCCTTCCAGCGGAGCAGCCACTGGCTCGCCGCCCCCACGGCCGGCGGCCGCCCCGCCGAGGACCCCGGGCCCACCGCCGCTCGCCAGGACGCCGCCCCCGCTCGTCAGGACGCCGCCCCCGCTCGCGAGGACACCGCCCGCACACCGGAGTCCGGCGACGCACCGGCCGCCGGAGCGAGCCCCGAGGAGACCGCCGCCCTGGTCGCCGCCGCCACCGCCGCCGTTCTCGGCCAGAGCGAACCCGCCACCGTGGAGAGCGGCCGCAGCTTCCGCGACCTGGGCCTGGACTCCCAGGGCACCGTCGAACTCGTCGCCCGGCTCAGCGCCGCGACCGGGCTGCCGCTGCCCAGCACCGTGCTCTACGAGCACCCCAGCCCGCGCCGCCTCGCCGCACAGCTGGCGCGGCTGCTGGCAGGCGAGCGCTCCGAGGAAGCCGAAGCGGTCGAGGCCCACGAACCTCCCGCGCGCTCCGGCGGCGAGGACGACCCGATCGCCATCGTGGCGATGGGCTGCCGCTACCCCGGCGGCATCACCGACCCCGAGGGCCTGTGGCGGCTGGTCGCCGCCGGCGAGCACGCGATGACCCCGCTGCCCGCCGACCGCGGCTGGGACCTCGACGAACTCCTCGGCGACGCGGACCGGCCCGGCAGCTGCGCCACCGCCGTCGGCGGATTCCTGCACGAGGCCACCGACTTCGACGCCGGCTTCTTCGGACTCAGCCCGCGTGAGGCGCTCGCCATGGACCCGCAGCAGCGGCTGCTGCTGGAGACCTCCTGGGAGGCGCTGGAGCGCGCCGGTATCGAGCCCGGCGCCCTCACCGGCCACCGGGTCGGCGTCTACGCCGGGGCGATGGCCTCCGACTACGGACCCCCGCTGCACCGCGGCGGTGGCGCCGACGGCCACCTGCTGACCGGCACCGCCTCCAGCGTGATCTCCGGACGGATCGCCTACACCCTGGGCCTGCGCGGCCCGGCGCTCACCGTGGACACCGCCTGCTCCTCCTCGCTGGCCGCCGTCCACCTCGCGGTCCGCGCGCTGCGCGGCGGCGAGTGCGAACTCGCCCTGGCCGGCGGGGTGACCGTGATGTCCACCCCCGGTCTGCTGCTGGAGTTCAGCCGCCAGCGCGGACTGGCGCCCGACGGCCACGCCAAGCCGTTCTCCGCGGACGCCGACGGCACCTCCTTCGCCGAGGGCGCGGGCATGCTGCTGCTGGAACGGCTCTCCGACGCCCGCCGCAACGGCCACCCGGTGCTCGCCCTGATCCGCGGCACCGCGATCAACCAGGACGGCGCCAGCAACGGCCTCACCGCTCCCGACGGCCAGGCCCAGCGCCAGGTCATCCGGCAGGCGCTCGCCGACGCCCGGCTGGACGCCGCGGACATCGACGCGATCGAGGCGCACGGCACCGGCACCCGGCTCGGCGACCCGGTCGAGGCCAACGCCCTGATCGCCACCTACGGCCGGGCCCGCGCCGAGGACGCCGGGGTGGCCTGGCTGGGCTCCGTGAAGTCCAACATCGGCCACACCCAGGCCGCCGCCGGGGTCGCCGGAGTGATCAAGCTGGTCCAGGCGCTCCGTCACGAGCTGCTGCCGGCCAGCCGGCACGCCGACCGTGCCACCCCGCGCGCCGACTGGTCCGCCGGCCGGGTCCGGCTGCTCGCCGAGGAACAGCCCTGGCCGGTGCGCGAGGGCGCGCCGCGCCGGGCCGCCGTCTCCTCCTTCGGCATCAGCGGGACCAACGCCCATCTGGTGCTGGAGGAAGCCGCCGCCCCGGCCGCCACCGCCCCGGGGACGGTCCCCGAGGGTGTGCCGGTGGCCTGGCCGGTGACCGCCCGCTCCGCCGTCGCGCTGCGCGCCCAGGGCTCCCGGCTCGGCGCCACCGCCGGCCGCGTGGACGCCGCCGGCGCCGCCCGTACGCTCGCCGGACGCAGCGTCTTCGAGCACCGCGCGGTCCTGATCGGCGGCTCCTCCGCCGAACTGGGCGCCGCCGCCGAGGCGCTGGCCGCCGGCGCCGGCGGCCCCGGCGTGGTCACCGGCACCGCCCGCCGCCGCCCCCGCACCGCCGTCCTCTTCACCGGCCAGGGCGCCCAGCACCCCGGCATGGGCCGCGCCCTGGCCCGGGCCTTCCCGGTCTTCGACACCGCGCTGGAGGAGGCGTGGGCCGCGCTGGACCCGCACCTGGAGCGCCCGCTGCGCGAGGTGATGTGGGCGGAGCCGGGCAGCGACCGGGCCGCGCTGCTGGACCGCACCAGCTACACCCAGCCCGCGCTCTTCGCCTACGAGACCGCGCTCTGGCGGCTGCTGGAGTCCTTCGGGCCGACCGTCGAGACCGTCGCCGGACATTCGGTGGGCGAGTACGCGGCCGCCCTCGCCGCCGGGCTGTGGAGTCTGCCCGACGCCGCGCGGCTGGTCGCGGCGCGCGGCCGGATGATGGACGCGCTGCCCGCCGGAGGCGGCATGGTCGCGGTCGCGGCCACCACCGAGGAGATCGCCGCCTCGCTCACCGGACTGGAGGACGCGGTCGCCCTGGCCGCGGTCAACGGGCCACGCGGTGTGGTGATCTCCGGCGAGGCCGAGGTCTGCGCCTCGATCGCCGCGCTGTGGGCCGGGCGCGGGCGCCGCACCCGCACCCTGACCGTCAGTCACGCCTTCCACTCGCCGCTCATGGAGCCGGTGCTGGAGGAGTTCCGCCGGGAGGCCGAGTCCGTCGTCCTCGCGGAACCCACCCTCGGGTACGAACGCACCGCCGACTCCTCGCTGGAGTGGACCGACGCCGGCTACTGGGTCGAACAGATCCGTGCCGCGGTGCTCTTCGGCCCGGCCGTCACCCGGCTGGCCGCCGCCGGCACCGGGCTCTACCTGGAGGCCGGTCCGCAGGCGCAGCTCGCCGGGGCCGTCCGCGAGAGCCTGGCCGCCGGCCCGCCGGACCGGCGGTCCGCCGCCGTCACCGCGCTCGCCCGGCGCGGCCGGGACGAGGCCGCCGCGCTGCTGCACGGACTCGCCGACTCCTTCGCCGCCGGGGCGGACGTCGACTGGTCGGCCGCGCAGCCGGCCGGCCCCCGGGCGGCCCTGCCCACCTACGCGTTCGACCGGCGGCGCCACTGGCTCACCGACCCCGCCGACGGCGGCGGCACCGGACTGCTGGACCGCACCACCACGGTCGCAGCAGACGGCACGCTGCTGCTCGACGGGAAGCTCTCCCGCCGCTCCTCCGCCTGGCTGCCCGACCATGTGATCGGCGGCGCCGAGGTGGTGCCCGGAACCGCTCTGCTGGACCTGGCCCTCGCCGCCGCCTCGGCCGCCGGTGCGCCCGGCGTCTCCGCGCTCACCCTGGCCGCGCCGCTGACCCTGCCCGCCTCGGGCGCAACGGAGCTCCAGGTGGCGGTCGCCGGGAACCCCGACGACCACGGCCGGCGCGCCCTGACCGTGCACGCCCGCACCCCGGGTTCCGGCTGGACCCTGCACGCCACCGGCCGCACCGAGGCCGGGCCGCCCGCGCCCGAGCCGGACCCGGCCGGTGGCTGGCCGCCGCCGGGCGCCGAGCAGTTGGACCTGACCGGCGGCTACGAGCGGCTGGCCGCCGCCGGATACGGCTACGGCCCGGCGTTCCGGGGGCTGACCGCCGCCTGGCGGCACGGCGCCGAGCTGTACGCCGAGGTGGAGCTGCCCGACGCCGCCCGCTCCGGTCACTCCGCGCCGCCCGCACTGCTGGACGCCACCCTGCACCCGCTGCTGCTGGCGTCCGGGCTCGCCACGGGCGAACGGCCGGTGCCCTTCACCTTCGCTGACGCCGCGATCACCGCCCCCGGCGCCCGCCGGCTGCGGGTCCGGCTGGCGCCCGCGGGCACGGCCGCCACCCACCGGGTCAGCCTGTGGAGCGAGACCGGCCGTTCCTCCGGCGGCTTCACCGTGACCCTGCGGCACGCGGGCGACGGCTTCGGCCGCTCCGGCTCCACCGCCGACGGTGGCCTCTACCGGCTCGCCTGGACCCCGGCCACCGGTGAAGCCGTCCCGGGTGACCCCGTCTCGGGTGACGCCGTCTCGGGTGAACCCATGACTGGTGAACCCCCCACCGGCGGGCTCCCGTTCGGTGGAGCGGCCGTCACCGTGCTGGAGACCGGCCCCGAGGCCGTCCGGATCGCCGCGCTGCTGCCCGGGGCGGAGCTGCGCCCCGACGTGGAGGCCGTGCTGCTCTCCGGAGCCCCCGCCGTGCTGATCGTCCCCGGCCTGGACCGCGCTCCCGCACCGGGGGAGGAGGTGCCCGTCGCCGTGCGGCGCGCGCTGGAGGAGACGCTGGCCCTGGTCCGCCGCCGCGCCGCTGATCCGGCGCTGGCCGGCACCCGGCTGGTCTTCGTCGCCGACCCGGACACTCTCACCGGCGCCCCGCTCTGGGCCCTGGTGCGCTCCGCGCAGACCGAACACCCCGGCGCCTTCGGGCTGGCCCGGGTGCCGGAGGGCGCCGGCTGGCCGGCGGCCGACGGCGAGCCGCAGTACGCCGCGGGTGACGACGGCCCGCTGCTGCCCCGCCTCCTGCCCTGGACCCCGCGGCCCGCCGCGGAGACGGCCGGAGAGACGACCGGAGGGGTGACCGGCGAGACGGCCGGTCCCGGGCCGTTCGCCGACGGCACGGTCCTGGTCACCGGAGGCACCGGCGGACTCGGCGCCGTGCTCGCCGGCCACCTGGTCGAACACCACGGCGCCCGCGACCTGTTGCTGCTCTCCCGCCGCGGCCCCGCCGCCCCCGGCGCCGACGCCCTCCGCGAGCGGCTGACCGCGGCCGGGGCCCGGGTCCGGATCGCCGCCTGTGACGTCGCCGACCGCGATCGGCTCGCCGAGCTGATCGCCGGCGTCCCCGCCGACCGCCCGCTCACCGCGGTGGTGCACACCGCCGGGGTCCTGGACGACGGCCGGGTGACCGCGATGGACTCCGGACGCCTGGAGACCGTCCTCGGCCCCAAGGCCGACGCCGCCTGGGCACTGCACGAGCTGACCGCGGAGCTGCCGCTGCGCGCCTTCGTCCTCTACTCCTCGGTGGCCGCCGTCCTCGGCACCGCCGGACAGGCCAACTACGCCGCCGCCAACGGCTTCCTGGACGCGCTGGCGGCCCACCGCCGGGCCGCCGGACTGCCCGCGCTCTCCCTGGCCTGGGGCCTGTGGTCCACCGAGGCCGGGATGGCCACCGGACTCACCGCCGCCGACCTCGCCCGGCTCGCCCGCACCGGCACCGCGCCGCTGGAGCAGGCCACCGCGATGGCGCTGCTCGACTCCGCGCTCGCCTCAGCCCCCACGGAC
>NZ_BHZI01000250.1 GCF_004305975.1 Streptomyces otsuchiensis
CCTGGGGCCGGGGGTTGCCGGGGCGCGAGGGCAGCGCGGCCCGGGCCGGCGCACCGGGCATCTGCGCCCGGGACGGCGGACCGGCGACGCCGGGCTCGCCGCCCTGGCGGCGGGGCGGGCCCTCGCGGCTGAGCGTCGCCGACGGCGGCTCACCCGCGGACCGGGCCGGTGCTCCCGCGGCGGCCGGCTTGGGCCGGCCCGCGGTATGGGCGACCTCGGCGGGCAGCATCACCAGTGCGGTGGTGCCGCCGGAGTCGGAGGGCCGCAGCTGGATGCGGATGCCGTGACGGAGCGACAGCCGGCCGACCACGAACAGGCCCATGCGCCGGGAGACGGAGACGTCCACCGTCGGCGGGTTGGCCAGGCGCTCGTTGATCTCGCCCAGGTCCTCCGGGGAGAGCCCGATGCCGGTGTCGTGGATCTCGACCAGGATCCGCCCGTCGGGAAGGGCGTGACCGGTCACCTTCACCTTGGTCTGCGGCGAGGAGAACGAGGTGGCGTTCTCCAGCAGCTCGGCGAGCAGGTGGACGAGGTCGTTGACGACGCGGCCCGCGACGTCCGTCTTGGGGACGGCCGACAGCTCGATCCGCTCGTACTGCTCCACCTCGGAGGCGGCGGCGCGCAGGACGTCGACCAGCGGGACGGGGCGGGTCCAGCGCCGGCCGGGCTCCTCACCCGCGAGGACGAGGAGGTTCTCACCGTTGCGCCGCATGCGGGTCGCGAGGTGGTCGAGCTTGAACAGCGAAGCCAGCTGGTCCGGGTCGGCCTCGCGGGACTCCAGTTCGGAGATCAGCGACAGCTGGCGCTGGATCAGGCCCTGGCTGCGGCGCGAGAGGTTGGTGAACATCGCGTTGACGTTTCCGCGCAGCAGCGCCTGCTCGCCGACGAGGCGCACCGCCTCGCGATGCACGTCGTCGAACGCCTGGGCGACCTTGCCGATCTCGTCCCGTGTGTGCAGACCGACGGACTTCACCGAGGTGTCGATGTCCTGGGGGTCCGACTCACCCATCTGCTTGACGACCTCGGGCAGCCGGCTGTGGGCGACCTCCTGCGCGGTGTCCTGGAGGCGGCGGAGCGAACGGACCATGGAGCGGGCGACGACGAAGGCGCCGACGAGGGAGATCCCGAGGACCAGGATGATGAGCGCGCCGTTGAGGATGGCGTCGCGCTGCGCGTCCGCGCGCAGGTTGCTCGCCTCGCGCTCCATCTCGTCGAGCAGGGTCTGCTCGATGTTGTCCATCGCGTCGATCTTGGCGCGGATCAGGTCGTAGACGTCCTGGTCGGACAGCTCTTCGCCGGACAGCGCGTCGGGGGCGTCGAAGACGCGGTCGGCGAGCTGGTCGGCGCTGAGGACGTTGGCGATGCCGCCTTCGAGGGGCTCGGTGAGTTCACTGGTGCCGTACAGCTGCTGGAACGACCGCATGGCGGCCTGCTCGTTCTGCTGCGCGGTCTTGCCGTAGCGCCAGTCGCTCTGCGAGAAGCCCGCTCCGTCGCGTGCGGAACCGCCACTGATCATGGCCCGCTGCATGGAGGCGTACTCCTTGGCGGAGGAGAACGCCGCCAGCGCGCGGGTCGAGTTGATCATGCTCTCGTTGCTGGTGGCCAGCGCCATGTCCTGGGACAGGCCGAGGAGCGATTCGATCAGCTCGTTGTACCGGGCGACCGTCTGCGAGATGTAGGCCGGGTCCTCGTACGCCTCGTCGCGGATGTCGCGGAGCTGGTTGAGCTGCCGGCCGATGCTGAGCACACGGTTGCTGATGCCGGAGAGGGTGCTGTCGTCCCGGTCGATCCCGAGCGTGGCGTCGGCGAAGGCCGAACGAGCCGAGTCGGTGCGCTCCCGGATCGTCGTGATGTTGCTGTCCTTGGCGCCCGTGTCGCCGACGAGCGGTCCGGCCGAGCGGTCACGCTCCTCCTGGAGCGCGGTGGCCAGCCGGGTGGCCTGCTGCGTCATGTCGGTGAGCAGCTGCATGTTGTCGAGCTGCGCGATGTCCTGGCGCGTGTCCTGGATGCGGAACACACCCAGGGAGGTGGCCGCGACGACGGGCAGGGCGATCAGGGAGACCAGCCGGGTACTGATCCTCCAGTTGCGCAGCGCCAGGCGCGAGCCGGCAGCGCTCGGCTCTCCGGTCTCCGTCTCCGCGGCGGGCTCGTCACGGACGCGCTCGGGGGCTGCGTCGGCGTTGCCTGCGGCATGGAGGGGCTCGCCACCGTGGGGGTGACCCGTGGACGGGCCGTTACCCGCCGGACCGCTGGGCCCCGCCTCCCCGGTAGCGCTGCCTTCCTTCTTGAAACGTCCCTGCACTAGCGTCGCAACCTCTGGACAAGGCGCCCCGCCGCGGATGCGGCGAAACGGTATCGAGCCGGGAGCCAGGAGCTCCGTGGCGGTCGTGGGTGACCTTAGCGTCCCCGGATCGGCCGTCGCTCTGGTGCTGGCTGTGCACCGTCTGTACGGCGGTCGATATCCCGCGCGGTCCGTGGAATTCCAGCACAGTGCCAGACCTCCAACAAGGGCCGGGATCACTCCCGGGCCATCTATGACGCTCCGCTTGTGGATCACCACGAAAGGTGGGGGGCAAGATCGGATGAAGCGGACTTTTGCTCGTCACCGCCGCACCGTGATCACGGGACCTCGCTTGTCACATCACCCGGTGAAGATCCACAACGCAGCCTTATGTCACGTTTGTCCAAGCGGTTCCGGGCCCGGGATTGGCGTCTTTGCGCCGCTACTCGTGAGGAACCTCACATGGGATCACCAGCGACTTCGGCGTGGCGCGGGGAAGGGCCGACCTAGCCTCGGATGGACACGCCGTCCAGGAATGACAAGAGGCAGCGCCCCGTGAAGACGACCATGATCATCCGGCCCATCGCCAACCCCCGGCGCACCACGCTGGCGCATCTGGTGGACACGGCCGAACTGAGCCCCGAGGCCGGGCCGGTGGCGGACTCCCCGGTCCTGCCGCAGCAGACCGCGAACCCGCGCCGTACCACCCTGGTGGACGCCCCGGTGGGCTGAGCGGCCCTCATCACCGGCTCTCCGCGCACTCCTCGGCCCGGCCCCTCCCCTGACGAACCGTCGGGCGGGGCCGGGCCTTCGTCATGCCGGAGCGGCCGGCGGGGCCGCCGGCGAGGGCGCCGGTTAGGTCGCCGGGCAACGGAGGCACGGGGCCGGCCGCAGGCAGGCGCGTGGGCGCGCACGGGGCGCGGGAACGGCATGGGGCGGGCCCGGACATGCCGCCGCCCCGTCGGCCGGGGTACGGCGAACGGGGCGGTCAGCGGCGGGACGGCGCCGGTGCGGCGCGCGGTGAGGCGGTGGCGTGGCGGGCGGGCAGTCGGTCAGCCCTGCCAGCTGTGCGCGGAGCGGAAGCCCGGGCTGCGCTCGAGACGGCGCCAGCCGGCGGACGTACGGCGGACATGGACGGGGTGCGGCGCGGCGTCGCGGGCGGCGCCGGCCCGGGCGAGCAGCAGGGCGGTGACGGCGGCCAGTTCCTCGTCACTGGCGCTGCCGCGCTCGACGCGCACCAGGTTGGTCTCAGCGGTCATGTACGTCTCCTTCGGGTCTCGTCGATGCGTGGTGGTCGATGCGTGGTGTCGGGATTCGGGCATTCTCGCGGATCCCGCCGCCCTGCAGCCCGACCGGCCGGTGGGCCGGTGTGTCACTGCGGCGGGTTGCCGTGCTTGCGGGAGGGCAGGTCGGCGTGCTTCGTCCGGAGCATGTCCAGCGAGCGGATGAGCACCTCCCGGGTCTCGGCCGGGTCGATGACGTCGTCGACCAGTCCGCGCTCGGCCGCGTAGTACGGGTGCATCAGCTCGGCCTTGTACTCCTTGACCATGCGGGCCCGCATGGCCTCGGGGTCCTCGGCGGCGGCGATCTGCCGCCGGAAGATGACGTTGGCGGCACCCTCGGCGCCCATCACCGCGATCTCGTTGGTGGGCCAGGCGTAGGTGAGGTCGGCACCGATGGACTGGGAGTCCATGACGATGTACGCGCCTCCGTACGCCTTGCGCAGCACCACCGAGATCCGCGGCACCGTCGCGTTGCAGTAGGCGTAGAGCAGCTTGGCGCCGTGGCGGATGATGCCGCCGTGCTCCTGGTCGACGCCCGGCAGGAAGCCGGGGACGTCCAGCAGCGTGACGATCGGGATGTTGAACGCGTCGCACATCTGGACGAAGCGGGCGGCCTTCTCGGACGCCTCGATGTCCAGCACGCCGGCCAGCGACTGGGGCTGGTTGGCGACGATGCCGACGACGCGCCCGTCCATCCGGGTCAGCGCGCAGATGATGTTGGTGGCCCAGCGCTCGTGGATCTCCAGGAACTCGCCGTCGTCGACGAGCTCCTCGATGACCTGGCGCATGTCGTAGGGCCGGTTGCCGTCGGCGGGCACCAGGTCCAGGAGCCGTTCGCCGGAGCGGTCCGCCGGGTCCTCGGTCTCGGCGACCGGAGGGTTCTCCCGGTTGTTCTGCGGGAGCAGCGACAGGAGGTAGCGGACCTCCTCCAGGCAGCTCTCCTCGTCGTCGTAGGCGAAGTGGGCGACGCCGGAGGTGCCGGCGTGGACATCCGCACCGCCGAGGCCGTTCTGCGTCACCTGCGCGCCGGTCACGGCCTGGACGACGTCCGGGCCGGTGATGAACATCTGCGAGGTCTCGCGGACCATGAAGACGAAGTCGGTCAGCGCGGGCGAGTACGCCGCGCCGCCCGCGCACGGGCCCATCATCACGCTGATCTGCGGGATGACCCCGGAGGCGCGGGTGTTGCGCTGGAAGATGCCGCCGTACCCGGCGAGGGCGCTGACGCCCTCCTGGATGCGGGCGCCGGCGCCGTCGTTGAGGGAGACCAGCGGCGCGCCGGCCGCGATGGCCTTGTCCATGATCTTGTGGATCTTCTGGGCGTGGGCCTCGCCGAGGGCGCCGCCGAAGATGCGGAAGTCATGGGCGTACACGAAGACGGTGCGGCCGTGCACGGTGCCCCAGCCGGTGATCACGCCGTCGGTGTAGGGCTTCTTGTTCTCCAGGCCGAACCCGGTGGCCCGGTGGCGGCGCAGCGGCTCCACCTCGCGGAAGGAGCCGTCGTCGAGCAGCAGGTCGATCCGCTCGCGCGCCGTCAGCTTCCCCTTGGCGTGCTGTGCCTCGGTGGCCTTCTCGCTCGGCCCCCGGACCACCTCGTCACGGATTGCACGCAGTTCGGACACCCGGCCTCGGGCGTCGGCTGACGGGACGGGTGTCTGGAGCTGATCGGTCATGTATAGACCCTACGAAACCCGGTGCCTCCAACACCTCGTCGGATCCGTACAGTCTCCGCGGCGTTTTCATGGTCCGGCCGGACAGAACCGCGGCGCGCGGCGGCATGGGGCGGTGTCCGGTCACCGGGCGCACGGGGTGTGAGCGGCGCGCGGGGCGCATGGGGCGCGGCGGACGGCGGGCCCCGCGGGCGGGGGCGGGCCGGTGGCACCGCTCGGGGCGGCGCCACCGGGTACCTCAGTCGGTGGGCTGGAGTCCGGCCCGCAGCAGGCCGTAGGTGTAGGCATCGTCCAACGCCTGCCATGAGGCGGCGATCACGTTGTCAGCGACGCCGACCGTCGACCACTCCCCTGAACCGTCACTGGTTGTGACCAGAACCCTGGTGGTGGACTCGGTTCCGTGCGCGCCGGCGAGGATGCGCACCTTGTAGTCGACGAGCTGGAACACGGCGAGTTGCGGGAAGGTCCGCTCCAGGCCGTTGCGCAGGGCGCGGTCCAGCGCGTTGACGGGGCCGTTGCCCTCGCCGCTGGCGACGATCCGCTCCCCCTTGGCCCAGAGCTTGACGGTGGCCTCGTTCTCCAGCTGGCCGTCGGCCCGCTGGTCGGTGATGGTGCGCCAGCTCTCCAGGCGGAAGAAGCGGCGCACGCGCCCGTCGACCTCGTCACGCAGCAGCAGTTCGAATGAGGCGTCCGCCGCCTCGTAGCTGTAGCCCTGGAGTTCGCGTTCCTTGGTGCGCTGGACGATCCGTCCGACCAGTTCGCGGTCACCTGCGAGGTCGTAGCCGAGTTCCTTGCCCTTGAGTTCCACGGAGGCACGGCCGGCCATGTCGGAGACGAGCATCCGCATCGAGTTGCCGACCAGCTCGGGGTCGATGTGCTGGTAGAGGTCGGGGTCGACCTTGATGGCGGAGGCGTGCAGGCCGGCCTTGTGGGCGAAGGCGGAGACGCCGACGTAGGGCTGGTGGGTGGAGGGCGGCAGGTTGACCACGGCGGCGACCGCGTGCGAGATGCGCGTCATCTCCCTGAGCCCGCCCTCGGGCAGGACACGGCGCCCGTACTTGAGCTCCAGGGCGGCGGCGACGGGGAAGAGGTTGGCGTTGCCGACCCGCTCGCCGTAGCCGTTGGCGGTGCACTGCACGTGGGTGGCGCCCCCGTCGACGGCCGCGAGGGTGTTGGCGACCGCGCAGCCGGTGTCGTCCTGGGCGTGGATGCCGAGCCGGGCGCCGGTGTCTTCGCGCACGGTGCGGACGACGGCCTGGACCTGGGCGGGGAGCATGCCGCCGTTGGTGTCGCAGAGCACCACGACCTCCGCCCCGGCACGGTGGGCGGTGGCGACGACGGAGCGGGCGTAGTCGGGGTTGGCGGCGTAGCCGTCGAAGAAGTGCTCACAGTCGACGAAGACGCGGCGCCCCTGCGCACGGAGGTGCTCCACGGTGTCGCGGACCATCGCCAGGTTCTCCTCCAGCGTGGTGCGCAGCGCCAGCTCCACGTGCCGGTCGTGCGACTTGGCGACGATGGTGACCACCGGGGCCCCCGAGTCGACCAGCGCGCGGACCTGGGGGTCGTCGGCGGCAGCGGTGCCGGCCTTACGCGTCGCACCGAAGGCGACCAGGGTGGCGTGGCGGAAGTCGATCTCGCGCCGGGCCCGCTGGAAGAACTCGGTGTCCCGGGGGTTGGCGCCGGGCCAGCCGCCCTCGATGTAGCCCACGCCGAACTCGTCCAGCAGGCGCGCGATGGCCAGCTTGTCGGCGACGGTCAGGCTGATGCCCTCGCGCTGTGCGCCGTCGCGCAGCGTGGTGTCGAATACGTGGAAGCCGTCGCTCGGGGGCGCGGTGGCCGGGGCGTCCGTGGTCATGGCGGTGAGACTCCTGTCGGTGGACGCGTCGTGGGCGACGCGTCACTCCTGCTGCCTCCGACCCGCGCGGGGTGCTTTCCGGTGGGGTGGTCCGGAAAACGAAAAGACCCCTCGCGGGTGCGAGAGGTCTGCGCGCGGGTCCGTGGCACTTGTCGCCACTGCCGCTGGGATCGTCAGTCGGTCAGTGGCCGCTGGGGACCGGCGCGCTGTCACCCATAATCATGGCGAGCGAAAGCACAGCGCGAGTCTTCCACACGGATCGGCGATGCGCTCGCGATGTCTCATCATCCGGACGAAGCGGACCGGTCGCCGGGGACGGGGCGGGCACGGGGCGTCCGCGTGCCCCGCGACTCCGCCCCGCGCGAGGGCTGAGGCGCCGGCCCCGTCGCCTGGGGCGGGTCAGCCGGCGCGGCGCCGGGTGGCGGAAGGGCGCCGGGTGGCGGAGGGGCGCCGGCCGAAGCCCAGCAGGTGGGCACTGGTGCCGAGCAGCGGCGGGTGAGCGTCGGCGAGCCGTGCCGCGTCGAGCGCGGCACGGAAGAACGCGGAGTCCTGCGGCTCGCGCGTCCCCGAGCGTTGTTCGGCCGCGACCAGCGCGGGCCACGACGGGCCCTCGACGCCCCGCACGCCGATGTCTGCGAGGCCGGCTTCGGAGAGTTCGCGCGCCAGGTCGTCCGGCAGGTGGAAGTAGGCGGCCGTGAAGCCGCGGTCGCCGTCGTAGCGGCCGTCGGCAAGGGAGCTGTTCAGTGTGCCGTGGACAGCCGGGTCGGCGAGGGCGCCGGTGGCGGCCTCGTCGAGCAGCGGCGCGTAGCGGCTGATCGCCGCGGCGGCGACCAGGCCGCCGGGCCGCACCACGCGCAGTGCCTCACGCAGAGCGCGCAGCCGGTCGGCGCGCTCGGGGAGGTGGTAGAGCGGTCCGAGGAGGAGGACCACGTCATAGGAGTCGTCTGCGGCCGTGAGTCTTCTGGCGTCGCCGAGCTCGGCGGTGCAGCCGGCGGTGACCGGCGCCTGCCGCGCGTGGCGGGCGACCGGGTCGACGAAGTGGACCCGGTAGCCGTCCTCGGCCAGCCAGCGGGCGTGGGTGCCGGGGCCGCCACCGACGTCCAGCACGGCGGCCGGCGGTGCGGGCAGGCGTGCCCGCAGCAGTTCCCGGGTGCGGATCAGCTACAGTGCCCCGTCCGCGGCGCCGTCGAGCCGGCCGCCCTCGTCGAACTGGTCCTGGTAGTAGGCGACGATCTGCGGAAGGCGGTCGTGGCCGGCCATCGGGTCCCTCCCTGCCGGAAGCGGTCGCGGTGGCCCGACCGTAGCGGCGTGGCGGCGTGTGGCGCACCGCGTTTTCCGGAGGGTGGCGGAC
>NZ_BHZI01000251.1 GCF_004305975.1 Streptomyces otsuchiensis
CCCGCGGCAGGGGGCAGGAGGGGGCGGCGCCTGTCGGACGGCCCGGCTGCGAGAAGCCGTCCGGCGGGCGCCGCGGCGCGTTCGCGCGCCTGCGCCGCCCGCTGCGCGACGGACGGTCAGAACCAGGCGGACGGTCAGTCCCAGCGGTCCTCGTTGAGGAAACGGGCCACGGCGCGCCAGGAGTTCGGGCCCATCACGCCGTCGATCGGCCCGGTGTACCCGTGGCGGGCGCCAAGCCGCTGGAGCGCCGCCCAGGTGTTGGGGCCTGGTGCGCCGTCGATCGGCCCGGTGTACCCGAAGTGGTCGCGCATGTTGCGCTGGAGCGCGGAGTAGGTCCCGGCTCCGGGGCGGCCGTCGACGGGGCCGGTGTACCCGGACTCGATCGACAGCCACTTCTGGGCCCGCTGCCAGAACACCGTGCCGGGCACGCCGTCCTGGGCCGTCGAGGTCTTGGGCAGGGAGCCGCCTCCGCCGCCGCCGGTGTAGCCGGTCGGGTCGACGCGGACGCCGCCCGGGGTGATCAGGTGCCAGTGGACGTGGGGACCGGTCGAGCTGCCCGAGCCGGGGGCGCCGGGCTGGCCGCCGGAGAGCCCGACGCTCTGTCCCCGGGCGACCTGGGCGCCGTTGGCGTGGCTGAAGGCGGACAGGTGCATGTACTGGGTGCGGTAGCCGCCCGCGTGGGTGATGGTCACCGTGTGCCCGCCGGTGCCGTTCTCCGGGATGTTGGTGATGGTGCCCGCACCGGCCGCCGGGAGCGCGGTGCCGACCGCCATGGCGAAGTCCAGGCCGCCGGAGGAGCCGCGGTTGAGGTGGTCCTGCCAGGTGCCGCTCAGCCGGTACCCGGTGAACGGGTGGTAGTAGTCGAAGGCGTGGGCGGTGCCGGTGGCCAGCAGGGTGCCGCCGCCGACGGCCAGTCCGAGGACCGCCGCGCGGCGGATCAGATCGCGCCGGCTGATCCCGGCGGCCGGAGCGGTCTCGTCGTGGTGGTTGTCGCACATCGGGTGCTCCTGTGGGGGAGGGACGGCCCTGTGGGGGAGGGGCGCGGAGGAGGGAAGCGGCGGTCCGCAACCTACCCGAACCTGCCCGAGTTGACGAGTGCATGACTACCTCGGAGCCCCTGCCGGGCCGGCCCTGCCGCCCGGTGCCCGAAGCTGCCCGTCTCGCGGGGTGAACGGTCGTCCGGCGGGCGGAGACGGCACTCCGGCCCCCGGCGTCACTTCCGTTACACGCCCGAGATCTGCCCGAGTCGGTCGGGGTGCGGAGACGGGACGGAGACAACCCGCGGGCCCGGAACGGTCGAAGCGGGCAGGTAAACGGGCGTGATATTGGGTGCCCGATTCCGTCCGCGTGCATGTGGTAGGTACGCTGCGCCGGAAACGCGTTCGAGGAAACGGGCGGATGCGGGCACGATCAACCGGACGGCCAGCCTGGTGATCGACGTCACGGAGCTGTAGAAATCTCCCCAAGGCCCGAACGGGCATCAACGGTGAGAGGGCGCGGAGGCCATGAGCGCGGAAGAACGACAGCGGGCAATCGTCGCCGCGGCCCGACGCACCGGAGCGGTGGACGTCGGGGAACTCGCCGACACCCTGGGCGTGGCCAAGGAGACCGTCCGCCGGGACCTGCGGCTGCTGGAGGACCACGGGCTGGTCCGCCGCACCCACGGCGGCGCCTACCCGGTGGAGAGCGCGGGATTCGAGACGACCCTCGCCTTCCGCACCACCATGCACGTACCGGAGAAGCGGCGGATCGCGACCGCCGCCGCGGGGCTCCTCGGAGACGCCGAGACGGTCTACCTCGACGAGGGCTTCACCCCTCAGCTGATCGCCGAGGCACTGCCCGCCGAACGCCCGCTCACCGTCGTGACCACCTCCCTCGCCACGGCGGGCGTGCTCGCCGGGCGGGAGAACTGCACGGTCCTGCTGGCCGGCGGCCGGGTGCGTGGCGGCACCCTGGCCACGGTCGACCACTGGACCGTCAACATGCTCTCCGGCTTCGTCATCGACCTCGCCTACATCGGGGCCAACGGCATCTCCCGGGACCTCGGCCTGACCACGCCCGACCCCTCGGTGAGCGAGGTCAAGGCGCAGGCCATCCGGGTCTCCAGGCGGCGCGTCCTGGTGGGCATGCACACCAAGTTCGCCGCGGTCAGCTTCTGCCGGTTCGCGGAGGTGTCCGACTTCGAGGCGGTCGTCACCACCACCGGACTGCCGCTGGCCGAGGCACACCGCTACTCGCTCCTGGGGCCGCAGGTCATCAGGGTCTGACACCTACGCCGCGGGCGGGCGGCGCACCGTCGTGCGAGGGCCACGGCCCCCGCACGAGGCCGAACATCACACAGCACCGAAACTCCACACAGCACCGAACTCCACATGACAACGACACCCCTTAACCCCTACCGGGCAAGCGGTCTGGTTCCCGCTGCCCCGAAACCCCTGGAGCCCATGATGCGCAGTCAGAGCCGACACCGGACCCGCGCAGTCCTGGCCGCCGCGGTCGCCAGCGGAATGCTGCTCACCGCCTGTTCCGGAGCCGGTGGCTCCGGAGGCGGCGGAGGCGACACCGTCAACGTCCTGATGGTGAACAACCCGCAGATGGTCGAGCTGCAGAAGCTGACCGAGGCGAACTTCACCGAGGAGACCGGCATCAAGGTGAACTTCACCGTGCTGCCGGAGAACGACGTCCGCGACAAGATCAGTCAGGACTTCGCCAACCAGGCCGGTCAGTACGACGTGGCCACCATCTCCAACTACGAGACCCCGATCTACGCCCGCAACGGCTGGCTCCACGAGCTCGACCCCTACCTCGCCGACGACGCGGAGTACGACGAGCAGGACATCCTGGAGCCGATGCGGGTCTCGCTGACCGGCGAGGACGGCAAGACCTACGCCCAGCCGTTCTACGGCGAGTCCTCCTTCCTGATGTACCGCAAGGACATCTTCGAGGACCTGGGCCTGACCATGCCGGAGAAGCCGACCTGGGACGAGGTCGCCGAGTTCGCCGCCGAGGTGGACAACGAGGTCTCCGACATGAAGGGCATCTGCCTGCGCGGCCTGCCCGGCTGGGGAGAGCTGATCGCCCCGCTGACCACCGTCGTCAACACCTTCGGCGGCACCTGGTTCGACGAGGACTGGAACGCCCAGCTGACCTCGCCGGAGTTCACCGAGGCCACCGAGTTCTACGTCAACCTCCTGCGTGACCACGGCCAGTCCGGCGCCGCCCAGTCCGGCTACGCCGAGTGCCTGAACAACATGACCCAGGGCAACACCGCCATGTGGTACGACGCCACCGCCGGCGCCGGCTCGCTGGAGGCCGACAACTCCCCGGTCCAGGGCAAGATCGGCTACGTGCCGGCCCCGGTCAAGGAGACCGACAGCTCCGGCTGGCTGTACACCTGGGCCTGGGGCATGCAGAAGGCCTCGGAGAACACCGACAACGCCTGGGAGTTCATCTCCTGGGCCTCGGGCAAGGGCTACGAGGAGCTGGTCGGCGAGCAGAGCGGCTGGTCCAACGTCCCCGCCGGCAAGCGCGCCTCGACCTACGAGAACACCGACTACCAGGAGGCCGCCGAGGCCTTCTACGACGTGACCTTCCAGGCCATCAGCGAGGCCAACCCGGCTGAGCCCGGTGTCCAGCCCCGCCCCGCCGCCGGTATCCAGTTCGTGGGCATACCCGAGTTCACCGACCTGGGCACCCGCGTCTCCCGGGAGATCAGCTCGGCCATCGCCGGCCAGCAGACCGTGGAAGAGGCACTCGCCAAGTCGCAGGCAGCGGCTGAGCGCGTCGGCGAGGGGTACCAGGACTGATGAGCACCACACCGACCGCGGCGCCGCCGCCGTCGGCCACCGGCACCGGGCGGCCCACCGCCGCCCGGCCGCCGGCCGGCCCCCGCCGGGCGAGCGCCTGGGCACGGCGCGCCCCGCTGATGCCCGCGCTGATCTTCCTGATCGTCTGCACCCAGCTCCCGTTCGCGGCCACGCTGGTCATCTCGTTCTTCGACTGGAACTCGCTCTACCCCGACGACCGTTCGTTCAACGCCTTCGGCAACTTCGCGCAGGTCCTCGGCGACTCCGACCTGCGGGCCTCGCTGCTGACGACCATCATCCTCACCACCGTCGTGGTGCTGTGCTCCCTGGCCCTCGGCCTGGCCATCGCGCTGCTCCTCGACCGCAGCTTCCGCGGCCGCGGCGTGGTCCGCACCCTGATGATCGCGCCGTTCCTGGTGGTGCCGGTCGCCGCCGCGCTGCTCTGGAAGCACCTGCTCTTCAACCCCGAGTACGGCCTGTTCAACGGAGCCATCAACTGGCTGGCCGGCCTCGTCGGCATCAACGACCCGATCCAGCCCGACTGGATCTCGGACATGCCGCTGATCGCGGTGCAGGCGTCGCTGATCTGGCAGTGGACGCCGTTCATGATGCTGATCCTGCTCGCCGGTCTGCAGAGCCGGCCCGGTGACGTCATGGAGGCCGCGCACCTCGACGGTGCGAGCGACTGGCAGATCTTCCGCTACATCACTCTGCCCCACCTGCGCCGTTACCTGGAACTGGGCGGTCTGCTCGGCTCCATCTACATCGTGCAGAACTTCGACGCCGTCTTCATCATGACCTCCGGCGGTCTGGGCACAGCCAACCTGCCGTACAGCATCTACCAGACCTTCTACCAGGCGCACGAGTACGGCCTGGCTTCGGCGGCCGGTGTGCTGGTGGTCATCGGCTCGATCATCCTGGCCACCTTCGCGCTGCGCGTGGTCTCGTCCCTGTTCAGCGAGGAGGTGTCCCGATGAGTGCCACCACCACCGCCGCCCCGAGCGGCACCAGCACCGTCGCACGCCGCGGCAAGGGCGCCGTCCTGGGTCTCCTGGCCTGGGCAGCCGGCCTGCTCTTCTTCCTTCCCGTCGCGTGGATGGTGCTCACCTCCTTCCACTCCGAGCCGGACGCGGCCACCAACCCGCCCTCCCTGCTCGCCCCGCTCACCCTCGACAGCTACCGGACGTTCTTCGGCGAGGGCGGCGGCGCCAGCCCCTGGCCGCCGCTCATCAACTCGATGACGGCCTCGCTGGCCTCCACCGCGCTGGTGCTGCTGCTCGCGCTGCCGGCGGCGTACGCGCTGTCGATCCGGCCGGTCAAGGCATGGCGGGACGTGCTGTTCTTCTTCCTGTCCACCAAGATGCTGCCGGTCGTGGCCGGCCTGCTGCCGGTGTACCTGATCGCGAAGAACATCGGCATGCTGGACAACATCTGGCTGCTCGTCATCCTCTACACCTCGATGAACCTGCCCATCGCCGTGTGGATGCTGCAGTCCTTCCTCGCCGAGGTGCCCCCCTCGGTCATCGAGGCCGCGCAGATCGACGGGGCCCGGCTCCCGACCATCCTGTGGCGGGTGATCGTGCCCATCGCCGGGCCGGGCATCGCCGCCACCTCGCTGATCTGCTTCATCTTCAGCTGGAACGAGATGCTCTTCGCCCGGGTGCTGACCGGGGTGACGGCCCAGACCGCACCGGTCTTCCTCACCAGCTTCATCACCAGCCAGGGTCTCTTCCTCGCCCAGATGTGCGCGGCCTCGTTCGCCATCTCCCTGCCGGTGCTCGCCGCGGGATTCGCCGCCCAGGACAAGCTGGTCCAGGGCCTGTCGCTAGGAGCCGTCAAGTGAAAGCCGCCCTCATCGAAGCACCGGGCAAGGTCACCGTCACGACTGTGCCCGACCCCGTGCCCGGACCCCGCGACGTGGTGGTCGAGGTGGCGTCCTGCGGACTGTGCGGCACCGACCTGCACATCCTGGAAGGCGAGTTCGCCCCCACCCTCCCGGTGGTACCCGGCCACGAGTTCGCCGGCGTGGTGGCTGCCGTCGGCACCCAGGTCACCGAGGTGTCCGTCGGCGACAAGGTCGCCGTCGACCCCTCGCTCTACTGCCACGAGTGCCGGTTCTGCCGCGAGGGCCGCAGCAACATGTGCGAGCGGTGGGCGGCGATCGGTGTCACCACCGCCGGCGGCGCCGCCGAGTACGCGCTGGCCCCGGTCGCCAACTGTGTCAAGATCCCCGACCACGTGGACATCGCCGACGCCGCGCTCATCGAGCCGCTGTCCTGCGCCGTCCGCGGCTACGACATCCTCTCCGCGCGGATGGCCTCCCGGGTGCTGATCTACGGCTCGGGCACCATGGGCCTGATGATGCTGGAGCTGGCCAAGCTCACCGGGGCCGCCTCCGTCGACGTCGTCGACATCAACGCCGATCGGCTCGCCACGGCGCGCACCCTCGGCTGCTCCAACAGCGCGGCCAACGCCGACGAGCTGGGCCGGCCCGCCGGCTGGGACATCGTCATCGACGCCACCGGGAACGCGGCCGCCATCCAGGACGGCATCAACCGCGTGGCCAAGGCGGGCACCTTCCTGCAGTTCGGCGTCTCCGACTACGCCACCACGGCCACCATCGAGCCGTACAAGATCTACAACCAGGAGATCACCATCACCGGCTCGATGGCCGTGCTGCACAGCTACGAGCGTGCCGCGGACCTCTTCGCCAACGGTGTGATCGACCCCTCGGTCTTCATCAGCGACCGCATCCCGCTGGCCGACTACCCCAGCGCGATAGACCAGTTCAAGGCGGGCAAGGGCCGCAAGATCGTGGTGGTGCCCTGACCGGCCCACCAGCTCGCCGGCACCACCGGGCCGGGCCGGCCGCCCCAAGGGCGGCCGGCCCGGCCGTGCTCAGCGCTCCATCACCAGTGCCTGGCCCTGGCCCACTCCCACACACAGTGACGCCATGCCGACCCCGGAGCCCGCCTCCGCCAGCTGGTGCGCCACCGCTCCGGCCAGCCGCGCGCCCGAGGCCCCGAGCGGATGCCCGATGGCGATCGCGCCGCCGCGCGGGTTGACCACCGACGGGTCCAGCTCCGGGCTCCGCGCCAGGCAGCCGAGCACCTGCGCGGCGAACGCCTCGTTGAGCTCCACCACCGACAGCTCCGTGAACGTCCGGCCGGCCCGTTCCAGCGCCCGGCCCATCGCCTCGACCGGGCCGAGCCCGAACATCTGCGGCTCCAGCGCGGTGACCGCGGCGGACCGAACCCGCGCCAGCGGCTCCCGCCCGGTGGCGGCCAGCCCGGCGGCGTCCGTCAGCAGCAGTGCCGCCGCGCCGTCGCTCAGAGGCGATGAGTTCGCCGCCGTCACCGTGCCGCCCTCGGCGCGGAAGGCGGGGCGCAGCCGGGCCAGGGAGGCGAGGTCGCCGCCGTCGCGGATCGACTCGTCGCGCTCCAGCTCCACTCCGGGGACGGGCACCGCCTCCGCGTCGTAGCGCCCCTCCCGCCAGGCGCGCGCGGCCTTCGCGTGGCTGGCCAGCGCGTACCGGTCCTGCGCTTCCCGGCCGATGCCCAGCTCGTCGGCGACGAGTTCGGCGCCCTCGCCGAGGGAGACCGTCCAGGCCGGGTCCATCCGCTCGTTGACCATCCGCCAGCCCAGCGTGGTGGAGTAGACGGGCGGCGCGCCCGCCGGGAAAGCCCGCTCCGGCTTCGGCAGCACCCAGGGCGAGCGGCTCATCGACTCGACCCCGCCGGCCACCACGACCGAGGCGTCCCCGACCGCCACCGCCCGGTACGCCTGGACGACGGCCTCCAGCCCCGAGGCGCACAGCCGGTTCACCGTGCTGCCGGGCACCGTCACCGGCAGCCCCGCCAGCAGCGCGGCCATCCGCCCGACGTTGCGGTTGTCCTCACCCGCGCCGTTGGCGTCGCCGAAGACCACCTCGTCGATCCGGCCAGGGTCCAGCCGCGGGCTGCGGTCGACCAGGGAACGGAGCACATGCGCGGCGAGGTCGTCTGGGCGCACGCCGGAGAGCGCGCCGCCGTACTTCCCGACCGGGGTGCGGACGGCGTCCACGATGTACACCTCGCGCAGGGTGCCTGCGGCCATCTGAGATCGCCCTTCTGTCGCCGGCGGTTGCCGTGGGTAGAGTCGGTCCGATCATCTCAACGGGGGGTGCCGTTGACCAGGGATGTCCCGGGCCGGACCACCCGCGTGCGAGAAGGACGGAGCCTGCCCATGCCCCTGACCGACCTGCCCCTGGAGGAGCTGCGCCGCTACCGGGCCGAGGTGCCCGAGCCGGACGGCTTCGACGCGTTCTGGGAGACCACGCTGAGCGCCGCGCGGGCGGCGGCGGACGGACCGGCCGAGTACCGGCGGGTCGAGGGGACGCCGCTGCGGTCGGTGGAGGTCCACGACGTACGGTTCCCCGGCTGGGCCGGGCAGCCGGTCGCGGCCTGGCTGATCCTGCCCCGGGGCACCGCTCCCGGAGCGGGTCTGCCCGCGGTGATCACCTACCTCGGCTACAACAACGGCCGGGGCCGGCCGATCGAGCACCTGGTGTGGGCGTCGGCCGGGTACGCGCACCTGGTCGTCGACAGCCGGGGGCAGGGCGACGCCACCCCGGACCCCGAC
>NZ_BHZI01000252.1 GCF_004305975.1 Streptomyces otsuchiensis
CGCCGGGGATTGTCGGGGCGGGCGGTTCGGTGCGGCTGTGCACGGCGTTGCCGGGGTGGACCGGACTGCCGCTCGGTGAGCGGCTGCGGGAGCTGCTGGGGGTTCCGGTGCTGCTGGAGAACGACGCCAACGCCGCGGTGCTGGGCGAACGGTGGTCGGGTACGGCGGTGGGGTGCGGCGATGTGGTGATGGTGCTGGCGGGGCTCAGCCCGGGAGCGGGTTCGCTGATCGGCGGGCGGCTGCACCGCGGCCATCACGGGGCGGCCGGGGAGATCGGGGCGCTGCATCTGCTGGGGCGGGAGCTGACGCCGGAGCATCTGCTGTCGACGACGGGTGAGCCGCTGCATCCGCTCGACGAGGCAGCGGTGGCGGCGGTGTTCGCGCTGGCGCGTTCCGGTGACGCGCGGGCGGTCGCGGCGGTGGAGCGGTTCACGCAGCGGCTGGTGCACGATGTGACGGCGCTGGTGCTGGCGCTGGACCCGGAGCTGGTGGTGATCGGCGGCTGGGCGGCCGGCCTGGACGACGTGCTGACCTCGCTGCGACGTGAGCTGCGGATGTACTGCCTGTGGACGCCGCGGATCGAGCTGTCGGCGCTGGGCGAGGCGGCGGTGGCGACCGGGGCGCTGCGGCTGGCGCTGGACCACGTCGAGGCGGAGCTGTTCGAGGTGTCCACGCCGGCCTGACGGTGTGTGAGCCCCGGGCGCCGGAGGCGAGGAGCGGCGCGGCGGCCGGGCGGGAGGGCCCGGTCAGCCGGCGAGCAGCGAGGCGGCGCGCTGGTTTCCGATGGTGAGGCGGCAGGTGTCGGCGCGGAAGGTGGCGACGCCGACGGCGGCGGCGCGTCCGGCGGCGAAGTACTGGGAGGTGACGACCAGTACGGGCGCGCCGGGGAGCCGGCTCAGCCGGCGGGCCTCGTCGTCGGTGGCCGAGCCGAGTTCCACGGACCGGTCGAGTCCGTCCAGTTCGAGGCGGTGCAGCCGGCGCAGGATGTGGCGGCCGCGGTCGGCGCCCTCGGCCGGGACGGCGCCGGGCAGTTCGCCGAGTGAGGCGGCGGGGACGTAGAGCTGCTCGGTCGCGACGGGCTGGCCGTGGGTGACCCTGGTGCGGTGCACCGTCTCCACGGTGGCTCCGGGGGCGATGCCCAGCAGCCGGGCGATATGGGCGGGGGGCTCGGTGACGGTGCGGTCGGTGACGGACCAGGCGTCCCCGGCGGCACCCGGCCAGGTGTGCTGGGTCGGGGTGACGTCGACGCCGACCCGGGGCGGGGCGACGGTGGTGCCCACTCCGCGCCGGCGCTGCAGTCGGCCTTCGAGTTCGAGCTGCTCCAGTGCCTGCCGCAGGGTGGCGCGCGCGACGCCGAAGCGTGCGGCGAGTTCCCGTTCGTTGGGGAGGACCTGGCCGACGGAGAACTCGGTGTCCAGCGCCTCGGAGAGCACCGTCTTCAGCTGACGGTGCTTCGGTTCGGCGACCTGCTCGGCGTGTGTGGTCCCCACCCTTGCCTCCGCGTGAGACGGGCCGGCGGGACGACCCACGCCGGGTTATGAAAGGTTCTTGCGTATATGGGGACGATAGAGCGAGCGGTCGGGGTTGGTCAAGACCAATCCGGCCGAGGGCCGACGGGAGGCGCTCGATAGCATCGCGGTGACATGTCGCGATGCGTACGAAGGAGGGCCACCATGAGCGGTTCGACGGCGGTGACGGTGGTGACCGGTGGCAGCCGGGGCATCGGTGCGGCGGTCTCGCTGCGACTGGCCCGCGAGGGGCACCGGGTGGCGGTCGGCTACACGCGGGACTCGTCCGCGGCCGACGCGACGGTGCGGCGGATCACGGAGGCCGGCGGCTCCGCGGTCGCGGTGCGGGCGGACGTCAGCGTCGAGGAGGACGTGGAGGCGCTCTTCGACACCGCCACCGAGGAGCTGGGGCGGGTGACGGGCCTGGTCAACAACGCGGGGGTGACGGGCCTGCTGGGGCGGCTGACGGACACCACGGCGGAGACCATGCGCCGCGTGCTGGACGTGAACGTGATGGGGACGCTGCTGTGCGCCCGGCGCGCCGCGCGCGAGATGTCGACGCGGCACGGGGGTGCGGGCGGCGCGATCGTGAACATCTCCTCCGGCGCGGCGACGCTGGGCAGCCCCGGGGAGTACGTCCACTACGCGGGCTCCAAGGCGGCCGTGGACACGATCACCGTGGGGCTGTCGAAGGAGCTGGCCGAGGAGGGGGTGCGCGTCAACTCGGTGCAGCCGGGGATGATCGTCACCGACATGCACGCCGCCATGGGCGACGCGCAGCGGCCGTGGCGCAACAAGGACCGGGTGCCGATGCGCCGGCCGGGCGAGCCGGAGGAGGTGGCCGGCGCGGTGGCGTGGCTGCTCTCCCCCGACGCGTCGTACACCTCGGGCGCGGTGCTGCGGATCTCGGGCGGTCTGTGAGCCGCCCGGAGGCGGCGCCCGTGGGGTTCGGCCGGGAGCCGTGCGCACAGTAGGGTTGAGCTGACGACCTGTCAGAAGTGTCGCGTCGTCCCGGGGATGCCGTGCGAGCGGTCCGGGGACGGCGTCGCGGTCGCCGGCAAGGGGGCGGGCGGCGCACGGGCGCCCGCTTTGTGGTGCCCGCCTTCTGTCGGTCTGCCGGAAAGATCCTTAACTTACCGGTCACAGGACGTTGGTGGCCGCGCAATACCGGGGGGTGAAAGTGGGGGCATGAGTGATTCCTCCGCGTTCCGACGGCTGACCCGTTCACGGCGACCCTGGCCCGGCCGGGCTCCGGGCTCCGGGGCGACCCGCCTGTGCCGGACCGTGGCCGGACCGGTCCGGCCGGAGGAGGACGGGCGCGCGCGGTCGGCCGGTGCGGCCGGGCCCGCCGGGACCACCGTGCGGCCGGCCGGCCCCGACGACCTGGAGGCGGCACGGGCGCTGCACCGGCGCTGCTCGGCCGAGACGCTGGTGCGGCGCTACCACGGTCCGCCGGGTGACGCCGACCGCTATCTCTCCCATCTGCTCGGCCCGCACCACGGCCGGTCACTCGCCGCCTGGTCCGCCGACGGCGAACTCGTGGCCCTGGGGCATCTGTTGTGGGACGGCGACGACGCCGAGGTGGCGCTGCTGGTGGAGGACGGCTGGCAGCGCCGCGGGGTGGGCGCGGCGCTGCTGCGCGAGCTGCTGGCGCTCGCCGTGCGGTCGGGCAGGGACACGGTCTACGCCGTGACCCAGTCCTCCAACACGGCCATGGTGCGAACCCTGCGTTCGACAGGGCTGCCGCTGGTCTACGACCGGTCGGAGGGCACGCTGGTGGTCACGGCGCGGCCGGTACGGCGGGAGCAGCCCGCCGCGCTGTCGCTGCCGCGTCAGCGGCGCTGAGGGACCGCTCCCCCGGGCGCGACGCGCCGGGTGCGGGTGCGGCGGCGGCCGGGGGCGTGGGCACGGTGGTCGCGGCGGTGAGGGCCGCGTCGAGGTCCTGCCACAGGTCCTCGGCGTCCTCCAGCCCGACCGACATGCGCAGCAGCCGGTCGCTGATGCCGCCGGCCTCGCGGTCGCCGGGCGCCACGATGCGGTGGCTGATCGATGCCGGGTGCTGGATGAGCGTGTCGACGCTGCCGAGGCTGACGGCCGGGGTGATCAGCCGCACGCCGGAGATGACGGCGTGCGGGTCGCCGTCGACCTCGAAGGCGACCATGGCCCCGCCGACCCGCGGGTAGTGGACGCGGGTGACGCGCGGGTCGGCCCGCAGCCGCCGCACGAGTTCGGCGGCGGTCGCGGACTGGGCGCGGACCCGGACCGGCAGGGTGGAGAGGCCGCGCAGCAGCAGGTAGCCCGCGAGGGGGTGCAGGACTCCGCCGGTGGCGAACCGGACCTGGCGCAGCGTCCGCGCGCTCTCCTCGTCGCAGGCGACGACTCCGCCCAGCACGTCGCCGTGCCCGCCGAGGTACTTGGTGGCGCTGTGCAGCACCAGCCGGGCGCCGTGTTCGAGCGGGCGCTGGAGTACGGGGGTGGCGAAGGTGTTGTCGACAAGCAGTGGTGTGTCCCCGCAGGCGGTCGCCAGCGCTGCGAGGTCCAGTTCGGCGAGGGTGGGGTTGGCCGGTGTCTCGGCGATGACCAGCCCGGTGTCGGCGCGCAGCGCGCGGCGGACCGCTTCGGGTTCGGGCTCGGCCCAGGTGACCTCGGTGCCGAGCAGTCCGCTGTCGAGGAGGTGGTCGCTGCAGCCGTACAGGGGGCGGACGGCGACGACGTGGCGCAGCCCGGCGGAGGCGCGGGCGAGCAGCACGGCGGAGAGCGCGGCCATGCCGCTGGCGAAGGCCACGGCGGCCTCGGAGCCCTCCAGCCGTGCGAGGGCCCGTTCGAAGCGCGCGGTGGTGGGGTTGTCGAGCCGGGCGTAGACCGGCGGGCCGTCGAGCTGCGCGCCGGTGGCGGCGAACTCGTCCAGGCGGGCGGCCTCGCCGCGGCTGTCCGCGCAGGGGTAGGTGGTGGACAGGTCCAGGGGTGCGGCGTGCACTCCCAGGGCGGCCAGGTCCTCGCGGCCGGCGTGCACGGCCTCGGTCGTCAGCGAGCGGGCGGGCGCCGGGGTGGCGGGCAGTGTGTCCATGGCGGCATTCTGAACACGGCCCGGGTCCGGCGGGGCGTGTGCCGTGCTACGTTCGGCCGATGTCCGATTCGCTGGTCCTCGATCCGGTCGATCTGGAGATTCTCCGGCTTCTGCAGAACGACGCCCGGATGACCTATCGCGATCTGGCGGCGGCGGTCGGGGTGGCGGCTTCGACGTGTCTGGACCGGGTGGCCCGGCTGCGGAGGGGCGGGGTGATTCTGGGGTACGAACTGCGGGTGGATCCGGCGCGGTTGGGGCGGCCGCTGGAGGCGCTGCTGTCGGTACAGGTCCGACCGCACCGCAAGGAGCTGATCGGCCCGTTCGTGGAGCGGGTCCGGGCGCTGCCGCAGTCGCGGGCGCTGTTCCATCTGACCGGTCCGGACGACTATCTGGTGCATGTCGCGGTAGCGGGCGCGGCCGGGTTGCAGCGTCTGGTGCTGGAGGAGTTCACAGCGCGGCGGGAGGTGGCGCGGGTGGAGACGCGGCTGATTTTCCAGCGGTGGGAGTGCGGCCCGGTGCTGCCGGCGTCGGCGGCCGAGTCGCGGTCAGCGGTCGAGGGGGACGGCGTGGTGGCGGACGGTTGATCCGTCGCTGGTCTTGAGGACTTCCAGGCGTGCGGGGACACGGGCCCTCAGTTCGGGGACGTGGCTGACGATGCCGACGGTCCGGGACTGTTCGCGCAGGGAGTCCAGCAGGTCGAGCACCTCGTCGAGGGTCTGCTCGTCGAGGGTGCCGAATCCCTCGTCGATGAAGAGGGTGTCCAGTCGGCGTCCGCCGGACTCCTCGGCGACGGTGTCGGCGAGGCCGAGCGCGAGCGCGAGGGAGACGATGAAGGACTCACCGCCGGAGAGGGTGGCGGTGTCGCGGTCGCGTCCGGTCCAGGCGTCGGTGACCAGCAGTCCGAGGCCGCTGCGGGCGCGTTTGGCCCGGGTGTCGGTGTGGGTGAGGGTGTAACGGCCGCCGGACATGCGGTGCAGGCGGGCTCCGGCGACCTGGGCGACCTGTTCGAGGCGGGCTGCCAGGACGTAGGTCTCCAGCCGCATCCGGTAGCTGTTCTCGGCGGTGGTGCCGGCGGTGAGCTGGGCGAGGCGGGTGACGCGGTGGGCGTGGTCCCGTAGGGGGGCCTGCCGGCGGAGCGCGGCGGCGAGTTCGTCGGAGAGGCGGCGTAGTTCGCTGACGCGGGCGGCCGCCGCCGCCTCGGTGGCGGTCGCGGCCCGCAGGCGGCGCAGCGCCCGGTCGGCGGCGGCCTGGGCGGCGGACGGGTCGGCCGGGGGCAGGTCGGCGGCGCGGGCGGTGGCGAGGTCACCGAGCACGGCCGCGACAGCGGCCTCCTCCGCGGAGTGGTGGTCGCTCTCCTGGCTCAGGGCTCGGCGGTGGTCGTCGGGAAGCAGTGCGGTCGCGGCGTCGTCGGGGGTGGTGAAGCCGGCCCGGTAGGCGGCGTCGGCCGCCTTGCCGTCGGCGTCCTTGCGCCGGTCGGCGGCGCGGTCGGTGGCGTGCGCGGCGTGGGCGGCGCGCTCCAGGCGGTCGGCCAGTTCCTCCAGCGACCGGGCTCGTTCGGCGACGCTGGCGGCTCCGGCGCGGGCGCCGGCGCTCTCGGCGTCGAGTTCGGCGAGGTCGGTGTCGAGCGCGGTGCGGCGGGTGGCGCGGGCCAGTGAGCGTTCGCGTGTCTCGACGAGCCGTGCGGTGAGGGTGGCGTGGCGGCTGTCGGCGGTCGCGAGGTCGGAGGTGGCGCGCTGCTGCTGGTCGGCGGCGGCGCGGGCGGCGGCGCGTTCCTTCTCCAGGCGGTCGACCTCGGCCGCGAGTTCCGTGTGGTCCCGGCCGTCGGCGAGTTCGGTGAGGGCGGTCAGCTCCTGGCGGGCGGTGGTGACGTCGCGTTCGGTGTCCTGGCGGTGCGCGGTGGCCCGCTGGTGGGCGGCGAGGGCGTGTTCCTCGGTGGCTCGGTCGGCGCCGGAGGCGCCGGGGCCGGCCGGGCGGGGGTGGTCGGTCGCGCCGCAGACGGCGCAGGGTGTGCCGGGGGTGAGGGTCGCGGCGAGTTCGGCGGCGAGGCCGTCGAGGCGCTCTTCGCGGACGGCGAGCCAGTGTTCGTGGGCGGTGACGGCGTCCTCGCGTGCGCGGCGCGCGGTGGCGGAGAGGTCGTCGAGGCGCGCGGTGATCTCGGTGGCGCGCCGGGCGGCGGCGAGCCGGTTCCGGGCGGGTTCCAGGCGCGCGGTGAGGGTGTCGGCGCCGGCCGCGCGGTCGCGGACGGTGTCGAGGTGGGCGCGCAGGACGGTGCGGCGTTCGGTGGTCTGCGCGAGCTCGCGTTCGGCGGTGCGCAGGAGTTCGCGGTCGGCGGCCTCGTCGGTGTCGAGCGCGGCGCGTTCCGCGCGGAGCCGGTCGGCGCGTTCCTCGGCCCGGTGGGCGGAGCTGAGGGCGCCCAGTTGCTCGCGGGTGGTGCGGGCGCGGCCGGCCAGTTGTTCGGCCGCGGCGTCGGCGAGTTCGCGGGGAAGCCCGTTCCGGGCGGCTGCCTCGGTGGCGCGGGCGGTCCGGAGTGCGGCGCCGGCGTCCTCGCGCAGGTCGAGTGCGGGGGCGACGGCTTCGGCGGCGCGGGACCGTTCCAGCCGTGTGCGGAGGGCGCCGATGTGTTCCTCGCGCTGCCGGAGGGTCTCGGCGCGGTGGTGGGCGCCGGCGTGTCGCTGCTGGAGACGCGCGGTCTCGGTGGCCTCCGCGAGGTCGCGCTGGGCGTTCGCCTGTTCCCGCTCGGCGGTCTCGGTGGTGAGGACGGCGCGCTCGTGGTCCTCGCGGGCGGCGCACCGGGCGACGGCGGCGTAGGCGAGCGCGGAGTCGGTGCGGGCCTCGTCGCGGTGGTCGTCGGTGTCCGGTTCGGCGGCCCCCGGGGGCGGGGCCGGGTCACCCGCGGCCTGCTGGACGCGCTGGAGGAGGTGGTCGACGGCACGGTCGGCGGCGCGGAGCCGGTCGAGGGCGGCGGCGCGCCCGGTGGCGAGGTGGTGTTCGGCGGCGGCGAAGCGGCTGGTGTCGAAGAGCCGGCCGAGGAGCTTGGCGCGTTCCTCGGCGTCGGCGCGCAGGAAGCGGGCGAAGTCGCCCTGGGGCAGCAGCACCACCTGGCAGAACTGGTCGCGGTTCATGCCGAGGAGGCGTCCGACCTCGTCGGCGATCTCCTGGTGGGACCGGCTCAGTCCGCGCCAGCCGGTGTCGGGGTGGTGTTCGCGCAGCAGGCTGACCGCCTTGTCGCGGGTGAGACCGGTGCCGCGCTTCTTGGGGCGGCTCTGGTCGGGGCGGCGCGTGATCTCCAGGCGCCGTCCCTCGACGGTGACGTCGAGGACGACCTCGGTCGCGGTCCGCGGGTCGGCGTGGTGGCTGCGCAGGGCGGTCAGGTCGTTGCGCCGGGTGCCGGGGACGGATCCGTACAGGGCGTAGCAGACGGCGTCCAGGATGGCGGTCTTGCCCGCGCCGGTGGGGCCGTGGAGGAGGAAGACCCCGGCGGCGGCGAGGGTGTCGAAGTCGACGCGTTCGGTTCCGGCGAAGGGGCCGAACGCCGTGACGGTGAGGCGGTGGAGCCTCATGCGCTGTGCTCCTCCGGGCCGGGCCGGTCGGCGGTGCCGGGTGTCCGGGCGGCGTCGAGCGCGTCGTCCAGGAGGGCGCGCTCGGCGTCGTCGGGCCCCTGGCCGGCGCGGACGTGCCGCACGAAGTCGGTGGCGATCTGCTGGTCCGTGCGGCCGCGCAGCCGTTGGGCGTAGGTGAGCGCGCCGTCGCCGGGGGCCGGGTCGGGGTCCAGGACGAGACTGATGAGGTGGGGGTACCTGCCGCGGAGCCGCGCCATCGGTTCGGGGGGCCGGGCGGGGTCGGTGAG
>NZ_BHZI01000253.1 GCF_004305975.1 Streptomyces otsuchiensis
ACCTCCGCGGACTCCTCCGCCGGAACAGCCTCAAGCACCACATGCGCATTGGTACCGCTGACACCGAACGACGAGACCCCGGCCCGACGGGGCCGGCCGGTCTCCGGCCAGGGGCGTGCCTCGGTCACCAGCTCCACCGCACCCGCCGACCAGTCCACCTGAGGGGTGGGCTCGTCGACATGCAGCGTCCCCGGGAGTACGCCCCGGCGGATCGCCTCCACCATCTTGATCACACCCGCCACCCCGGCGGCGGCCTGGGTGTGCCCGATGTTCGACTTGATGGAGCCCAGGTACAGCGGCTCCGTCCGCTCCTGACCGTAGGTCGCCAGCAACGCCTGCGCCTCGATCGGATCACCCAGGGTCGTACCGGTGCCGTGTGCCTCGACCGCGTCGACCTCGGACGGCAGGAGAGCCGCGCTCTCCAGGGCCTGGCGGATGACCCGCTGTTGGGCGGGTCCGTTGGGGGCCGTGAGGCCGCTGGACGCGCCGTCCTGGTTGACCGCGCTGCCGCGCACCACAGCCAGCACCCGGTGCCCGTTGCGCCGGGCGTCCGACAGCCGCTCCACCAGGAGCACACCGACACCCTCGCCCCAGCCGGTGCCGTCGGCGGCGGCGGCGAAGGACTTGCAGCGGCCGTCGGCGGCACTGCCCTCTTCCAGGCCGAACCCCGCGAACATCATCGGCCCGGACATGACCGTGACCCCACCGACCAGCGCGAGTTCGCACTCGCCGCCGCGCAGCGCCTGCGCGGCGAGGTGCAGTGCCACCAAGGACGACGAGCACGCCGTGTCCACGGTGACCGCCGGGCCCTGCAGTCCGAAGGTGTAGGCGACACGGCCGGACAGGACGCTGCCGGCGTTGGCGGTGCCAAGGTAGCCGTCGAGCGCTTCGGGATCGACCACCGACGGATAGTCGTGGTACATCACGCCGGCGAAGACGCCGGTGCGTCCACCGCGCAGGGTGCGTACGTCGATGCCTGCCCGCTCGAACGCCTCCCAGGACGCCTCCAGGAGCTGCCGCTGCTGCGGGTCGGTGGCGGCGGCTTCGCGCGGGCTGATGCCGAACAGGCCGGCGTCGAAGTCACCGACGTCGTGGACGAATCCGCCGCGTGGCGCGGCGGACGTCAGGGCCGGGTCCCAGCCCCGGTCCGTGGGCAGCGGACCGAGCGCGTCGGTGCCGGACTCGACCAGGTTCCACAGGTCTTCCGGAGAGCGGACGCCGCCGGGGTAACGGCAGGCCATGCCGATCACCGCGATCGGTTCGCGGGACTCGTCCTCCAGTTCGCGCACGCGGCGGTTGGCGTCGCGCAGTTCCGTCGTGGCTCGCTTCAGGTAGGCGAGCAGTTTCTCCTGCTGCTCCGGGTCCGTGTCGCTCATGGTGTGCTGTTCGCGTCCTCTCACTGCGTGTCGAACTCGGTGTCGAGCAGGTCGAAGACCTCATCGATGGAGGCGGAGTCCAGGTTCTCTTCCCGCCTGGGCTGCTCGCTCTTGCAGCGGTCGGCCAGCGCCCGCAGCCGGGCCGCCACCCGGGCGCGGCCCTCCTCGTCGCCGTCCACCCGCGCCAGGTCGACTTCCAGACGGGCCAGTTCGGCCAGCAGCCGGTCGGCCTCCCGTACCGGCTCGGGAGCCAGTTCACCGCGGAGATAGCGGGCCAGTTCGGTGCAGTTGGGGTGATCGAACACCAGCGTGGCGGGCAGTCGCAGCCCGGTCGCGGCGGCCAGCCGGTTGCGCAGTTCGACACCGGTCAGGGAGTCCAGACCGAGTTCCAGGAAGCCCCGGTCGACATCGATACTCGCGCCGGTGGCGAAGCCGAGGGTGGCGGCCACCTGGCCGCGGACCAGGTCGAGCACGACTCGCCGCTGGTCGGACTCGGGCACCCCGGAGAGCGCGGCCCGCAAGGCCGCGGGGTCTCCCGAGCCGGCGTCCGTCCGCTGCTTCTGGCGGGGAACCAGCGTCCTGAACAGCGGGGGCACCAGGTCGCGCCCCCGCAGGGCCGCGGGCCGGAAGGCCATCGGCACCACCAGCGGGCGGTCCGCGGCACAGCCTGCCGAGAAGGCGGCCATGCCGTCCTCCGTGGTGAGCGTGCTCATGCCGGAGCGCGTCACCCGGAGCACGTCGGCCTCGGTGAGTGTCCCGGTCAGTCCGGTGCGTTCGGCCCATGGGCCCCAGGCCAGCGACACGGCGGGCAGCCCCAGGCGGCGGCGGTGCGCGGCGAAGGCGTCCAGGAACACGTTGGCGGCCGCGTAGTTGGCCTGCCCCGCGCCGCCGACTACACCGGCGGCGGAGGAGAACAGCGCGAACGCCGTGAGTTCCGCGTCCCGGGTCAGCTCGTGCAGGTTGACCGCGCCTCGCACCTTGGGCCCGAGCACACGCGCGACGCTCTGGTCCGTCATCTGGGTGAGTACGCCGTCGTCGAGGACGGCGGCGGTGTGGACCACGGCGGTCAGCGGGTGTTCCGCGGGGATCCGGGCGAGGGTGGCGGCGAGTGCCTCGCGGTCGGCGACATCGCAGGCGGCCACCCTTGCCCGGGCCCCGAGGTCGTCGAGTTCGGCGACCAGTTCGTCGGCGCCGGGCGCGGCCGGGCCGCTGCGGCTGAGCAGCAGCAGGTGCCGCACGCCGTGGTGTCGCACCAGGTGCCGGGCGAGGGCGCTGCCGAGGGTGCCGGTGGCGCCGGTGACGAGCACCGTGCCGTCTTCCGTCTCCAGGCCGGTGCGCGGCGCCGGTCCCGGTTCGTCGGTACGTCCTTCGGGTGCGGGCATCCGGGCCAGTCGGGGCGCGAGGACCAGCCCGCCGCGTACGGCGACCTCGGTCTCCCCCGCTTCCAGTGCGGCGACGACGGCCCGGTGCAGCAGCGCCGGGTCCGGCTCGGCCGCCGGGTCGAGGTCGACCAGCAGGAAGTGGCCGGGGTGCTCTGCCTGCGCGGAGCGCGTCAGGCCGCGCACGGGGGCGTTGACCAGGTCCGCCAGGTCGTCGTCGCTTGTGGCGACAGCGCCTCGGGTGACCAGCACCAGGGGCTGTCCGGCGTGCTGTTCGTCGGCGACCCGGTCACGGATCAGTCCGAGAGCCCGGGTGACGGCCTCCTCCACAGCACCGGCCGTGTCGGATCCGGCGGCGGGTTCGACGAACGGCACGAGGACGACGTCGGCCTCGTCGGGCTTGGTCTCCCCGAACGCCCCGTCGAGCCAGGCGTCGTCCCCGAGCAGCGCGAGACGGCCGGAAGCGGCGGCGGGGAGCGGTACCTCGGTCCCCCAGTCCACGTGCAGCAGCGTGTCGGCCAGATTGTGCCGGACAGCCGCCAGTTCGGCGCCTGCCGGCCGTGCCACCAGGGCTCCCACCCCGCCGAGCGGAGTTCCGGTGTCGTCGAAGAGTTCGAGGCCGATGCCGTCCTCGGACTCGGTGAGCCGTACGCGCAGTGTCTGCGCGCCGGTGGCGGGCAGTGTCACCTCCCGCCACATGAAGGGGAGGGCGGCGGTACGTCCGGCGTCGGCCTCGGCGCCGTCGCGCAGGCGGCGCAGCAGGCCGATGCCGTGCAGAGCCGAGTCGAAGAGCGCCGGGTGGAGCAGGAAGCCCTTGTCGGACACCTCGTCGGACAGACGCACCTCGGCGAAGAGTTCGTCACCGCGGTGCCAGGCTCCGGTGAGCGCCCGGAAGGCGGGGCCGTAGGCGTAGCCGGCGTCGGCGATGGCCTCGTAGAAGCCGGTGAGTTCGACCGGTTCGGTGCCCGGCGGTGGCCAGGCGGTGAGCGACCGGGCGGCAGCCGCGACGGCGGCGGGCGCGTCGGCGGCGGGCGCGAGGGTGCCGGTGGCGTGCCGGACCCACGGGGCGTCCTCGACGTCGGCGTCACGTGCGTGCACGGACACCTCCCGGCTGCCGCTCTCGCCGGGAGCGCCGACCGTGACCTGCATCTCCACGGCGTGGTTCTCGCCCAGCACCAGTGGTGCGCCCAGGGCGAGTTCCTCCAGTACGGGGGCCGCTACCCGGGCGCCGGCGTGCAGGGCCATCTCCACGAAGGCGGTGCCCGGCAGCAGGACGGTGCCGAGAACGGCGTGGTCGGCCAGCCAGGGGTGGGTGCGCAGGGACAGCCGCCCGGTGAACACGGTGCTCGCGCCGTCGGCGAGCGTCAGCGTGGCGGTCAGCAGCGGGTGGCCGGTACTGCTCAGACCTGCCGCGCCGAGGTCGCCGACGCCCGGCGAGGCGGTGTCGAGCCAGTACCGCTCCCGGTGGAAGGCGTACACCGGCAGCGGAACGGTCCGCACCGGCAACTCGGCGAGAGGCGTGGTGAGATCGGCCGTGCCGCCGTGGGTGTGGAGTTCGGCGACGGAGAGGAGGAAGCGTTCCATGCCGCCGTGGTCGCGGCGGAGCGTGCCGAGGACGGTGACCTCTCCCGGGGAGAGGTCGGGGATGTCGTCGAGGATCTCGCCGAGCGAGGGCGCGAGGACCGGGTGCGGGCCGATCTCCACCAGGAACCGGGCACCCTGCTCCACCAGACCCCGCACGCCCCGGTCCAGGTCGACGGGGGTGGAGAGGTTCCGCTGCCAGTAGGCGGCGTCGAGGTGTTCGCCGTCCGTCCGCTCCCCCGTGACCGTGGAGTGGAAGGGGATGCCGCCCGTCCTGGGGCTGAGGCCGGTGAGCAGTTCCGCCAGCTCGCGGGCCATCGGCTCCACCTGGGCGCAGTGGGAGGAGAACTCCACCCGGATGCGCTTCGCGCGGACGCCGTCCTTCTCGCACTCGGCGAGGAAGTCGCCCAGTGCCTCGCGTTCGCCGGCGACGACCGTCCAGGCGGGACTGTTGATCCCGGCCAGGGAGAGCCGCGTGCCCCACGGCTTCAGCAGCTCGCGGGTCCTCTCGGCCGGCAGGGCCACGGACGCCATGCCACCGAGGCCGGCCAGCGGGAGAAGCACCTTGCCGCGCAGGGCGATGACCCGGGCGGCCTCGGCGCGCGTGAGGGCACCGGAGACGTAGGCGGCGGCGATCTCGCCCTGCGAGTGGCCGAGGACCATGTCGGGTTCGACGCCGTGGGCCCGCCAGAGCGCGACGAGCGCCGCGGTCACGGCGAACAGCACGACCGGTGCCACATCGACCCGGTCCAGTGGCGGGGCGCCCTCGGCGCCGCGCAGGGCGTCGATCAGCGACCAGTCCAGGTGGCGGGCGAACTCCTCGCCGCAGGCGTACAGCTCGGCGGCGAAGACCTCGGAGGTCGCCATCAGCTCGACGGCCATGCCCTCCCACTGTCCGCCCTGCCCGGGGAAGACGAAGGCGACCTTTCCGGGTCGCTCGACGCCCTGGACCAGATGCGGCGCGGCCTCGCCCCGGGCGAGGGCGCCGAGCGCGGCCCGGCGGTCGGCGTCGTCGGCGGCGACCACGGCGGCGCGGTGTCCGAGCAGGGCTCGGGTGGCGGTCAGCGAGTGGGCGATGTCGGCGGGGTGGGCTGCGGGGGCGGCGTCCAGGTGTTCGAGGAGCCGCTGGGCCTGGCCCCGCAGCGCTTCCGCGCTCCGGGCGGACAGCAGCCAGGGTGCCACCACGCCGTCGAGCTCGGGAGCACGGTCGAGCTGGGGAGCCCGGTCGGCCTCGGGGGTCCGCTCGGACGTGGCGGTCCGGTCCGCCTCGGGGGCGCGCTCGGGGCCCTGGGCGGGCGCCGGCTCCGGCACGTACTGCTCCAGCACCAGGTGGGCGTTGGTGCCGCTGCCGCCGAAGGAGGACACGGCGGCCCGCCGGGGGCGCCCGTCGATGTCGGGCCAGGGGGTGGTCTCCGTCAGCAGTTCGACCGCGCCCGTCGACCAGTCGACGTGCGGGGTCGGTGCGTCGATGTGCAGCGTTCCGGGCAGGACCCCCTCGCGCAGCGACATCACGGTCTTGATGACGCCGCCGACGCCTGCCGCCGACTGGGTGTGGCCGATGTTGGACTTCACCGAGCCGAGCCACAGCGGCCGGTCCTCGGGGCGGTTCTGGCCGTAGGTCGCCAGGATCGCCTGGGCCTCGATGGGGTCACCGAGGGTGGTGCCCGTGCCGTGCGCCTCGACGGTGTCGACGTCGGCGGCTTCCAGCCGGGAGTTGGCCAGTGCCTGGCGGATGACCTTCTGCTGGGCGCGGCCGCTGGGGGCGGTCAGGCCGTTGGAGGCGCCGTCCTGGTTGACGGCGGTGCCGCGGATCAGCGCGAGGACGGGATGTCCCTTGCGCAGCGCGTCGGAGAGTCGCTCCACCAGGATCATGCCGACCCCCTCGCCCCAGCCGGTGCCGTCGGCCGCCGCGGCGAACGGCTTGCACCGGCCGTCGGCGGCGAGGCCGCGCTGGCGGCTGAACTCCGTGAAGGAGGCAGGGGTGGCCAGGACGGCGGCGCCGCCCGCGACCGCCATGTCGCACTCGTTGTTCCGCAGCGCCTGGCAGGCGAGGTGGATGGCCACGGCGGAGGACGAGCAGGCCGTGTCGACGGTCGCGGCGGGCCCTTCGAGGCCGAAGGTGTAGGAGATACGGCCGGACGCGGCGGCGGTACCGGTGCCGGCGAGGAAGAAGCCCTCGGCCTCGTTGCCCGGCTGCTGGGCCCCGATGCCGTATCCGACGAACGAGGTGCCGACGAAGACGCCCGTCTGGCTGCCGCGCAGGGACGAGGGGTCGATCGTGGCCCGTTCCATCGCCTCCCAGGTCGCCTCCAGCAGCAGCCGCTGCTGCGGGTCGGTGGCCACCGCCTCGCGGGGGCTGATCCCGAAGAGGGAGGCGTCGAAGTGGGAGGCGTCCGCGAGGAAGCCGCCCTCCCTGGCGTAGGAGGTGCCGGGGTTGTCGGGGTCGGGGTCGTAGAGGTTCTCCACGTCCCAGCCGCGGTCCTGCGGGAAGGGCCCCATGGCGTCGGTGCCCTCCAGCACGAGCCGCCACAGGTCCTCGGGCGAGTCCACGCCGCCGGCGTACCGGCAGCTCATGCCGATCACGGCCAGCGGCTCGTCCTCCGCTCCGCCGACGGCCCGGGCCGCGGTGCCCTCGGCCGGGTCCTGCTCGCCGAGCACCTCGACGAGCAGGTGGTCCGCCAGGTCGGCGGGGGTCGGGTGGTCGAACACCAGGGTCGGCGGCAACTTGCGGCCGGTGGCGGCCTGCAGGCGGTTACGCACGTCGACGGCCATCAGGGAGTCGAAGCCCATGTCCCGGAAGGCACGGCCGGCCTCGATCGCGGTGGAGTCGGCGTAGCCGAGCGCGGCCGCGGCGTGCTCCCGTACGAGATCGAGCAGGTGCTTGGTCCGCTGCGGCCCGGTCAGCTCGACCAGGTGGTCGTACAGTTCGTCGGCTTCGCGGGGGTCGTCGCCCGGGGTGTCAGGCGTCGCGAGCGCCGCCTGGGCCTCGGGGATGTCCATGATCAGCGGACGGGCGCGGGCCGCCGTGTAGCCGGGCGCGAAGCGTGCCCAGTCGATGTCGGCGACGGTCAGGCAGGTCTCGTCGGCGTCCAGCGCCTGGTCGAGCGCTTCGAGGGCGAGGCGCGGGTCCATGGCGTGCAGCCCGCGCCGGCCGAGTTCCGCGGCGGCCTGCCCGTCGTCGGCCATGCCGCCCTCGGCCCAGCCGCCCCAGGCGACGGCGGTGGCAGCCAGCCCCCGGGCGCGGCGGTCCTGGGCCAACGCGTCGAGTACGGCGTTGCCCGCCGCGTAGGCGGCCTGGCCCGCGCCGCCCCAGACGCCCGCGCCGGAGGAGAAGAGCACGAGGGCGCCGATGTCACCGGCCAGTTCGTCCAGGTGCCGGGCGCCCTCGGTCTTGGCCGCGGTCACCGCGGCGAGTTCGGTCTCCTCGCAGTCGGCAAGCGCGGTCGCCTGCGCCACACCGGCGGCGTGGATCACCGTGTCGGCGGGGTGCTCGGCGAGCAGCGCGGCGACCTGGTCCCGATCGGTGACGTCGCACGCGGCGACGATCGTCTCGACGCCTCGCGCGGTGAGTTCGGCGGCCAGCTCCCGGGCGCCGGGGGCGTCCGGGCCACGGCGACCGGTGAGGACGAGCTTGCGCGCGCCCCGGGCGGCCATGTGGTGGGCGAGGTGGCGTCCGACGCCGCCGGTACCTCCGGTGATCAGCACGGTGGAACCGGGCTGCCAGGACCGGACCGGTGTGCTCTGCGCGGCCCGGACCATGCGGCGGACGAAGACTCCGGCGGGACGGAGGGCGAACTGTTCCTCCGTGCCCGAGTCGCCGAACTCCCCGGGCTGCTGCCCGAGCAGCCGCAGCAGCTTGTTCAGGACCCGGTCGTCCGGCTGCTCCGGCAGGTCGACGATGCCGCCCCAGCAGTCGGGCCGCTCCAGACCGGCCACCAGGCCCAGCCCCCAGGTGGCGGCCTGGGCCACGTCCCGTACCGGGTCCGTGCGGCCGACGGAGACGGCGCCGCTGGTGACGAGGTGGATCGGGAGCGGGGTCGGGCGGGCGGTGACGGTGCGCAGCAGGGCGAGGTTGTTCGC
>NZ_BHZI01000254.1 GCF_004305975.1 Streptomyces otsuchiensis
CCCACCCACCGCACTCCCACCCCCGCCTCGCCGGTGCTCGGCACGATGCTGTTCGGCACCGGGGTCGACGAGCCGACCGCGTTCGCCCTGCTGGACCGCTTCGTGGAGCGCGGCGGCCGGTGGATCGACACCGCCGACTGCTACGCGTTCTGGCTGAGCGGGTCCGGTAGGGGCGGGCAGAGCGAGGAGGTGATCGGGCGCTGGCTCCGCGCGCGCCCCGGGATGCGGGAGCGGGTGCGGATCTCGACGAAGACCGGCGCCGAGCCGGTCACGCCCGGTGTGGCGGCGGGGCCGCGCGCCGGACTGTCCGCACCGGTGCTGCGCGAGGCGTTCGAGGGAAGCCGCCGCAGGCTGGGCGTGGACAGGGTGGACCTCTTCTGGATCCACATGGAGGACCGGGCCACCCCCATCGAGGAGACCGTCGGGACACTGGCGGAACTCACCGGCTCCGGCCTGGCCGAGCGGGTGGGCGCCTCGAACCACCCCGCCTGGCTGGTTGAGCGCGCCCGCGCCCTGGCCGTCGCGGCCGGCGCCCGCCCGATCGACGCGATCCAGCTGAGCCACAGCTATCTGCGTACCCGCCCCGAGGCCGCCGCCAACGAACATCCCTTCGGTGAGCTCAGCGACGAGCAGCTGGACCACGCGGCGCGCAACGCCGTCGAGGTGTGGGCGTACAGCCCGCTGCTGCGCGGCGCCTACGACGACGCGGACAAGCCGATGCCCGACGGGTACGACCATCCCGGCAGCCGTGCGCGGCTGCGCGTCCTGCGGGAGGTGGCCGCCGAGCTGGAGGTCACGCCTGGGCAGGTGGTGCTCGCCCACATGGCCGGGGGAGCGGTCCCGATCCTGCCGATCGTCGGTGTGTCCCGGATGTGGCAGCTCGACGCGGCGTTCGACGCGATGGAGCTGCGCCTTCCGGACGGGATCCGGGCCCGCCTCGACGCGGCGGGCACCGGCTGACGCACGGCGGCGGACCGCCCCGCGGCCGTGGGCCCGCGGTCCCCGTCGCACTCCTTCCCGGTCCGCCGGGCGGCCCCGGCCCCTGGCGCCGGCCCTCCTCGGGAGGGCCGGCGCCATTTCGTTATCCGGCCTTCTCCGGGGCCGGAGCGGCGCGCCGGAGGCCGCTCGGCGGCCGTCCGCCGCCCGCCACCCATCCGCCCGCGGCGGGGCCCGCGGGAGGGTCCGGTACAGCTGACGGTCACTCATGTGACGTCCGGTAGCGGTCCGTTGACCGTGGCGCCGCCCCGGGCGGCATCCCGGGCGGCGGCCGGTCCGCCCGCTCCCGGATCGCGGGCCCGCCGCGCGCCGGACCTCCGGACCACCACCCGTGTGTGTCCGGCGTGAGAACGCGCCGAAACACCGCTGTGAAACATCTATTGACGGGGGACATGCCTGTACATACGCTGCGCATGTTCATGGTTGTCCCCATACAAAGCGGGGTGTGCGTTCGATGCGGATCGCAGTGGTCGGGAGTTACGGAGCGGGCCTCACCATGCGGGTGCCACGGTCACCCGCGGCGGGTGAGACGGTCTCCGGCGGTGAGTTCGACGAGGGCCCCGGCGGCAAGGGGTCGAACCAGGCGATCGGTGCCGCCCGGCTGGGCGCGCGGGTCTCCCTGCTCACCGCGGTCGGCGACGACGCCTACGGCCGCGCGGCCCGCGCCCTGTGGGCGAGCGAGGGGGTCGACGCCTCCCAGGTCGTCACCTCCGACGCCCCCACCATGGTCGGTTTCATCCTGGTGGAGCCCTCCGGCGAGAACCGCATCGCCATCGCGCCCGGCGCCCTCGACCGGCTCACCCCCGCCGATCTCGAACCCTTCCGCCCCGCCATCGAGGCCGCCGACATCCTGGTGGTCTCCATGGAGATCCCCGCGGACGTCGTCCACCAGGCGCTGCGTGAGGCCCGGGCATGCGGAACGACCACCCTGCTCAACCCCGCGCCCGCCCGGCCGCTGCCCGACGACCTCTGGCCGCTGGTCGACGTGATCACGCCCAACCAGACCGAGGCCCCCGTGCTGCTCGGCCTGGGTGACGGCGCCGCCCTGGACGACCGCGAGCTCGTCGCCCGGCTGCGTGAACGCACCGGAGGCACCGCCGTGCTGACCCGCGGCGGCCTGGGCGCCCTCGTCGACGACGGCACCGGAGTCCGGGAAGTACCCGCCCGCCGGGTGAGCCGGGTGGTCGACACCACCGGCGCCGGCGACGCCTTCACCGCCGCCCTGGCGGTCGCCCTGGCCTCCGGCGACGACATCGCCGCCGCCGTCTCCCGCGCCGCCGCTGCCGGCGCCCACGCGGTGACCGTCCCCGGAGTCGTGCCCGCCCTGCCGACCCCGGAACAGCTCACGGCCGTGCCGACCGCCGGCACGGACCGTACCGACGCAGATAGGAACGACGCCCCATGACCACCACCACCGCGCCGGCGCGGGGGTTCGCCCTCGACCTGCGCAGACTGCTGCACGCCCGGGAGTCCGGGGTCTTCGCCGCCCTGGTACTGCTCTTCCTCCTCGGCGTGGTGCTCTCCCCGGGGTTCGCCTCCTCCGACAACCTGCTCTCCGTCGGCCAGCAGATCTCCCAGATCGGCATCATGGCGGTCGGCGCCACCTTCGTCATCGTCAACGGCGAGATCGACCTGTCCGTCGGCTCGGTCTACGCGCTCTCCGCCATCTGCACCGGCATGGCGATATCCGACGGCCTCGCCTGGCCGCTCGCCGCCCTCATCGGACTGGCCGTCGGGTCGCTGGCCGGTCTGCTCAACGGGCTCGCGGTCGTCCTCCTCGGAGTGCCGTCCTTCATCGTCACGCTGGGCACACTCAGCGTCTACCGGGGCGTGGCGCTCCTCATCTCCGACGGCGCCCCGATCTCCCTCAACAACGGCATGCCGGGCGTCGCCGAGTTCAGCCTGCTCGGCCAGGGACGGCTGTTCGGCGTGGTGCCGATGCAGTTCGTGATCTTCGCCGTCGTCGCCGCCCTGGGCGTGGTGCTGCTCTCCCGCTCCCGCCTCGGCTTCAACAGCTACGCCGTCGGCGGCAACCAGGAAGCGGCCCGGCTGGTCGGTATCAACGTCAAGCAGGTCAAGCTCAGCGCCTTCGTGCTCTCGGGCTTCACCGCGGCCCTCGCCGGCGTACTCGGACTGTCCTTCCTCTCCTATGTGCAGGGCGTCACCGGAAGCGGCCTGGAGCTGACCGTCATCTCCGCGGTGATCATCGGCGGCGCCGCCCTCTTCGGCGGGTCCGGCACGGTCTGGGGCACCGTCATCGGCGTCACCTTCATCGGGCTCCTGCAGAACATCCTCAACATCAAGGGCATCTCGTCCTTCTGGCAGACCGTCGTCACCGGCCTGGTCATCGTCGCGGCGGTCGCCGCCGACACCTGGCAACGCCGACGAAAGACCCGCGCCTAGCGACCGCCGCCGACGGTCCCCCTCTCCGCGTCACCCTCCTCCCCACACCGCGCCCGGTCCCCTCGATCGAGACCCCGCGCCCCCGGTAACCCGCGCATGTGCCCAAGGAGTCCGCAATGTCCCTCCGTACCACTCTCAGATCAGTCCTGGCGGCAGCCGCCATCACCGCCACCGCCGCACTGGCCACCGGCTGTGGCGCCGTCACCGCCGCCGACAGCGGCGGCTCCGAGGACGGCTTCGAACTGGCCGGCTACATCCAGGAGCGCGTCGACAACGGCGAATCCCTGCGGATCAAGCTCAGCTACCACGACCCCTCGCTGGCCTTCGCCACCCCGATCAGCCAGGGCATGCAGCGGGCCGGCGAGGAGTTCGGCGCCGACGTGCAGCTGATCGGCCCGACCGGCGGCGACGCCGGCCAGCAGGTCTCCGAGCTGCAGACGCTCATCCAGCAGAAGGCGGTCGACGGCCTGGCCGTGTCCTCCGCCTCCAGCGACGCGCTGCGCCCCGTCATCGCCCAGGCGTACGACGCCGGTATCCCGGTGATCTCCTTCAACACCGACAACCCCGACTCCCGCCAGATGGGCTTCGTCGGCCAGGACCTGCGCGGCTCCGGTGAGTCCCAGGCGAAGGAACTGCTGGAGGTCGTCGGCGAGGACGCCACGGGCAAGGTCGTCGTCTTCTCCGTCGACACCGGCGCCGGCTGGTCGCACGACCGCTTCGGCGGCTTCAAGGACGGGCTGGAGGGCAGCGGCCTGGAGATCGTCGGCCCCGTGAACGTCGGCAACGAGCCCAACGCCGCCTACAACACGGTCGAGTCGACCATGGCCGGCCAGTCGGACGTCACCGCCATCGCCGGGCTGGACTGCTGCTCCACCACCGCGGCCGCCAAGTGGACGGCCGAGTCGGGCCGGGCGGACGAGATCGCGGTCGTCGGGTTCGACGTGCTGACCCAGACCGCCCAGTACATCGAGCGCGACGTCGTCGACTTCACCATCAGCCAGAACCCCGCCGAGCAGGGCTACCAGGCCGTCAAGGTCCTCCACGACTTCGCGGTCGAGGGCACCGAGATCAGCGGCGTCGACACCGGCTCCGAGTTCGTCACCAAGGACAACCTGGACGACACCCCGGTGGAGGACTGATGACCGGCGCGGCAACGGCCGGCCCGGCCACCGGGCCCGCCGTGCGGATCAGCGGACTGGGCCGGAACTTCGGCCCGGTGCGAGCCCTCCACGACGTCTCCTTCGACGTACCCGCCGGCGAGGTCACCGCCCTGCTGGGGGAGAACGGCGCCGGCAAGTCCACCCTGCTGAAGATCCTCGCCGGTCTCCAGCCGCCCAGCGCCGGCACGGTCACCGTCTTCGGCGAGGAGGTCACCTCCCACGACCCGGCCACCGTGCTGGCCCGGCACGGCGTCGCGATCGTCCCGCAGGAACTCTCCCTGCTCCAGGACCGCACCGTGGCGGAGAACGTGCTCTCCGGCGTCGAGCCGGGCAGCCGACTGTTCCCCTCCCGCCGCGCCATGCTGCGCCGCACCACCGAGCTGCTGGCCGAACTGGACCTCACCCTGGACCCGTCGGCGTCCGTCGGATCGCTCGACCTCGCCACCCAGCAGCTCATCGTGGTCGCCCGCTCGGTCGCCCGCGGCTGCCGGGTGCTGATCCTGGACGAGCCGACCGCGATGCTCACCCCCGCCGAGGCGGAACGGCTGTTCGCGCTCATGGACCGCCTCAAGGCCGGCGGTGTGACGATGCTCTACGTATCGCACCGCATGCCCGAGGTCTTCCGGCTCGCCGACCACATCCAGGTGCTGCGCGACGGCACCCATGTCGCCGGCTGGCGCCGCGAGGAGACGACCCCGGACCGCGCGGTGGCGGCGATGGTCGGCCGGGAGCTGGCGGCGGTCACCGACCGGGCCGGCCACCAGGGTGCCCCCGAGGGGCCGCCGGCGCTCTCCGTCCGTGAGCTGAGCGGCCGGCGGCACACCGGGATCAGCCTCCAGGTGCGGCCCGGGGAGATCCTCGGCGTCGCCGGGCTGCCCGACTCCGGCCGGGTGGAGCTGCTGCACAACATCTTCGGCGGCGACCGGGGCACCGGCGGGACCGTCGAAGTGCTCGGCGAGCCGTACGAGAGGCGCGACCCGATCGCCAGCGTCGGCCGTCGTCTGGCCTTCGTGCCCGGCGAGCGCCGGGCGCAGGGGCTGCTGACCACGATGAGCGTCGGCCGCAACGTCGGCGCCCTCACCACCAAGGCGTTCTCCCGCCTCGGTCTGGTGCGCCGCCGCGCGTTCGACCGTCAGGCGGCCGACCAGGCCAAGAAGCTCCGGGTCAAGACCGCCTCGCTGGAGCAGCCCATCACCAACCTCTCCGGTGGCAACCAGCAGAAGGCCGTGCTGGCCCGCTGGCTCTCCATCAACCCGGGCGTGCTCATCCTCGACGAGCCGACCCGCGGCGTGGACGTCGGTGCCAAGGCGGAGATCTACGAGGAGCTGTTCGCCCTCGCCGACCGCGGACTGGCGATCCTCTGCTCCTCCTCCGACCTGCCCGAACTCCTCGCCCTCACCGACCGGATCGCCGTCCTCAGCGAAGGGCGCCTGGTGGACACCGTCGCCACCCGCACCGCCACCGAGGAATCGATCATGACCCTGGCCACCGGAGCCACCGTCTCCGCCACCGCCCCCGGGGCGGGCGGGGCGGACCGGCCCGGCCCTCCCCCCGCACCGGAAGGAACCGCACCATGAAGCGCCGTGGCATCCTCAACGACAAGCTCAGCGCCGCCCTCGCCACCCTCGGCCACACCGACCTCGTCCTCGTCGTGGACGCCGGGTTCCCCGTGCCGCGCGAGGCCGACCGGATCGACCTGGCCATCGCCGAGAACCTGCCCGACCTGCGCACCGTGATCGGCCTGATCGCCGACGAACTGGTGGTCGAGGGCGTGGTCCGCGCCGAGGAGGTGCCCAGCAACAACCCGCTGCTGGACACCTGGCTGCGGGAGCGGTTCGACGACGCCGAGTTCACCACCCGCACCCACGCCGACATGCTGGGCGAACTCGCCCGCAGCGCCAAGGTCGTCGTCCGCACCGGGGCCTTCGAGCCCTGGGGAAACATCGGCCTGTACTGCGGCGTCGACGTGCCGCGCTGGTTCGGCGGGGAGGGCGTCATCGCGCCCGACTACTACGCCGACAAGCTCTGACCGACCGTCCCACCCCCACCCCGGCCGTGGGCCAGGGCGCGTCCCGTCCCGCCCCCTCGCACGGCCGGACGCACACGCACCGAACACCAGGGCCCACGCCCGGCCCGGGCCGCGCCCGGCACCACCGCGCACGGCCAACGACAGATGGAGAGACACCACACATGTCCGAGACCTCGACCACCACGAACACCGAGCCGGACCTGAGCGCCGCCGGCCTGGCGCGCCACATCCAGCACACCCGGATCGACTCCCGCTCCACCCGTGAGGACATGGTCGCCCACGCCCGGGAGGCCGCCCAGTACGGCTTCAACGCGGCCATGGTGCCCGCTTCCTGGGTCCCCGTGGTCAGCGCCGAACTCGCCGGCACCGGCGTCGAGGTGGCCTCCGCCCTCGACTTCCCGACCGTCGGTGTGATGACCAGTGCGGGCAAGGCGGCCGAGGCCGCCGAGATCGCCCGGCTGGGCGCCTCTCAGCTCGACATAGGCGTCCAGATCGGCTGGCTCAAGAGCGGCCGCTACCAGGACTTCCAGGAGGACATCGCCGGCGTCGTCCGGGCGTTCGGCGGACCGGTGAAGGTCATGCTCGAACTCCCGCTGCTCACCGACGCGGAGAAGGAGGCAGCCGTCGAACTCGCCCAGGAGGCGGGCGCGGCCTTCCTGAAGAACGCCAGCAGTGGGCAGATCGAGACCGCGAACCCGACGAGCGTTCGGTACCTTGTGGAGCGGGCGCGCGAGGGGGTCAAGGTGAAGGCGTCCGGCGCGATCACCGGGTACGAGCAGGCCGTCGGCCTGCTGCGGGCCGGAGCGGTGCTGCTGGGCACCAGCGCCGGTGTCGCCCTGGTGACCTCCTCGGCCGACGCCGGGACCAAGAGCTACTGAGCACACAGGGGGCCGTGCCCGCACGGGCACGGCCCCGGCGGGTGACGACTCCCGGAAGGAGCGCGGTGAGGGTGACGGCGGGCGACGAGGAACCGGCGGGCATCAAACGTGATGTCCCGACAGCGATCCACGTCCAGATCTCCGAGCACATCCGGACCCGGATCGCCGCCGGTGAGTGGCCCGCCCACTACCGGCTCAAGAGCGAGCCGGAACTGGCACAGGACTTCGGCGTCAGCCGGGGCACGGTGCGGCGGGCGCTGGCCACCCTGATCGCCGAGGGTCTGCTGCGCCAGGTGCGCGGGCGCGGCACCTTCGTCACCTCCACCACCATCGAGCCGGCCATCGCCCAGAAACTGAGCACCCTCTCCGAGGACTTCGCCAGCCAGGGCGTGGTCACCGACACCGCGGTGCTGGAGTCCGCCACACTCTCACCGCCCCGCCCGGTCGCGGCGCTGCTGGACCTGGCGCCCGGCGGACGGGTGCTGAAACTGGTCCGGTTGCGCAGCACCGAGGACGGGCCGGTGGCGCTGCTCTTCAACTACGTGCGCACCGACTTCACACCGGGCATCGAGGAGGTCGACTTCGAGCGGTCCAGCCTCTTCGGGGTGCTGGAGGGCAGTTACGGCCTGAAGATCGCCGCGGCGCGCCGCACCTTCAGCGCCGAACGGGCCTCCGCCGAGGTGGCGGACGCCCTGGAGCTGGCGGAGGGCGCACCGGTGCAGTACCTGCAGCAGGTCACCTACCTCGCCGACGACCGCCCGGTGGAGTACTCGGACGTGTGGATCCACAGCGGGCGGCTGCACCTCACCTCGCTGCTGCTGCGACGCTGAGACGGAAGCCCGAGACGGAAGCCCGAGACGGAAGCCCGGGACGGAGTGGGCGGCGCGCCTCGCGGGGGTGGGCGCGCCGCCCGCGGCAGGGGGCAGGAGGGGGCGGCGCGCCCACC
>NZ_BHZI01000255.1 GCF_004305975.1 Streptomyces otsuchiensis
GCGTCGGCTGATCCAGGGGGCGGTCACCGGGTGGACTCCCTCGTCCGGGCTACCGCTGGGCACGGCCCACCCTCAGGCCGATCACCATCCGGACGCGTTTTCGAGACGCGTTCCGGAGGGAAAAGCTAGCCTCGGGTGGCCGGTGCCGCCAAGCCCCGGAGCTGTTCGCTGTGGGTGCGCCCACGGTGGCGCAGGCCACATCGGTGCAGGTCGACGCGGTATGACCTGATGCAACAACCGCCGTCTCCGGCCGGGTGCGACCCATCTCACCCGGTCTTCCCCGGTCGACCTGATGCATCAGGTCGCCGCGGCGGGATACGGTCGGCGCGGTGTCGCGACGGCGAACCGCTTAGAATTGACCCCGCGCATGTCTCGACATGCGAGACGTTGTCCAGGGAGTGAGACAGGTGAGGTCGACCCCGTCGTACCGGCGGCTCGCCGACGCCCTGCGTGACCGGATCGCCGCCGGGGAGATCCCGCCCGGCGCGGCGCTCCCCTCGCGCGCCGAGCTGAGCGCCGCCTACGGCGTCGGCTCCAACGTGGCGGCCGCGGCGGTCCGGCTGCTGGCGTCCGAAGGGCTGGTGCAGGGCAGGGCCGGGCGCGGGGTCTTCGTCCGCGAGCCCCGCACCGCCGCCACCATGGTCCGCAGCTGGACCGCCGAGCGGGTGGCCGGCCGCCTCGCCGTCGCCCCCGGAGATCCCGGAACGGTGACGACGGCCGGCGGCGGCGAACCCCGTTCCGGCGGCCCGGCCGCCACCGCAACCGCGGCGTGCGCCGTCACGCGTGTCCTCGCGGGCGCCCCCGGGCTCACCGCCGAACCCCCGGCTCCGCGCGCCGCCGACGACACCCGCCCCCGGTCCCTGCGCGGCACCCCCAGCTCCACCACGGAGGCGGCCTCCGCCCAGGTCGCGCGGCGCCTCGCGCTGAGCGAGGGGGAACCGGTGATCCGCAGCCAGTACCTGCTGCGCAGCGACGACCTGCCCGCGATGCTCTGCGTCAGCTGGGAGCCCCTCGGCATCACCGGCGGCACCCCCGTCTCGCTGCCCGGTGCCGGCCCGGTCGCCGGCGGCAGCGTGGTGGAGCGGATGGCGTACATCGGTATCCGGGTCACCCATGTCACGGAGACGGTCACGGCCCGCCCCGCCACACCCGAGGAGGCCGCGGCCCTCGACCTCGCGGACGGTGCGGTCGCAGCCGCCATCGAACGCACCTACTTCTCCGACACCCGCCCGCTGGAGACGGCCGACCTCGTCGTCCCCGGGGAGCGGTTCCGGCTCGCCTACGAGATCCCCGCGACCCCGGCCGCACCCTTCGGGTGGGCGCCCCGGCGACTCCCTCGCCGGGGCGCCCACCGCCCGCCCGAGTGACGCCGCCTACCATTCGGCTCCGGTCGCCGAACGGCGGCGCAGAGAGTGAGGCACCGGTGCGCGACCCCGACCTTCCCGCCACGCCCGACCAGCCCGCGACCGGGGCACCGGCGCACGGAGACAGCGGCGCCGACCGCAAGCGCCCGGGCGACGGCGGTCCGGACCGTGGGGCCCCCGTCCGTCTGCTCACCGGGGCGTTCTCCGACGCGGCCGTCGGAGAGCCCGCAGCGGCCGGCTCCGGCCGTCTGCTGCTCGCCGTCCGGCGCTTCGACACCCCGTTCCTGCTGGCGGGCGCCCTCGCCTCGGGTGTGGGCTCCAGCGAACTCGGCCTGGACCGCGGCCGGATCGGCAAGGCGCGCCTCGCGGAATTCCGCCGGATCGGTGGTCACGCCGTCCTCGTCGCGACGCCCAAGCACCGGCTCGCGCGCGGCGGCCGTGCCGCTGTCCGGGCCGGCGCCGAGTCCTTCGCCCACTCCGTTCTGTGGAGCGCCCCCGTCCTGAGGGACACCGCCGACGGCGCGCTCGTGGACGCCGGCAGCCTGGCACTGCTCGATGTGCACGGTGTGGCCGAGCAGCTCGCGGAGCGCGGTCAGGGGGAGCACACCGTCGCCCCGGACGCCTCCTTCCCACTGGTGACGGAGGCCACCGACGGCCCCCGGGGTGTCCGGCTGCCCGCACTGCTGACCTTCCGGGGAGAACCGGGCGACGCCCTGCGCCGTGTGGTGCCCCTGCCCGGGAACCTCAGCGTGGTGCAGCACCTGCACCTGGTGCCACTGCCCGACGAACCGCTCGCCGCCCGCCCCTACCATCCGGCCTCCGGTGGCTACGGGATCGGCCACCACGACCACGGCACCCGGGTGGCCGACGGCACCGCCGTCACCCTCCAGCCCCGGTTCCGCACCCGCCCCGAGCCCGCGGCCACCACCGCTCCCGGAGACGGCGGGGGGCGCCGGCCGGAGGCGGCGATCGTCTTCCTCATCGACCCCGCCATCCCCGAACCCTGGCGCTCGGCGGTCGTCGAGGGCGGCAACTGGTGGCGCGCGGCCTTCGACGGAGCCGGTCTTCCCGGCGTCTTCCGCGTCGAGGTCGCGCCCGAGGACGCCGACCTCCACGACCTCGCGCACAACACCGTCCTGTGGGTCCACCGGGACGGCCGCGGCTGGTCCCACGGCCAGGCCCTCACCGACCCGCGCAGCGGCGAGATCCTCAGCGGCCGGGTCCGTCTCGGCTCCCAGCGCCTGGAACAGGTGACGGCGCTCGCCGAGACCCTGCTCGCCCCCTACGGACACCCGGACGAGGCGAAGCGTCTGGCCGCCGTCCGGGAGACCGTCCTCGGCCGGATGCGGCAACTCGCCGCACACGAGATCGGCCACGCCCTCGGCTTCATGCACAACTTCGCCAGCGGCGACCACCCCGTGCCCTCCGTCATGGACTACCCGCACCCCCGTGTCGCCCTCACCGGAGACGGCACCCCCGACCTCTCCCACGCCTACCACCAGGGGCTCGGGCCCTGGGACCACTTCCTCGTCGCCCATGCCTACGGGCCCGCCGGCTCCGCCACCGACACCGTCGCCGACCGGCTCGCCGCACTGCGCCGCGAGGCCGCCGCGCGCGGACTGCGCCACCTCGCCGACGAGGACGCACAGGGCCCCGGCGCCGCCAACGCCGACGGTGCCGTCTGGCTGCCGCACCTCGCCGACCCGTTCCAGGCCCTTTCCGAGGCGCTGGCCGTGCGCCGTGCCGCCCTGGCCGGCTTCTCCCGCGGTGTCCTGCCGCCGGACCGCCAGAGCGGCGAACTGGAGAGCCGCGCCGCGCTGGCGCACCTCTACCACCGGCACGCGCTCGCCGCCGTGGCACGTCAGGTCGGTGGGGTGCGTTACGCCTACGGCCACGCCGGAGACGCCGCCCCCGACGATCCCGGCACCACACCGGTGCCCGCAAGCGGCCAGTGGCGTGCGCTGCGCGCCGCCGCCGACCTGCTGGACCCAGCCGAACTGGCCCTGCCCGCAGGGGTGCTGCGGTTGCTCACCCCGCCCGCGATCCGCTACGAGCGCACCCGCGAGTACCTGGACACCCGGGCCGGACGGGTCTTCGACCCGTTCGCCGCCGTGGAGGTCGCCGCGGCACTGGTGGCCGAGGCACTGCTGGAACCCGCCCGCCTGACCCGGGTCGCCGCGCAGCACGCCGTCGATCCGGAGCAGCCGGGCCCGGCCGCCGTCGCCGACACCCTCCTCGGCGCCTGCTGGCCGGGCGCCGCCCACGAGGAGCCGCTGCCCGGCGGTGACGGGGACGCTCCGCGCCCGGCGCGGGCGGACTCCGAAGTACGGGCCGCGGCAGGATGGGTGGTGCTGCGTCACCTCGCCGCCGCGATCGGCGGCGAGGCACTGCCGCCGACGGTGCGCGAGACCCTCAAGGGCCGGCTCCACCAGCTCGCGGACCGGCTCGACATCGCGGGCGGCGGCCCGTACCCGCCGCGGGCCGGTGACCGGGGGCAGGACCAGCAGACCGCCCGAACGCTGCGTGCCTTCCTGGCCGCCCCCACCACCGACGGACTGGGCCCGCTGCCCCGCGTCCCTCCCGGCGCCCCGCTCTGAACACCTCGGTGGCCCGCCGCCGGCCCTGGACCGTGTCCGGCGGCTCTGCCGGCGGTCCGATCCGGGCACGCGGGAGTGCCCGCGTGCCCGGATCGGCCGAGGCCGTGCCCGCTGACGCCGTTCCAGCCGTCCACTGCCGTCATCGCGCCAGACCGGAACGGGAACGTCCCATTTCTGTCCATGACTGATTACCATGCAGCGCGCCATGGGCCTCTGTCGGACAAAAGGACAGCCAAATATGCACGAATGCGATCGAGGTCGCACGGATGGTCCGACCGGAACCACCCTGGCGCCGCAGGCCGGCGACCGCCCAGCCGTCGCCCGCCGACACGGCCCGGCAACGGCGACGACGCCCCCGTGCCCACGGCCACCGGACCGGCCCTCGCAGGGACCGGCGACCGCGCGGCGCGGCACTCCGCCGGACGGGCCGTCGGCTCCCGCGCGGCGAGAGCGTCCCACGGCCATGCCGCACGGTTGCTGACACGCAAAGGAAACGCCAGTGCACAGTTCCCACCCCCACGACGGAGACGTGCCGCTCGACGTCGCCCTCCTCGTGGAGACCGAGGTCCTGCGGCGGGGCATCGCCTCGCTGCTCCAGCAGATCCCGCGGGTGACGCTCGTCGAACCGCCCCACGCCTTCCCGGCCCGGCCGGAAAACCCCGCCGACCGGGCACGGGTGGTGATCGCCTCGCTCGCCGAGTGGCGGCGGCTCCCGAGCCAGGACCCGGCCTCCGCCGGGTCGCGCCCGCTGGTCGTCCTGATCGGCGACGACATCCACGGCGGGGACCTCGCCCTCCCCGCCGGGCCGCCCTGTGACGGCGTCATCTCGCTCGCGGAAGCGACCGTACCCGTCCTGGACAGTGCCCTGCGGCGGGCGGTGAACGGCGAGATGCCGCTGCCCGCCCGGCTGGCCCGCGAACTGCTCACCGGCACCCGGGCGCAGCCGCACCACCCCGGCGACGGGCGCCCCGTCTCGTTCACACAACGAGAGAAGGAGACCCTCGGCCTCCTCACCCAGGGCTACAGCAACAAGCAGATCGCCAAGGCGCTCGGCATCTCCGCGCACGGGGTGAAGCGGCTGGTGGGGGCCATCCTGCTGAAACTGGGAGCGCCCAACCGCACCACGGCCGCGGTGATGGCGATGAATCAGCACCTGATCTGACGGACGCCGCCGCCAGGCCGGGGCCGTCGCCGAAGCCGCTCCCCGCCCGTGCGCGGGCGCGGCGGGAGCGCCCGCCTGCCACCGCACCTGCTGTGCGCGTCGGCTGTCTCCGCCCGCGGTGCGCGTGGCGCGGACCGGCGCCGTTTCCGGGGACCACCTCGTCCGGCCCGTGGTGCCGGTCCGTCAACGGCCCGCCGTGAGGGTGCCGTTCCCCATGGTCCACGGTGAGCGGCCCGAGAGCCAGAACCGGCCGGGCGGCCGAAGGACCCTGCCCCTTCGGGTATACCCGAAGGAGGAGGTCCCTCTCCGGGCGCACCGGGGCTAAGTTGACGGCTCATGGGTGACCAACCGACAAGCGGCCTCCGGCGGGTGGCCTACCGGCCGACCGCCGCCGGGGTCCGTGACACAGTGCACGCCGCCGGGCCCGTCATGGACCGGCCGCCGGCGCCCCGTCGCTCCCGGCTCGCAGCGGGCACCTGAGGGCCCCGGCCCAGCGCGGCCCGCCGTCCGTGGGCGGCCGTCACCTGCCGCCGCCGGAGCGCCCCGCCTCCGCCGCCCACCCGCCCTGTTCCCGTACCCGGCACGCGCCCGCGGCGGCCGGGGGTGCGCCGGTCGGTCCCCCGGCGCCCTTCGGCCCGCCCGGCTTCCGCCACCGGCGGCGGTCCAGGGGCGGGGGAGCGGCACGTCCGTGGCTCACCGCCTCCCGCTTCCCGCCTCGCGGCTCCGGGCCCCGACGCGCACCGTCTTCGCTCGCGACAGGTTCCCGAGCTCGTCCACAGCCGCTCTGGAGGCCGTGAAAGTGAAGCACTTCCGTCTGCTCGTCCTAGGCAACGGGATATCGGCGTACGGCAGTTACCTCAACATGGTGGCGCTGAACGTCTTCGTCTACCAGGTCACGGGCAGCGCCTTCGCCGCCGGACTCTTCATGGCGGTGCGGCTGCTGACGAGCGTGGCCAGCGGCTTCGTGAGCGGGCGGCTCGTCGGCCGCTTCGACCGCAAACGGCTCATGATCGGGTCGGACCTGGTCCGGTCGGTGATGCTGCTGGCACTGCTGCCACTGTCGGACTCGGCCCGCCTGCCGCTGCTGTTCGCCCTCGCGTTCACGATGGGCGCCTCCACGACGCTCTACCAGGTCGCCCTCCGCAGCAGCGTTCCCGAGATCGTCGGCGCCGAGCTGCGGCTCAAGGCGAACGGCCTGCTGGTGACGGGCCGTTCCCTGGCCATGATCGCCGGTTTCGCCTCCTCGGGGCTGGTCATCGCCCAGCTCGGCTACACGGCCGCCTTCGCCCTGAACGGGGTGACCTTCCTCATCTCCGCCGTGATGCTGGCGCTGCTGCCGATCCGCACGCGGGCGGTCGCCGAGGAGTCGACCGGCCCCGACGCCTCCGGCCGCGCCGGCCGGTGGGCGTCGTGGGCGCTGCTGCGGGCCGCACCGCTGATGGCCGCCATGATGGCGATCCGTGCGGCCGACGGACTGGGCTCCTCGTCGCACAACGTGGCCCTGCCGGTCTACTCCGGCGCGCTGGACCCCTCCAACCCCGCCACGTTCATCAGCCAGTTCTGGGCGACCTGGGCGATCGGGCACATCCTCGCGCAGCAGATCTCCACTCGCTACGCCGACCGGACCGGCCGCACCTTCGGGGAGAAGGTCTTCGCCGTCGGCTCCATCCTGATGTCGGTGGCGTTCATCGTCGTCTTCACCGGGCTGCCCACCGTGCCCGCGATCATCGCCGCGCTGGTCGCGGGCATGGCGGACGGCTTCACCGAGATCGTGTACGTCACCAAGCTGCAGGAGACGCCTGACGCCCAGCGCGGCCGCATGTTCGGCATCTCCGCGGCGGTGGAGAACGGCGGCTTCGGCCTGGGCATGATCCTCAGCTCCGCCCTGCTGGAGGTGTACGCGCCGATCGTGGTGGTGGGAGCGTTCCACGGCCTCGCGGTCCTGCTGTGCACCGGCTTTCTCGTGCTCCTCATCAGACGCGGGAGACGCGCCGCGGGTCCACCTCCCGACGGGAAGCAGGCCGCTGCGCCCCCCGAGGTCGCGCCCGCCGAGGTCGCGCCCACCGAGCCGGCCGGCGAGGCGCGGGCGGCGCGCGGTGGTGACGCGTGAGCGAGGCGGCGCGGGACGACGGCGTGGCCGTCATCGGGATGGCGTTCCGGTTCCCGGGCGCGGACAACCCGGAGGAACTGTGGCGGATCATCCGCGACGGAGAGGACCGCTTCGTCCGGTTCACCGACGACCAGCTCCGGGCCGCCGGTGTGCCGGAGTCCTCCTACCGCGCGGCGGACTTCGTCGGCGCCACCGCGCCCCTGGAGGACATCGCGGGCTTCGACGCCGAGTTCTTCGGGATGAGCGCGCGGGAGGCGGAGGTCACCGAGCCGCAGCAGCGGCTGTTCCTCGAATGCGCCCACCACGCCCTGGAGGACTCCGGGTACGCGCGTGAGCGCCCCGGCGCGCAGATCGGTGTCTTCGCCAGCACGGGCAGCTATCTGTACTCGCTCCAGAACTACCTGCTGAACAACGTCCTGACGGAGGGAGCCGGTGAGGACTGGCTCTCCCGCTTCCAGGCCATGATCGGCACCCATCCCGACTTCACCGCCACCCGCGCCGCGTTCCGGCTCGGCCTGACCGGCCCCGCCGTCGGCGTCCAGACCGCCTGCTCCAGCTCCCTGGTCGCGGTGCGACTCGCCGCCCAGGCCGTGCTGGAGGGCGACTGCGACCTCGCACTGGCCGGCGCCACCGCCGTTCATGTGCCGCAAGTGCTCGGCTACCACTACGTGAAGGGCTCCATCCTCTCCAGGAGCGGGCGCCTGCGGGCGTTCGACGCCGCGGCGGACGGCACCGTCGGCGGCAACGGGGTCGCCGCCGTGGTGCTGAAACCCCTGGCCAGGGCCCTGGCCGACGGCGACACCGTGCACGGCGTCATCCGAGGCTGGGGCGTCGGCAACGACGGGGCGGGCAAGCGGAGCTACACCGAGCCCACCGCGCTCGGCCAGCAGCGCGCCATCACCCGCGCCCTGGAGCGCGCCGGGGTCGGTGCGGACTCCATCGGCTACCTGGAGACCCACGGCACCGGCACCCTCAAGGGCGACCCCATCGAGTTCGACGGGGCCACCGCCGCGTTCCGGCGGGACACCGACCGCACGGGGTACTGCGCGCTGGGCTCGGCCAAGTCCAACCTCGGCCATCTGGACACCTGCGCCGGCCTGGCGAGCCTCATCAAGACACTGCTGGTGCTGAAGCACGCCACCATCCCGCCCCTGGCCAACTTCACCC
>NZ_BHZI01000256.1 GCF_004305975.1 Streptomyces otsuchiensis
GCTGTCGGGTCCCGCGCTGTGTGGCCGGCCCCGGCCGTCAGCCGCCCACGGCCGGGCGGCGCGGGCTCGCGGACGCCGGCACCGATTCCGACAGGGCCGTCCGCAGCCGCCGTGCGCCTTCCGCCAGTTGGCCCGTGCCGGGCGTGCTCACATAGCTCAGCCGCAGGTGGGGCGCGGGTGGTTCGGCGGTGAAGTACGGCCCGCCGGCGGTCACGGCCACGCCGTGGCGCAGACCGGCCGCCGTGACGGCCGACTCGACCGTGCCGTCGGGCAGCCGCAGCCACAGGTGGTATCCGCCGAGCGGCGGCCGCTCCGGCAGCAGACTCGGCATCGCACCGCCCAGCGCGGTGAGTACCGCGGTCCGGCGGTCGTGCAAGGAGTTCGCCAGCGCCCGGAGATGCGCCGCCCAGGCGGGCGAGCCGATCAGCTCCAGCGCGGTCTCCTGGAGCGGCCGGGCGACGAAGAAGCTGTCGACCACCTGGCTCGCGCGCAGCCGCTCCAGGGCCGGCCCCCGCGCGGACAGTGCCCCGATCCGCAGACTGGGGGAGGCCGCCTTGGTCAGCGAACGGATGTGGACGACGACGCCGTTCGGGTCGTCCGCCGCCAGCGGGAGCGGCAGGGGAGGGGCGTCGGCGTGCGCCAGACGGCGGGCGAAGTCGTCCTCGACGACGAAGGCGCCCGCCGCCCGCGCGATGGCCGTCACCGCGCCGCGCCGCCCGGGCGACAGCACGGCGCCGGTGGGGTTGTGGAACAGCGGCTGGCAGACGAACACCCGTGCCCGGGTGGCCTCGAACGCCTCCGCGAGCAGGTCGGTCCGCACTCCGTCGGCGTCCACCGGCACCGGCACCGGGCGCAGCCCGGCGGCGCGCGCCACGGCGAGCATGCCCGGGTAGGTGGGGGACTCGACCAGGATGCGGGAGCCCGGCGCGGCCAGTGCCCGCAGCGCGGTGGTGAGCGCGCTCTGGCCCCCGGCGGTGATCAGCACGTCGGAGGCGCTGAGCGCCCCGCCCGGCCCGCCGATGTCCCGGGCGAACCACTCCCGCAGCTCGGTCAGCCCCTCCACCGGCGGGCGTGACCATGTGCCGGGGCGGCGCCCGGCCCGGGCCAGGGCACCGGCCAGTGCCCGCTCCGGCTGCAGTGCCGCGTGGAGATACCCGCCGTTGAGGTCGATGACCTCGGGCGGTGAGGTGGCGAGGGTGGCCAGCACCGCCGCCGCGCCCGAGCCGGGGTTGCCCGGGTCCACCGCCGCCGGGGTCGGGTCCGCGCTGAGCGCCACCTCCTGCCAGGAGACATCGCCGATAGCGCCCGCGTTCCGGCGGGCGGCGGCCTTGAACACCCCCGCGCCCGGCCGTGAGACGACCAGCCCCTCGGCGGCGAGCGTGGCGATCGCCCGGGAGACGGTCACCGGGCTGACCTGATGGCCGGCCACCAGCGCACGGCTCGACGGGAGCTTCTGTCCCTCCGGGTAGCGGTCCAGCTCGTTTCGCAGCGTGGCAGCGAGCTGGGCGACACTGCTACTGTCATTCATGACAGCACAAGATAGCGCTACTCGGGAATCGGCGGTAGCGGTCGGCGGCGGCACGGCACGGGCGACGCTCGCCGTCCTCTCCTTCTCACTCAGCTTTCCCGCCACGGTCTGGGCCCTGGAAGGCTTCGGCCCGTGGACGGTGACCGGCGCGCGGGGACTGCTGGCCGGTCTGCTCGCCCTCGCGTGCCTGTCGGCGGCCCGGGTGCCACTGCCGCAGCGCCGGCACTGGCCGGCCCTGCTCACGGTGGCCGGCGGCTGTGTCGTCGGCTTCCCCCTGCTGACCACCCTCGCCCTGCGGACCTCCACCACCGCGCACTCCGCCGTGGTCATCGGGGTACTGCCGCTGGCCACCGCCGCCGTCTCCGTGGCCCTGACGGGCCGTCGCCCCTCCCGGACGTTCTGGACGGCCGCCACCCTCGGCGCCCTCACCGTCGCCGCCTTCACCCTCCAGCAGAGCGGCGGCCGTCCGGCGCTCGGAGACCTGTACCTCTTCGGTGCCCTGCTGGTGTGCGCCGTCGGCTACGCCCAGGGCGGCCGCCTCGCCGCCCACCTGCCGGGCTGGCAGGTCATCGCCTGGGGCGTCGTCGCAGCTCTTCCGGTGTCCGCCCTGATCACCGCCCTCGCCCTGCCGTGGGAACCGGCGCACCCGACCGCCGGGGCAGTGGCCGGCATGGCCTACCTGGCCCTCGTCTCCCAGTTCGGAGGCTTCGTGCTCTGGTACGGCGGCATGGCGGCCATCGGGGTGCCCCGGGCGAGCCAGATCCAGCTGGCCCAGCCGCTGCTCACCCTCGTGTGGGCCGTCCTGCTGCTGGGGGAGGAGCCAGGGCCACTCGTGGCGGTGACCGCCCTGGTGGTGCTCGGCTGCATCGTGGCCACCCAGCGGGCCCGGAGCTGACGTCCGCCCCCGGAGCGGCGCCGACGGGTACGGGTAGGGTGCACGCATGAAGCGAGCGACGCCGGGCGGAACGGGCACCCGACGGTGATCGTCAGCGCCGCACTGGCCGACTCGGCGCCCCTCTGGCTGGAGTGGACAGCCGTTCTCGCGGCCGGCCTGTGGGCCGGAATGATCAATGTCGTCGTCGGCTCCGGCACGCTGGTGTCGTTCCCCGTGCTGCTGCTCTTCGGCTACCCGCCGCTGGTCGCCAACATCTCCAACAACATCGGCCTCGTCGGTGGCAACCTCTCGGGGACATGGGGCTACCGGCGGGAACTCAGGGAGCTGCGCGGGCTGACCCGGCTCCTGCTGCCCGCCGCGATCGGCGGCGGCACGGCGGGCGCACTGCTGCTCCTGATCCTGCCCGCCGAGGCGTTCCGGACAGTCGTCCCCGTCCTGGTCGCGGCCGGTCTGCTGATGGTCGTCGCCGGGCCGTACGTGCAGCGGCGGGCGGCGCGGCGCGCCGGAGCGGGGGAGGCCACCGCCGCGCTCTCCACGGCCCGGCTGACCGCCGTGACCGCCGGTGTGTTCGTCCTCGGCGTCTACGGCGGATACTTCGGGGCCGCCCAGGGCATTCTGATCGTCGGCCTGATGAGCATCCTGACGAGTGAGTCGATGCAGTCGCTGACGGCAGTCAAGAACCTGCTGGTGACGGGCGTGAACCTGGTCGCGGCGGTGGTCTTCGTGCTCATCGCCCGGGACTCCGTCGACTGGGAGGCCGTCGCCCTGATCGCCGTCGGCGCCACGCTCGGCGGGCTGGTCGGCGCCCGCTTCGGCCGACGGCTCTCCCCGACCCTGCTGCGCGCGCTGATCCTCGTGGTCGGAACGGCGGCCATCGTCAACCTGGTCTTCTTCTCCTAGCCGCCCCCGCCGCCCCGCCCGCCGCGCGGTCAGGGGGTGTCGCCGGCCCAGTCCCACAGCTCCGGCGCGCCGGGGCGCGGCGCGTAGACGGCCCGGCCTCCGCCGTACCGGGCCAGCTCGGTGAGCAGCGCCGCGCCCTCACCCAGCTCGGAGACGGTCCAGCCCGTGACGTCGACGAGGAGTCCGTCCAGCGGCCCGGCGACCAGTTCGCGGTACTCACGGCCCGGCCGGGGCCCGGTGTCGAGGTCGTCGTGGTCCGCGCCGTAGACGCGCTTGCGTGCCCAGTCCTGCATACCCGTGAGCATCGCAGCCGCCACTGACACTCCGCCGGGGCGTGCCCGCGACGGCTGGGCCTTCCGGCCGGTCAGCGCATGGCGTGGTCGAGGTTGGTCGCCGCGCTGATCAGCGCCAGATGGGTGAAGGCCTGCGGGAAGTTGCCCAGATGCTCGCCGGTCAGGCCGATCTGCTCGGCGTACAGCCCGACGTGGTTGGCGTAGGTGAAGATCTTCTCCAGCGCCAGCCGGGCCTGCTCCACCTGACCCGTGCGGGTCAGCGCCTCCACCCACCAGAAGGAGCAGATGGAGAAGGTGCCCTCGGAACCGGCCAGACCGTCCGGCGTCAGCCGAGGGTCGTAGCGGAACACCAGACCGTCCGTCACCAGCTCCTGCGCCACGGCGTCCAGCGTGGACCGGAAACGGGGGTCGTTCGGCGAGACGAACTTGACCATCGGCATCAGCAGCAGCGAGGCGTCGAGCACCGCCGGTGGCGGCGTCCCGGAGCCGTCGTCGAGCCGCTGGGTGAACGTGCCGCGCTCGGCGTTCCAGCCCGACTCCATGATCTGGCGGTAGATCGCGTCCCGTTCCCTCGTCCAGCGCACCAGGTCGGCGGGGAGTCCGCGCTGGTTGGCGATCCGGATCATCCGCTCCACCGCCACCCAGCACATCACCCGGGAGTAGGTGTGGTGCTGCTGGCCGGCCCGGGTCTCCCAGATGCCCTGGTCCGCGGTGTCCCAGTGGTCCAGCAGCCACTCCAGGATGCGGCCGAGATTGGACCAGGTCCCGTGCGAGATGCCGCCGCCGTACTTGTTGAACAGGTAGACCGAGTCGATCAGTTCACCGTAGATGTCGAGCTGCAGCTGTCCCGCCGCGCCGTTGCCGGTGCGGACCGGGCGGGAACCGCGGTAACCGTCCAGGTGGTCCAGCCGCTCCTCGGGGATGCGCGGCTCGCCGTCGATGGTGTACATCACCCGCAGCGGCCCGGCTCCCAGGTCGCCGTCCCCGGAACGCCCCAGGCAGCGCGACAGCCAGGCGATGAACGCCTGCGCCTCCTTGGTGAACCCCAGACGGAGCAGCGCGTACAGGGAGAACGCCGCGTCCCGGATCCACACATAGCGGTAGTCCCAGTTGCGTTCACCGCCCAGATGCTCGGGCAGCGCGGCGGTCGGCGCCGCGATCACGGCGCCGGTCGGCTCGTGCGTCAGCAGCTTCAGTGCCAGCGCCGAGCGGTGCACCATCTCCCGCCAGCGACCGGTGTAGCTGGACTGGGCCAGCCAGCGCCGCCAGAAGTCCACGGTCGCGTCGAACAGCGCCTCCGCCTGGTCCGGCCCGGGCCTGCCGGAACCGGCAGCACCGGAGGAACCGGCGGCGCCGGTGCCCACGCCCGTGCCGTCGTCGTCGCCGGCCGGGGCGGTGGCTCCGGCCGCCGCCGCACCCGCGCCCGAGGGGCCGCGCGCCTCGGTGGGCTCGCCGCCGTCCCGCCCGGCGGCGGGACCGGCCCCGTCCGCCGACCCCCGCGCGATCTCCGGCTCCAGGACGAACAGGACCGACTCGCCCTCGGCGACGCGGAACGTACCCGTCACATCGCCCGCACGCTCCTCCAGCCCGATGCTGCTGTGCAGCGTCAGGGCCAGCGACCTCCCGACGAACCGCACCCCCGTCGGCGTCCGCTCCAGCCGGTGCCGGTCCCGCCCGTAGTCCAGCCGGGGCGCGACCTCGACCCGCATCCGCATGTGCCCGCGCACGCTCACCACCCGCCGCACCAGGCGCTGGCGGTGACCGGCGTCGTGCTCACGCAGCACCGGCATGAAGTCCTGCACCTCGACCATGCCGTCCTCGGTGAGCATGCGGGTGATCAGGATGTTGGTGTCCGGGAAGTAGAACTGCTGCCGGTTGGCGACCTCGCAGCGCGGCTCGATCTTCCAGAACCCGCCACGCTCCGCGTCCAGCAGCGCCCCGAAGACGCTCGGCGAGTCGAACCGCGGCGCGCAGAACCAGTCCACCCGGCCGTCGGTGCCCACCAGGGCCGCCGTGCGCAGGTCGCCGATCAGCCCGTGCTCGGCGATCGGCAGATAGGGCGGCACCAGCACCGCCTCCGTGGTGTCGCAGATCTCGCTCATTCCTCCGGCACCCGCCATCCGCGCTCACCGGGCAGGTCCAGCGCCTCCTGCGGGCCCCAGCCGCCGCGCGCGTAGGGCAGCAGCCGGGGGCGGTTCTCCAGCACCGGCGCGCACACCTCCCACAGCCGCTCCACCTCGTCCGCGCCGGTGAACAGCGTCTGGTCCCCGCGCAACGCGTCCAGCAGCAGCTTCTCGTACGCCTCCAGCGGACGGGCGCGGGCGAACGCCTCCCCGAAGCTCAGCTTCATGTCCGCCTGCGCCAGCTCGAAGTCCGGCCCCGGGCACTTGGCGCGCACCTGGAGGGTGATCCGCGGCTCGTCGGTCAGCTCGAAGACCAGCTCGTCCGGGCAGGTGCCCTCCAGCTGCCGGGCGAAGAGCCCCGCCGGGGGCTTGTGGAACCCGATCGTCACCACCCGCCGCGACGCCCCCAGCGCCTTGCCGGTGCGCAGCAGGAACGGCACCCCCGCCCACCGCGGGCTGTCGACCCAGGCCCGCAGGGCGACGAACGTCTCCACGGCCGAGGCGTCGTCCACCCCGTCCTCGTCCCGGTAGCCCTCGTACTGGCCGAACACCACCTCCGCCGGGTCCAGCGGGCGCAGCGCGCTGTAGACCCGCAGCTTCTCCGCCCGCAGCGCCTGCGCGGTGAACCGGACGGGCTGTTCCAGCGCCACGAAGCCGAGCAGCTGCGAGAGGTGGGTGGTCAGCATGTCCCGGAACGTGCCGGTGGACTCCATGAAGCCGGCCCGGCCCTCGATCGCGATGCTCTCGGGCACGTCGATCTGCACATACGAGATGTGGTGCCGGTGCCAGGCCGGTTCGAACAGGCCGTTGGCGAAACGCAGCGCCAGGAGGTTCTGCACCGCCTCCTTGCCGAGGAAGTGGTCGATGCGGAAGACCCGCTCCTCGGGGACCACCTGGTGCACCGCCGCGTTGAGCGAACGGGCCGAGGCGAGGTCCTCACCGAAGGGCTTCTCCATGATCAGGGAGGCGCCCTCGGCGATGCCGGTCTCGCCGAGCATGGCGATCATCGGCTCGGCGGAGTTCGGCGGCACCGACAGGTACACCAGCGTCCGCACCTCCGGGCCGAGCCGGCCGCGCTCGCCCCGCACCGCCCGCGCGAGGCCGGTGCCGTCCTGCGCCGAGGACGTGTGGAAGGTGATGTGCCCGGCGAACTCGCGCCACGCCGACGCGTCGAACGTCCCCGGCGCCAGGTGGCCGGAGACCGCCTCCCCCAGGGCGCTCCGGAACTCCTCGTCGCTGCCGGGGGAGTGGCGGCCGGAGCCGATCACGCTGAAGGCCTCGGGGAGCAGGCCGCCGCGGTAGAGCCGGAACAGACCGGGGAAGAGCTTGCGGCGGGCCAGGTCCCCGGTGGCACCGAAGATCACCAGGATGTGCGGTTCGGAGGGACGCTCGGCCCGTGGTCCGGTACCGGTCATGGCGCTGCTCGCTTTCAGCCGCGCGGCGGAGCGCCGCGGGACGGCGTCTTGGAAGAGGCGTCCTGCTCACTCTCTTCCCGCAGCTCCGCTACCGGCCAGCGGTGAACGCCCACGCTCGGCCGGACGGGTGGAGGTGGGGCCCACCGGGCGGTGCCACGGCCCCCGGCGTGCCCCACCTCCGTTACCGGCGGCGGCCGGTCACTGGTGCCGTTCCACGCAGTAGCCGGCCAGCGCCAGCAGGTCACGCACCGCCGGCGCGTGGAGCGCCGGTTCGGCGAGCGCGGTCCGCGCCGTCGCGAGGTGGCGCCGTGCCTCGGCGAGCGCCGCACTCCGCCCACCGGCCTCCAGGGCCAGCGCCGCCGCCTCCTCCGGGTCGCCGTCCCGCTCCAGCAGGGTCCGCAGCGACCGGGCCGCCGGGGCGGGGGAGGCGAGCGCGGCCAGTACCGGGTAGGTCTTGCGGCCCTCCCGTAGGTCGCCGTGGACCGGCTTGCCGGTCACCTGCGGATCGCCCCACAGGCCCAGCACATCGTCGGCCAGCTGGAACGCGATCCCCATGCTGCGCCCGGCACGGTCGAGAGCCGCCACGGCCGGCGCGGGCGCGCCGCCCAGGACGCCGCCCAGCGCGGCGGCGCAGCCCAGCAGCGCGCCGGTCTTGCCCTCGGCCATCTCCCGGTACTCGGCGGGACGGACCCGCTCACCCCCCGACCAGGGCCTCGACGAGAACAGCAGGTCCTCCGCCTGGCCGCGCACCAGGTCACCGAGCGCGCCGGAGAGCAGCCGGACGGCCCCGCCGCCCCCGGCGGGCCGTTCGGAACACGCCAGCGTTTCCACCGCCAGGGCGAACAGGGCGTCACCGGCGAGCACCGCGGGGCCCGTACCGTACGCGCGCCAGACCGTGGGGCGCTGCCGCCGCACGGCGTCGCCGTCCATGACGTCGTCGTGCAGCAGGGAGAAGACATGCACCAGCTCCACCGCGACCGCGGCAGGTACCCCGGCGCGGGCCGGGGCGCCCGCGGCCTCCGCGCCGAGCACGGCCAGCGCCTGCCGCACGCCCTTTCCCCCGCCGGGGCGGGCGCTCGTGCCGCCGCCGACCTCGCACCAGCCGAAGGAGTAGCCGGCCATCTCGGCCAGCCACGGGTGGAGGCGGCCGACCGCCTCCACCAGCGCCGGGCGCACCTCGGCCCGGCACCTGGAGAGGAGTTCCCCGGGGGC
>NZ_BHZI01000257.1 GCF_004305975.1 Streptomyces otsuchiensis
CGCCCCACCCGCCCCTCCGCGCTATCGAGCTGATACCGGACTGGGACGGCCGCCGCGCAGCATGACATACGGGGCGGCGCAACGGTTCCCGCAGACGACGGGACGGTGCGCCACGGGGGAGCGCGCAAGACCGGGGACACGTCCCCGGGCAGCGAGGAGCGGCCGGCTCACACCGTCCGCCGGGAGGGGGCGTCATGCAGTTCCGAGTGCTCGGAACGGTCGAGGTGAGGGTCGACGGGGTGTGGACGGGGGTCAGCGCCGCCAAGCAGCGGCACCTGCTGGCAGTGCTGCTGCTGCACCGCCAGCGCGTCGTGCCGGTCTCCGTCCTGATCGAGGAGCTGTGGCCGGTCCAGCCGCCCGCCACCGCGCGGGTACTGGTGCGCAACTACGTGATGCGGCTGCGCCGGATACTCGGGGACGCCGACGGCGTGCTCATCGAGTACCGGTCACCCGGATACCGCCTCTACCTGCCGCCCGGGATGATCGACACCGAGGTCTTCCACAGCGCGCTGGTTGCCGGAAGGAAGGCGCTGGAGGCCGGCGACCCCGACATCGCCTCGGTCCGGCTCGACGAGGCCCTGCGCCTGTGGCGGGGCGAACCGCTCCAGGACCTTCCGGCGGGCGGCATGCTCACCATCGCCCGGGAGTCGCTGACCGAGGCGCGGGAGCTGGCCCTCGACGGCCGCATCGACGCCCAGTTGCCCCGGGACGCCGTCGCGCTGCTGCCCGAGCTGCGGACCCTGGCCTCCCGGTCGCTGCGCGAGTACCGCTGGGGACAGCTGATACGCGCCCTGTGGCTCTCGGGCTCACGCGCCGAGGCGCTGGGCTGCTACAGCCGGGCCCGTCGCACGCTCGTGGATCGCCACGGCACGGAGCCCGGCCCCTACCTGCGGGATCTGCACGAGCAGATGCTCCGCGGGGGGTGAGTCCCGCCGCACCCGCCGCGTGGGGGCGGCAGGGCGCGGCGGGACCGCCACCCCGACGGGCCGGGGCGCTGCACAGCCCCGGACCCCCACCCCGGCCCGGACCACCGTCCGACGCCCGTACCCAGCCGGAAGGCACCCTGATGCGCTTTCGTGTCCTCGGCCCGCTCCAGGTGCTGCGCGACGGCCGCTGGCGGCCGGTCACCGCACCCAAGCACCGCCACCTCCTGGCCACCCTGCTGGTCAGCCGCGCCTCCGTCCTGTCCACCCCGCAGATCATCGACGAGCTGTGGCCGGCCGCGCCGCCCGCCTCGGCCGGAACCCTGGTGCGCACCTACGTCATGCAGCTGCGCCGGCTGCTGGACGACCCGGACGGGCTGCTGGTCGAGCGGGTCGCGCCCGGCTACCGGCTGCGGACGGGCCCGGACGACCTCGACGCCGACCACTTCGCCAGCCTCGCCGCCTCCGGCGAGAGTGCGCTGGCCGAGTGCCGTCCGGCGGTGGCGGCGGCACGACTGCGCGCCGCCCTGAGCGCGTGGCGCGGCGCCGCGCTGGAGGACGTGGTGCCGTCCGCCGGTGCGCACGGGGTCGTCGCGGGCGCCGCCCGCGAGCTGGCGGAACGCCGCGAACTCGCCCTGGACCAGCGCGTCGACGCCGAGCTGGCGCTGGGCGACATCGACCGGCTTGTGCCCGAGCTGCGCTCCCGCACCGTCGTCGGCGACCCGCGCGAGTACCGCTGGGCGCAGTTGATGCGGGCGCTCTGGTACACCGGCCGCCGCACGGAGGCGCTGGAGGTGTACGCCGACCTGGTCGCACTGCGGTGCGAGCGCGGCCAGGGCGAGCCCGGCGCCGATGTGGTCGCGTTGCACCAGGCGATCCTCGCCGGACCCGGCCCGGACGGCCCCGCGCGGGCAAGCGGGCGGGCGGTGGGACGGGAGTGGGCGCACGCCGGTCTCCCGCCCGGCGCGGGCTCCGGTGCGGGCTCCGGCGACGGCGAGGGCTCCGGTGCCGGTGCGGGCTCCGGCGACGGCGAAGGAGGGGGCGATCCGGAGCGCGCGCACCCGTGGCACTGGACCGTGAGCGGCGCGGTTCGGGCGCCCGGCGGCGCGGGCGGGCCGGGACATCTACCTCCGGACACGGCGGACTTCAGCGGTCGCGAACAGCAACTCTCCACGTTGTCGGCAGCGTTGACCCCGCTGACGCCCGAACCGGCACCCCTGGTGCTGTGCGGTCCGCCAGGGGTGGGCAAGACGGCGCTGGCGCTGCGCGCCGCGCACCGGCTGGGCCCGCTCTTCCCCGACGGCCGCCTGTGGACGCGGCTCTCGCACGCACCCGGCCACCCCCGCGAACCCGCCGATGTGCTGGGCGAGTTGCTGGCGGCGCTCGCCGTGCCGCCCGGCCGGGTGCCGCCAGCCGTCGAGGACCGGGCCGCGCTGCTGCGCGGCCTGCTGACCGGCCGGCGCTACCTGCTGGTGCTCGACGACGCGGCCGACGCCGCACAGGTGCGCCCGCTGCTGCCGCCCGACGGAGACAGCGTCGCCCTGATCACCAGCGGCCGGGCGCTCCACGACCTGCGCGGCGCCCGCCGGTTGCCGGTCCCGCCGCTCCAACCGGCCGAAGCACTGGACGTCTTCGCCGCCCTCGCCGGCCCGCTGCGGGTCGGTGCCGAACGCGCCGCCGCGCTGCGGGTCGTCGACCGTTGCGACGGGCTGCCGTTGGCGCTGCGAGCCGCCGCGCTCCGGCTGGAGTCCGCCCCGGGCCGGCCGATCGCCGACCTCGCGCGCGAGCTCGACGACGCCACCACCCGGCTCGACACGCTCGACGGGGTGGGCTCCGGGTTGCGGCTCGCGGTCCGCCACGCCCACGACGCGCTGGACGCGGACGCCGCGCGCGTGCTCGACACCCTCGCGGCGCTGCGGGTGAGGGAGTTCCCGCAGTGGTGGATCGAGGTGCTCAGCGACGCCCCGGACCCGGCGGCGACCACGGCCCGGCTGGTGGAGAGCGGGCTGCTCACCGCCGCGCCGGGCGCCGACGGCGCGCCCCGCCGTGTACTGCCCGGCGTCTACGCGGACTGGGTCCGTGACGAGCGGCCCGCCGGGCGACCGGCCGGCCGGGGCGAGGCGCTGGAACGGCTCGCGGCGGCGGGCCGGCTGCTGCTCGCGGAGGCGACGCGCGCGGCCGGTCTGACGCCGCCGCCGTTCGCGCTGCCGGAGGCCATCGCTGTGGGCTCGGGTGCCGTCGCCGCGGGCCCGGCCGCCACGGCCGTGGGTCCGGGTGCCGGGGGCCCGCGTCCGGGGTGGCCGCTCTCCGCCGATGTGACCTCTCTCGCCGGGCAGTTGGAAGCGGTACGGGATCTGGAGCTGCTGCACCGGCTCGCCCGGAGCGCCGGGCGGCCGGAGCTGACCGCCGACCTGGCCGTCACCGCCGCCTGGCTCACCGGCCGGTCGGCCGTCCCGGGGCACACCGGTGTCCCCGGGCAGCGCGACGCGGGGCGGCCCGCCCGGGTGCCGTGGGCGTGCGGGGCGCCGGGCCCGGGGTGTGGAGCCGTGTGAGCGATGACCGTCGCGACCCGTCCGGCCCCGGCCCCGTCCCCGGCTGCGAACCGGTGGTTCGGGGGCGCCGTCCCGGCGCCCGGCCGGGCGTGCGTGCCGCCGCGTGTCGCGGGCGCCTGCCCGGGTGCCGGTGCGCCCGCGCAGGGCTTGGGTACACTGCTCGGGTCGCGCCGCCTTAGCTCAGCTGGTCAGAGCAGCTGTCTTGTAAACAGCAGGTCGTCGGTTCGAATCCGACAGGCGGCTTCGCGTCGCCCGGGTGGCGACCCCTACGGAGCGCCCCGGCTGATCACTATCAGTCGGGGCGCATCTGTTTTTTCCGCGCGCTCATGCCAAGCTGTAGCCACTTCCAAAACCGCTATGAGCAAGATGAGTTGGTCGTAGAGATGGATTATCCCCGCACGTCCGAAGCGTCCATACACCTCCCTCCTGGAGTGGTTCGCGGCCCCGCGTCCCGTTCGCGGCCGAACCCCCACGTGCCGGAGTCCGCGACAAGCGGCCGGGCCGACGAAGCCGGACGAACCGGCGTAGATCGCGCGCTCCGCCTCCCGCGCGCCAACCCCACCGGTACGACCGCGTCGACGGATCGTCACAGCCCCGCAACAGCAGGTGCCAACGGCCGCGCGGCGCGGAAGGGTGCCGGCATGACCCGCTCACTCACCGTCTCCCTGGCCGTCGTCGGAGCGCTCGCCCTCACCGCCTGCGGCACCGGCGAGGACACCGCCGCCTCCGCCGGCAGCGGGGGCGGCATGACCGCCCAGACCCTCGCCACCGACCTCGCGACCATCGCGGAGATGCCGAACCCGCGCGACACCACCCACTCCTGTTCCAGCAAGGACATGGGTGTGCACGCCTGCGAGCAGATGATCACCACCGATACGTTGTCCGTGTACCAGCTCAGGGACAGCGCCTCGGCGGAGCACTGGTCGGAGACGCTCGCGCAGCGCCACACCGTCGCCACCTTCGGCCCGTTCCTGCTGCAGTGGCAGTACGAGCCGTCGCCCGACGCCTTCGCGGAGATCACCAACCGCACCGAGGAACTGGTGGGCTGACCGCCTCCTCCGCTCCCGCACACCCGCACACCCGCACTCCCGCCGCCTGCCCCCGCCGCATCCCCACGCGCGGCCGGGGGCAGCGATCGATGGACGGCTGTTACATGTCCGCCGAGCGCCCGACGGGGTGGCTGCCTAGCGTGAAGACGTGACCAAGTGCCCTCGCGGGCACGTTACGGCGGAGACGAGGAGGCGCAGGCATGAAGAACACCGGACACCGGACAACGACTCGCCCCGGACGCACGGCTCGCACTGGACGCACGGCACGCCCCGCGGACAGGACGCGCACGGCCCGGCGCGCGTTCGGGGGCCCACGCGCCCGCGCCGCCGTGGCGGTCCTCGGCGCCGTCGCGCTCGCGCTGACGACCACCGGGTGCGGTGAGGACGAGGCGACGGACCGCGGTGCCGGCGAGAACCGCCCCGTCGCCGGCACCTCGCCGCAGGAGGACACCGAGGCGCCCGCCGACGACACCACCACGGACGCGGAGGACAGCACCGACGAGGACCCCGCGACCGGCACCGCGGACGACTCCGACACCGAGGACGCCACCGACCGCCCGGCCCAGGCCGACGGCGCCGACTCCGGCGACCGCCCCTACGTCGTCAACTTCTACGGCGAGGAGAACGCCGACGGCAACCCCGAGCGGGAGCCCGGCAACCTCGTCGTCAGCGAACACTCCTCGATCCAGCAGATCGAGTGGCAGGAGTGGAACGGCGGGGAGGCCGTCGGCACCGGGCTGCTGAGCGGCATCTGGTGCCTGCCCGAGTGCATGGACGAGCCCTTCGAGGCCACCGTCACCCTCTCCGACCCGACCGATGTCAACGGCGACCTCTACTTCTCGACCTTCGAGCTGGAGGCGCCGGACGCCGACGGGTACGTCGTCGACGACATGGACGGTGAGCGCCCGCTGCTGCTCCCCTGAGCCCCCCGGGGGCTGCCGGGTGCCCGGGGGCTCGGGACGGCGCGGTGGGACGGCGCGCGGCATGCGGAGGTGCGCCGGGACGCGTGACTTCCCGGCGCCCCGAGGGGTAGGAAAGCGGCGTGACGGCACGGGAGGCGGGCGCACGGGTGGCACGGGGCGCGGGGCAACGGACGGTACGGGTGACGGCGACGAGCCCCGCGACGCGCACGAGCCCCGCGACGCGCACGAGCCCCGCGACGCGCACGAGCCGCGCGCCGGGCACCCCACCCGCCGCGCCGGCCACCGGCCGCGCCCGACGGCCCGGCCTCGCCCTGGCGGCCCTCGCACTGCTCGCCACCGGCGGCTGCACGATCGACCCCGGCCCGCACATCGAGGGCACCGCCCCCGCCGTCGACCGCGACGCACAGCCGCTCTACGTCAACGACGCCGCCGGCGAGCCGCTGCAACGCCCCGAGCGGTTCGCCATCAGCGAGTTCACCTCCCTCACCGGGCTCAGCTGGGAGTCGTGGGGCGAGCCCGTCGCCACGGCCACCGGCCTGGTCACCGGACTGTGGTGTCTGCCGGCTTGCGAGACCGGCTACCCGGCCACCGTCGAACTGGACGAGCCGGTGGTGCGCGAACGCGTCGCCTACTACACGCGCGCCACCGTCCGCTCCGAGGAGCTGCCCCCCGAACAGGCCGCCGGACTGGACGGCTTGGAGCTGTACGCGCCCCGACCGTGATGAGGAGCCCGCCCGTGAGCCGACCCCCGCAGGACGTACCGCTCGACCTGCCGCTCGACGTCCTGCTCGTCGAGGACGACGACGTGCTGCGCGAGGCCACGGGCATGGCCCTGGAACGGTACGGCTTCCGGGTGCGCACCGCCGCCGACGGACTGACCGGCCTGGAGATGTTCCGCGAGCGCGCCCCGGACGTCGCCCTGCTCGACGTGATGCTCCCCGAACTGGACGGGGTCAGCCTGGTCCGCCGCATCCGGGAGTCCAGCGGCCTGCCGGTGCTGATGATCTCCGCCCGCACCGACCCGGTCGACGTCGTACAGGGGCTGGAGGCGGGCGCCGACGACTACCTCACCAAGCCGTACGACACCGCCGTCCTCGTCGCCAGGATGCGGGCCGCGCTGCGCCGCGCCCGCCCGGACGGCACCGGGGAGGCGCCGCCCGCGCCTGAGGAGCCGACGCTGCTGCGCGCCGGAGACCTCACGGTCGACGCCCGCTCGCTGGAGGTGCGGCGCGACGGGGAACTGGTCGAACTGACCCCGACCGAGCTGAAGCTCGTCCTGGAGTTCGCCGCCGAACCGGGCGTCGTCCTCAGCCGCACCACACTGCTGGAACGCGTCTGGGACTACGCCTGGGGCGGCGACAGCCGGGTGGTCGACGTCCATGTGCAGCGGCTGCGCGCCAAGATCGGCCACGACCGCATCGAGACCGTGCGCGGCTTCGGTTACGAGCTGAGGCCGTGAGCGCTGTGCGTCCCGTGAGCCCCGGGCGCCCGGTGAACTCCGCGCCGCCCTCCGGCTCCGTTCCCGGCCTCCGTCCCGGCTCCCGCCCCCGTCCCGGTCCTGGGCTGCTCGGGCTGCGGGGCAAGCTGGCGTTGAGCGTGGCGGCGGTGGCGGCGCTGGTCGCCGCCGTCATCGGCGTCCTGGTGCACGAGCAGACCGCCCGCACGCAGCTGGACACCGCCCGGGGCGACCTCGACGGCAGGCTGCTGGAAGCGGTCGCCGACTACGAACGGATGGTGGACGGCGGCGTCCTGGTCGACCCGGCGGAACTGCCCGAGCCGCTGCGCCGGGCGGTCACCGACCAGCCCGTCCGCGCCACCTTCCTGGACCGCTCCGGCCCCCGGCCGGTGCTCTGGGCGGCGCTCGCCGAACGGCCCGAGCTGCCACCGGAGCCGGTCCCCGGGGCCGACCGTCCCACCGTCGGTACGGCGGACGCCGCCACCGCCGAGGGACCGGTGCTCGCCGTCCGCCAGTCCTACCAGCCGCAGGCCGACGCCCTCGCCGCCCTCGACCGCACCCTGCTCGGCGCCGGCCTGGTCGCCACCGGGCTGGGCAGCGTACTGGGGTTGCTGCTGGCCACCATCGGAGGCCGCCGGATCGGCGGCTCGGCGCGCACCGCGCAGCGCATCGCCGCCGGAGACCTCGCGGCACGGGTCCGTCCTCGCGGGCGGGACGAGATCGCACGCATGGGCGCGGCGGTCAACACCATGGCGGACGCCCTGCACGCGCGACTGGAGGCCGAACGGCGGATCACCGCCGACATCGCCCACGAACTGCGCACACCCGTCGCCGGACTGGTGACCGCCGCCGAGCTGCTGCCACCGGGCCGCCCCACCGAACTGGTCCGGGACCGCGCACGAACCCTGCGGCGGCTGGTCGAGGACGTCCTCGAAGTGGCCCGGCTCGACACCGAGGGCGCGGAGCGGGCGGAGTTCGAACGGTGCCGCACCGCCGTGCTCGCACGGCAGGCCGTCGCCGCCTGCGCCGAACAGCTCCCGGCCGGATCATCCGGCACCGGCACCGGCACCGGCACCGGCACGGGCACGGGCACCGACGGCGCGATCACCCTGACCGTGCGTGCGGACGCGGAGGTGCACACCGACCCGCGCCGGGTGGACCGCGTTCTGGCCAACCTGCTGTCCAACGCGGTCCGGCACGGGGCCGGGCCCGTGGAACTGGAGGTCGACGGCACCGAACTCCGGGTGCGCGACCACGGCCCCGGATTTCCCGACGAGCTGCTGACCGGCGGGCCCCAGCGGTTCCGCACCGGCGCACGGGAACGCGGCCGGGGCACCGGACTCGGCCTGACCATCGTCACCGGCCAGGCCCGCCTCCTGGGCGCCCGCGTGACCTGGACCAACCCCGCCGGCGGCGGAGCCCTCGCCACCCTCACCCTCCCTGCCGACACCACCC
>NZ_BHZI01000258.1 GCF_004305975.1 Streptomyces otsuchiensis
GGCCGGTGGCGCCTCCCCCACGCCCTCCCCCACGCCCTCGGCACCGACCGTGGCGCCGACCACGGCGCCGAAGGAGCCGGGCTCGCCGGCCGGGGTGGTGGCGGCGTTCTCGGCCGCCAGGGCGGCGAGCATCGTCGCCGCGACCGGGCGGCCGTCCTCGCCCCGTGCGCGCTGAACCTGGCCGCCCTCGGCGTTGGAGGTACGGGCGAGGACGAAGACGCCCGCGCCGCTGGCCCGTGCCAGGTCGAGCGCCGGGCGGAGCGACTCGTAGCCGAGGTAGGGCGAGAGGGTCACCGCGTCGGCGTACAGGGGGGAGGCGGGGTCGAGGTAGGCCGAGGCGTAGGCGCCCATGGTGGAGCCGATGTCACCGCGCTTGATGTCCAGCAGGACGAGCGCGCCCGCGGCCCGCAGTTCGGCGACGGTCCGCTCCAGGACGGCGACCCCGCGCGAGCCGAACCGCTCGAAGAAGGCGGACTGTGGCTTGAAGACGGCCACGTGTTCGCCGAGGGAGGCGGTGATCGCGGCGCAGAACCGCTCCAGCCCGGCCACGTCGTCGGTCAGGCCCCAGGAGGTGAGGAGCGCCGCGTGGGGGTCGACGCCCACGCACAGGGGGCCGCGCGCGGCGGTGGCCGTCCGGAGCCGGCTGCCGAAGGGCACGACGGCCGGCGGGGTCGGGTCGGTCACGGCGCGTCCGCCTTCCGGTTGTCGGCGCCGACCGCGTCGGCGAGGGTCGCGTACGGGCTCTCGCGCAGCCGGGCGGCGAGCCCGGTGCGCACCGACCGGGGCCACAGCGGTCCGCGGTAGATGAAGGCGCTGTAACCCTGGACGAGGGTGGCGCCCGCCAGGACACGCTCCCAGGCGTCGTCGGCGGTCTCGATGCCGCCGACGCCCACCAGGGTGACGCGGCCCCCGGTCCGGCGGTGGAGCCTGCGGAGCACGGCCAGCGAGCGTTCCCGCAGCGGCGCTCCGGACAGTCCGCCGGCACCGGCGGCCTCCACCTCGGCGGTGTCGGTGACCAGCCCGTCGCGGGCGATGGTGGTGTTGGTGGCGATGATGCCGTCCAGCCCGAGGTCGAGCGCGAGGTCGGCGACGGCGTCGATGTCCTCGTCGGCGAGGTCGGGGGCGATCTTCACCAGCAGCGGCACGCGCCGTCCGCCCGGTCCGCCGACCCGGTCCGCCGCCTCGCGGACCGCGGTGAGCAGCGGGCGCAGCTGCTCGGTGGCCTGGAGGTCGCGCAGCCCGGGGGTGTTGGGCGAGCTGACGTTGACGACCAGGTAGCCGGCGTGCGGGGCGAGGCGCTCGGTGGAGGTGACGTAGTCGGCCACCGCCTCGGTCTCGGGCACCGCCTTGGTCTTGCCGATGTTGACGCCGAGGCGCGCGTCGAAGGCGGGCCGGCGCTCGGCCAGTCTGCGGGCGACGGCGGCCGAGCCGTCGTTGTTGAAGCCCATCCGGTTGACCAGCGCGCGGTCGGCCGGGAGCCGGAACAGGCGGGTGCGGGGGTTGCCCGGCTGCGCCTGGCCGGTGACGGTGCCGACCTCGACGAAGTCGAATCCGGCCATGGTGAGGGCGTCGATGCCGGTGGCGTTCTTGTCGAAGCCGGCGGCGAGCCCGAAGGGGCCGGGCAGGTCCAGCCCGAGGGCGTGGGTGCGCAGCACGTCGTGGCGGGGCGCCAGGACGCGGGCGACCGCCGTGCGCAGCACGGGGACGCGGGCGGCGGTCCGCAGGGCGCCGAACGCCAGGTGGTGGGCCCGCTCGGGGTCCATGCGACGGAAGACGGTGCGGAAGAGCAGTCGGTACCCGGGGTGGGCGGCGGCGCGGTCGCCGCCCCGTGCCGCGGCGGGTGTCGCGGCACGGGGGGCGTCGGCGCCAGGGGAGGTGGCCATCGGTGTCGGGTGCTCCTTCGTCACTGGCCGCGGGCGGCGTTGAGGCGCTGGGCGTGCTCCTGGAGGGAGCGGACGCCGACCTCGCCGCGGGCGAAGGCGTCGATGCCCTGGACGGCGGCGGAGAGCGCCTGCACCGTGGTCAGGCAGGGCACGCCCCGGGAGACGGCCGCGGTGCGGATGTCGTAGCCGTCGAGCCGGCCGCCGGTGCCGTAGGGCGTGTTCACGATGAGGTCGACCTGTCCGGCGTGGATCAGCTGGACGATGGTGGGTTCCCCCGCCGGCCCCTCGCCCTCGTTGTGCTTGCGCACGGAGGTGACCTGGATGCCGTTGCGGCGCAGCACCTCGGCGGTGCCGGAGGTGGCCAGCAGTTCGAAGCCGTGTTCGAACAGGGCACGGGCGGGGAAGATCATCGCCCGCTTGTCGCGGTTGGCCACCGACACGAAGGCCCGTCCCTTGGTGGGCAGCGCGCCGTAGGCGGCGGCCTGGGACTTGGCGTAGGCGGTTCCGAAGACCGAGTCGATGCCCATGACCTCGCCCGTGGACCGCATCTCCGGGCCGAGGATGGTGTCCACGCCCTGGCCGTGGATGTCGCGGAACCGGCTCCACGGCATCACGGCCTCCTTGACGGAGATCGGCGAGTCCATGGGCAGGGTCCCGCCGTCCCCGGTCGGCGGGAGCATGCCCTCGGCGCGCAGTTCGGCCACCGTGGCGCCCAGCGAGATGCGGGCGGCCGCCTTGGCGAGCGGCACGGCGGTGGCCTTGGAGGTGAAGGGCACGGTCCGCGAGGCGCGGGGGTTGGCCTCCAGCACGTAGAGGATGTCCCCGGCCAGCGCGAACTGGATGTTGATCAGTCCGCGGACGCCGACGCCGTGGGCGATCGCCTCGGTGGAGGCGCGCAGCCGCTTGATGTCGTGGCCGCCGAGGGTCATCGGGGGCAGGGCGCAGGCGGAGTCGCCGGAGTGGATACCGGCCTCCTCGATGTGCTCCATGACGCCACCGAGGTACAGCTCCTGGCCGTCGTAGAGCGCGTCGACGTCGATCTCGATCGCGTCGTCGAGGAACCGGTCGATCAGCACCGGGTGCTCGGAGACCAGACCGGCGTGCTCCCGCAGGTAGCCGGCGAGCGACTCCTCGTCGTAGACGATCTGCATACCGCGGCCGCCCAGCACGTAGGAGGGGCGGACCATCACGGGGTAGCCGATGCCGCCCGCGATGGCCTTCGCCTCCTCGAAGGAGAAGGCGGTGCCGTACTTGGGGGCGGGCAGCCCGGCCTCCTGGAGCACCCGGCCGAAGGCGCCGCGGTCCTCGGCGGCGTGGATGGCCTCGGGCGGGGTGCCGACGACGGTGACGCCGTTGTCCTTGAGCGCCTGGGCCAGGCCGAGCGGGGTCTGGCCGCCGAGCTGGACGATGACGCCGGCGACGGGCCCGGCGAGGGTCTCGGCGTGGACCACCTCCAGCACGTCCTCCAGGGTGAGCGGCTCGAAGTAGAGCCGGTCGGAGGTGTCGTAGTCGGTGGAGACGGTCTCGGGGTTGCAGTTGACCATCACGGTCTCGTAGCCCGCGTCGCTCAGCGCGAACGAGGCGTGGACGCAGGAGTAGTCGAACTCGATGCCCTGGCCGATGCGGTTGGGCCCGGAGCCGAGAATGATCACGGCGGGCTTCTCGCGCGGGGCGACCTCGTTCTCCTCGTCGTAGGAGGAGTAGAAGTACGGCGTGCGGGCGGCGAACTCGGCGGCGCAGGTGTCCACCGTCTTGTAGACGGGCCGGATGTCCAGCGCGTGCCGCACCTCGCGCACCACGTCCTCGCGCAGACCGCGCACCGCGGCGATCTGGGCGTCGGAGAAGCCGTGCCGCTTGGCGTGGCGGAGCAGGTGGGGTTCCAGCCTCTCGGCGTCGGCCAGTTCCGTGGCGACCTCGTGGATCAGGAAGAGCTGGTCGATGAACCAGGGGTCGATGCGGGTGGCGTCGAAGACCTCTTCCTGGGTGGCGCCGGCGCGGATGGCGCGCATCACGGTGTGGACGCGGCCGTCGGTCGGCACGGCGGCGGTGCGCAGCAGCTCCGCCTTCTCCTCCGGGCCGCCGGGGTCGGAGGCGAAGTCGAACTGCGAGCCCTTCTGTTCCAGGGAGCGCAGCGCCTTGTTGAACGCCTCGGTGAAGTTCCGGCCGATGGCCATGGCCTCGCCGACGGACTTCATGGTGGTGGTCAGCGTGGCGTCCGCCGCCGGGAACTTCTCGAAGGCGAACCGGGGGACCTTGACCACGACGTAGTCGAGTGTCGGCTCGAAGGACGCCGGGGTCTTCTCGGTGATGTCGTTGGGGACCTCGTCCAGCGTGTAGCCGATGGCGAGCTTCGCCGCGATCTTCGCGATCGGGAAGCCGGTGGCCTTGGAGGCCAGCGCCGAGGAGCGGGAGACCCGGGGGTTCATCTCGATGACGACCACCCGGCCGTCGTCGGGGTTGACCGCGAACTGGATGTTGCACCCGCCGGTGTCGACGCCGACCTCGCGGATCACCGCGATGCCGATGTCACGCAGGACCTGGTACTCGCGGTCGGTCAGGGTCATGGCGGGGGCGACCGTCACCGAGTCCCCGGTGTGCACGCCCATCGGGTCGAAGTTCTCGATGGAGCAGACCACCACGACGTTGTCGTGCTTGTCGCGCATCAGCTCCAGCTCGTACTCCTTCCAGCCGAGGATGGACTCCTCCAGGAGCACCTCGGTGGTCGGGGAGAGCGCCAGGCCCTGCCCCGCGATGCGGCGCAGCCCCTCCTCGTCGTGGGCGAAGCCGGAGCCGGCGCCACCCATGGTGAACGAGGGCCGGACCACGACCGGGTAGCCGCCGAGGGTGTCCACGCCGGCGAGGATCTCGTCCATCGTGTGGCAGATGACCGAGCGGGCGGACTCGCCGTGGCCGATGGCGGCGTTCACGGCGTCGACGACGTCCTTGAACAGCTGGCGGTCCTCGCCCTTGCGGATGGCCTCGACATCGGCGCCGATCAGCTCGACACCGTGGCGCTCCAGCACGCCCGACTCGTACAGCGAGATGGCGGTGTTGAGCGCGGTCTGGCCGCCGAGGGTGGGCAGCAGCGCGTCGGGGCGCTCCTTGGCGATGATCTTCTCGACGAAGTCCGGGGTGATCGGCTCGACGTAGGTGGCGTCGGCGATCTCCGGGTCGGTCATGATCGTGGCCGGGTTGGAGTTGACCAGGATGACCCGCAGCCCCTCGGCCTTGAGCACCCGGCACGCCTGGGTCCCGGAGTAGTCGAACTCGGCGGCCTGGCCGATGACGATCGGTCCGGAGCCGATGACCAGGACGGACTGGATATCGGTGCGCTTAGGCACGCTGGTCCTCCATCAGGGAGACGAAGCGGTCGAACAGGTAGGCCGCGTCGTGCGGGCCGGCTGCCGCCTCGGGGTGGTACTGGACGCTGAAAGCAGGGCGGTCGAGCAGGCGCAGCCCCTCGACGACGTCGTCGTTGAGGCAGACGTGGGAGACCTCGGCCCGGCCGAAGGGGGTGTCGCTGACGCGGTCCAGCGGGGCGTCGACGGCGAAGCCGTGGTTGTGCGCGGTGACCTCGACCTTGCCGGTGGCGCGGTCCTTGACCGGCTGGTTGATCCCGCGGTGGCCGTACTTCAGCTTGAAGGTGCCGAAGCCGAGGGCCCGGCCGAGGATCTGGTTGCCGAAGCAGATGCCGAACAGGGGGGTGGAACGTTCCAGCACCCCGCGCATCAGCGCCACGGCGTGGTCGGCGGTCGCCGGGTCGCCGGGGCCGTTGGAGAAGAAGACCCCGTCGGGTCCGGCGGCGTAGAGCTCCTCCAGGGAGGCCGTCGCCGGCAGGACGTGCACCTCGATGCCCCGTTCGGCCATGAGCTGCGGCGTCATGCCCTTGATGCCGAGGTCGACGGCTGCGACGGTGTACTTCTTCCCTCCGACGGCGGGCACGGTGTAGGCGGTGGGGGTGGCGACCTCGGCGGAGAGGTCGGCGCCCGACATCTGCGGGGCACTGCGGACGCGCTCCAGCAGCCGCGCCGGTTCGGCGAGCGCGTCGCCGGAGAAGATCCCGACCCGCATCGCGCCGCGTTCGCGCAGATGGCGCGTGATGGCGCGGGTGTCGACGCCGCTGATGCCGACGACGCCCTGCGCCGCCAGCTCCTCCTCCAGGCCGCGGGCGGCCCGCCAGTTGGAGTGACGGCGGGCCGGGTCGCGGACGACGTAGCCCGAGACCCAGATGCGGCGGGACTCCTGGTCCTCGTCGTTGACACCGGTGTTGCCGATGTGCGGGGCCGTCATGACCACCACCTGGCGGTGGTAGGACGGGTCGGTGAGGGTCTCCTGGTAGCCGGTCATGCCGGTGGAGAAGACCGCCTCGCCGAACGTCTCGCCCACCGCGCCGTAGGAGCGGCCGGTGAAGGTCCGGCCGTCCTCCAGGACGAGCAGGGCGGGGGACGCGGGTGCGGAGGTGCTCACGGTGCGCCTTCCTGGTGGTGCGGGAGAGCGGCGCCGTCGCCGCTGCCGGGGGTGTCGCCGGGCGCCGGGGCGGTGGCGGAGGAGGCCGCGGCGCCGATCGCCTCGGCCCACGCGGGGTGGTCGGCCGGCTGGTCGAACCGGAAGCCGGAGTCGAGCAGCCGCCCGCCGTGCTCCCAGGTGACGATGAGCATGCCGCCGTCGGTCAGGACCTTGCCCGCGATCGCCTTGTCCAGGCGGGCGGCGCGTAGCTGCCCGGTGGGGACGAAGAACGGCGCGGCGCCGGGCCGGTCGACGGCCAGGCCCTCGTCGGTGAGGGTCAGTTCGGCGCGGCTGCGGGTGCCCAGACCGCGGGCGATGATCCGGTCCAGCCACTGCCCGGCCGTGGTGGAGCCGTGGTAGCGGCCGCTCGCGGTGAGCAGCGCGGCGGACGTGGTGCCGGGCGCCGTGGGCAGCGGCGGCAGGTCGGACTGGGCGTCGCCCCGGCGTCGCCAGGCCCGGCGCATCAGCCAGTAGAGCAGCACGACGATCACCAGCATGCCGATCGTCCAGCTGATGTAGCCGGGCCAGTTGATCTCGGGACGTTCGACGGCGAGTGCCGCCGTGTCCGCGCCGGTGGCGGGTACCGGGAAGGTGGTCAGGAGGCTCACACCAGCTCACCGCCCACCACGGTGGCGCGGCCGCGCAGGAAGGTGTGGGTGACCCGGCCCGGCAGCTCACGGCCCCGGTAGGGGGTGTTGCGGCTGCGGGAGGCGAAGCCGGCCGGGTCGACCTGCCGGCGGGGGGCGGGGTCGAGGAGCGTCAGGTTGGCCGGTTCGCCGGCCTCGATCGGACGGCCGTGACCTGCCAGCCGCCCGATGGCGGCGGGCCGGTGGGACATCCGGTCGGCGACGCCGGCCCAGTCGAGCAGTCCGGTGTCGACCATGGTGTGCTGCACCACCGACAGCGCGGTCTCCAGCCCCACCATGCCCATGGCTGCGGCGCCCCACTCGCAGTCCTTGTCCTCCTGCGGGTGCGGGGCGTGGTCGGTGGCGACGCAGTCGATGGTGCCGTCGGCCAGCGCCTCGCGCAGGGCGAGGACGTCGCGCTCGGTGCGCAGCGGCGGGTTCACCTTGTAGACCGGGTCGTAGGAGCGCACCAGTTCGTCGGTGAGCAGCAGGTGGTGCGGGGTGACCTCGGCGGTGACGTTCCAGCCCTTGGACTTGGCCCAGCGGACGATCTCCACCGAACCGGCGGTCGACAGGTGGCAGATGTGCACCCGCGAGCCGACGTGCGCGGCCAGCAGCACGTCCCGGGCGATGATCGACTCCTCGGCGACGGCGGGCCAGCCGGTGAGGCCGAGTTCGGCGGAGACGGCGCCCTCGTTCATCTGGGCGCCCTCGGTCAGCCGGGGCTCCTGGGCGTGCTGGGCGATCACGCCGTCGAACGCCTTCACGTACTCCAGCGCGCGGCGCATGATCACGGCGTCGTCGACGCACTTGCCGTCGTCGGAGAAGACCCGTACGCCGGCGGCCGACTCGTGCATCGCGCCGAGTTCGGCGAGCTTGGCGCCCTCCAGCCCGACGGTGACGGCGCCGACCGGCTGCACGTCGCAGTAGCCGGACTCGCGGCCCAGCCGCCAGACCTGCTCGACCACGCCGGCGGTGTCGGCGACGGGAAAGGTGTTGGCCATGGCGTGGACGGCGGTGAAGCCGCCGACGGCAGCCGCGCGGGTGCCGGTCAGCACCGTCTCGGAGTCCTCACGGCCCGGCTCGCGCAGGTGGGTGTGGAGGTCGACCAGGCCGGGGAGCAGGATCTGCCCGGCGGCGTCGACGACACGGGCGTCACCGGCGTCCAGGCCGGTGCCGACGGCGGCCACGACGCCGCCCTCGATCAGGACGTCCCGCTCCTCGCCGCCGAGGACGCGTGCGCCGCGGATCAGGGTGTTGGCTTCGGTCACTGGTTCTCCTCGGCTTCCCCGGCGGTGCCGGGTGCGGTGGCGGGTGCGGTGGCGGGCGGGTTG
>NZ_BHZI01000259.1 GCF_004305975.1 Streptomyces otsuchiensis
CGCCCGCGTGGCCCGCGTCGTGACGACGAGCGTGGTGGTGGGTTCCGTCGTGACGACCGTCCCCGTGACGACCGCCCCGCGTTCCGTCGGGACGACCGTGGTCCGCGTCGCGACGATGACCGGCCGCCCTTCCGTCGCGATGACCGTCGTGACGACCGCCCGCGTGGCCCGCGTCGTGACGACGACCGGGGGGGCCGTTCGTACGGTCGTGGCCGGGATGATCGACGTGAGGGGTTCCGGGGCGGTCCGCGCGGTGAGCGGGACGGCGGATACAGCCGTGACCGTGACGACCGCTACGGGCGTCCGCGGGAGCAGGTCCGCCGTCTGCCGATCCCCGACGATGTCACCGGCCAGGAGGTCGACCGTGATGTGCGTCAGGAGCTGATGAGCCTGCCGAAGACCCTCGCGGACGATGTGGCACGCAACCTGGTGATGGTCGCCCGGACGCTCGACGAGGACCCCGAAGCGGCCTACGGGTACGCGAAGGTGGCGCTGCGGCTGGCTTCCCGTGTGGGTGCCGTGCGTGAGGCCGCGGGATTCGCTGCCTACGGTGTCGCCAAGTACTCGGAGGCGCTGGCGGAGTTCCGTGCCGCCCGTCGTATGTCCGGGTCCGCGGATCTGTGGCCCGTCATGGCCGACTGCGAGCGTGGCCTGGGACGACCCGAGCGTGCCCTGGCGATGGCGGGGGAGCCTGAGGTCACCCGGCTCGACAAGGCCGGCCAGGTCGAGATGCGTCTGGTCGCGGCCGGCGCACGTCGTGACATGGGCCAGGCGGAGGCCGCTGTGGTGACGCTGCAGAGCCCGGAGCTGGCGTCGACCTCCTCGCAGCCGTGGACGGCGCGCCTTCGCTACGCGTACGCCGACGCCCTGCTGGCGGTCGGGCGCGAGGACGAGGCCCGGGAGTGGTTCGCCAAGGCCCTGGAGGCCGACCAGAGCGGCGCCACCGACGCCTCCGACCGGCTCGCGGAGCTGGACGGTGTCGAGTTCATCGACGCCTTCGACGAGGACGCCGACGATCTGGATTCCGTCGATGACGGTGACGACGGTGACGACGGTCACGACACCGCGGACGGCTCCGACGCCGGCCCGCGGACGCTCCACAGCCGCGACGGGGCCGACGAAGGGCATGACGCGGACGGGAACGACGGCGAGGCGGAGAACGAGCGGGACGCCGACGAGCGGGACGCCGGGCGCTCGGCCTGACATCCGGCGCGGTCCATGACTGAGGGCGGTGCGGAACCCAAGGGTTCCGCACCGCCCTCAGCCGTTTCGGCGCCACGCGCGCCACGTGCGCCGGTCAGGTCTCCATGACGCGCAGCACCAGTCCCGTCGCGGGCTTCGGACCGAACGAGGTCGACTTGCGCGGCATGGTGACGCCCTGCGCCGCCAGTTCGCGCACGGTGCTTTCCGCCACCGGGCGCATCAGTACGGCGGTGCCACCGTGCCGTTCTGCCTGGGAGACCGCCGCGTCCGTGTCGTGCAGGAAGGCGATGTCGGACGGGCCGTCCGGGATGTGCCACACCGCGTCGAGGAGGGTGGAGTGCAGCACCGTCGCGTCCAGTTCCCGCCAGGAGGCCGGCCGGTCGGCGCGGATGGTGCGTGCCAGAAGTCCGGGGTCCGGGCGGTCGAGGAGGTGGAACTCCCCCGCGCCGGAGAGCACGAACGCGGGTCCCGGGACGTCCGCGAGCGCGGCCAGTGCGGCCGCCGGTGTCCGGGCGTCGAGCCGCCGGCTCCGGAAGCCGGCGGCGGACAGCTCCAGCGCCCGCACGAGGGGGAGGCGTGGCAGCACCCGGTGGATGGCGCGGATCCGCAGCGGGTAGCGCGTGCTGTCGACGAGCAGTACCAGGCCGCGGTTCCACGGCGTGCGGTCGCCGTGCTCGGAGCTGACTCGCAGCGAGGTGGCCCAGCGGTGGTGTCCGTCGGCCACCAGGGCGGTGCGGGTCGCCAGGTCGCGGGTGATCAGCCGCTGCTCCTGGGGGTCGGTCACGGCCCAGAGCCGGTGGGTGAAGCCGTCCTCCGTGGTGGTGGATAGCAGGGGGGCGGCCCGGGCCGTGCGTTCGAGCACCGTGGCCGTGTCCCCGCCGTCCGCGCCGCCGTCGCCCTGGTAACTCATCAGCAGGGGTTCGAGGTTGGCCGCGGTCTCGCGCAGCAGCGCGGCGCGTTCGGCGACCACCTGGGGCATCACGTCCTCGTGCGGCAGGACGACGCGGTCCGTCGCCGGGGTGAGGCGCAGCGCGCCGATGACGCCCCGCTGCAGTTCGCCGTCGCGGCGCTGTTCGTAGACGTACAGGGCGGGGGAGTCGTCGCGTGCCAGGACGCCTTCGTGCAGCCAACGGTCCAGGGTGCGGGCGGCGTTGCGGTGTCCGGTGGCGGCGTCGGGGGCCTGGGGGAGGATCAGCCGGACCACGTTGTGGGGGTCGGAGGTCTGGAGCTCGTGCAGCCCGTCGGGCCGGACCACCACGTCGTAGGGCGGTGAGGTGACGGCGGCGAGGCTTCCGACCCGTTCGGGGACGTAGCGCACCCCCCGGAACGGAGTCACGTCGAGGCCGTCGGTGAGCATCCCCGCATCGTATGTCCCGGGCCGCCCCTCGCGCAGTGGCGGGTGTGCGCGATGATCGGCCCATGGACGAGCACGAGGCGCGAGAGACAGACGACGCGAGGGACGCCGTGCGGCAGCGGCAGCAGGTGCGGCCCGCGGGCACGGTCGAGCCGCTGGCGGCACGGTACGACACCGCGCTGCTGGACCTGGACGGCGTGGTGTACGTGGGCGGGGCCGCCGTCGAGCACGCGGTGCCGTCGTTGCTGACGGCGCGGGACGGCGGGATGCGGCTGGCGTACGTCACCAACAACGCGGCCCGCACCCCCGAGACCGTCGCCGGGCACCTCTCCGAGCTGGGACTGCCCGCGGTGCCCGCCGAGGTGGTCACCTCGGCGCAGGCGGTCGCGCGGCTGATCGCGGAAGCCGTCGAGCCGGGCTCGCGGGTGCTGTTCGTCGGGGCGGAAGGGCTGCGGACCGCGCTGCTGGAGCGGGGGCTGCTGCCGGTGGAGTCCGCCGACGAGGACCCGGCAGCGGTGGTTCAGGGGTACGGCGGCCCGGACCTGCCGTGGGGCCGCCTGGTCGAGGCGTCGATCGCGGTCAACCGGGGCGTGCCGTGGTTCGCCTCCAACACCGATCTGACGATCCCGACGCCGCGGGGCGTCGGCCCCGGCAACGGGGCCGCGGTCGAGGTGGTGCGCATCGCGAACGGGGGCGTGCGGCAGCCGGTGGTCGCGGGCAAGCCGCTGCCGCCGATGCACCGGGAGACGGTGATCCGTACGGGTGCGCGCACGCCGCTGGTGGTCGGGGACCGGCTGGACACCGACATCGAGGGGGCGCACAACGGAGGTGTGGACTCGCTGCTGGTGCTCACCGGTGTGACGGACGGCGCGCAACTGCTGGCCGCGCGCCCGGAACACCGGCCGACGTATCTGGCGGCCGATCTGCGGGGTCTGCTGGCGCCGTTGGCGGCTCCGGTGCCGGAGGACGGCGGGTTCGGATGCGCGGGATGGCGTGCCCGGGCGGTCGGCGGCTCACTGGAACTGGAGGGCGAGGGCGACCCGGTGGACGGGCTGCGCGCGCTGTGCGCCGCGGCCTGGACCGCGGCGGGTGAGCGCCCCTCCGCGCTGGACGCGGAACAGGCGCTGGGGCGGCTCAAGCTCTGAGGGCGGACCGGCCTGCGCGCGGGGTGTGGGCGCCGGAACCGTCGAACCCGCGCTGCCGTCCCGCACCTGCGCTGCCGTCCCGCCCCGGCCGCGCAGGTGCCCATCAGCTGTCGTGTGCTCAGTCCTCGCCGACGGCCGCGAGTGTGCCCTCGGTGAGGAGCTGGTCCTCGGTGGTGCCTCGGCGCCAGTAGCCGGTGAAGGTGACCCGGCGGCGGTCGAAGCCCCGCTCGTTGACCAGGACGCGGCGGAGCGCGCGCACCCCGCCGGCCTCGCCCGCGACCCAGGCGTAGGGGGTGCCGCCGGGCAGTACGGCGTCCCGGATCGAGTCGTGCATCGAGATCGCCGAGCGGCCCCGGCAGGTCCAGATGATCTCGCTGCGGGCCCGGGTGGGCAGCCAGCGGCGGTCGGCGGGGTCGGGAACCTCCAGCCAGACGCGGGCCTCGGTGCCGGCCGGCAGCCAGTCGAGGATGCCCGCGATGGCGGGCAGCGCCGTCTCGTCCCCGGAGAGCAGTACCCAGTCGGTGTCCGGCGGCGGGCGGAAGTCGACGCCGCCGTTGTCGGCGACGGTGGGACCGAGCAGCACGGCGTGGTCACCGGGCCGGGCCCGGGTCGCCCAGCGGCTCGCCGGCCCGGTGTCGCCGTGCAGGGCGAACTCGACGTCCAGCTCCTCGGGGGAGTGGCGCTGTTCACGCACGGTGTAGGACCGCATGACCGCTCGCTCGGCGGGGTCCATCTCGCGCCACGCCGGGTACCAGTTGAGCGGGTCGGTGGGCAGTTCCGCGCGGGCCTGCCCGGGGTGGGGCAGGAAGAGCTTGAACCGCTGGTCGCGGCCGCCGCCGGCGAACCGCGCCAGGCAGTCGCCGCCGAAGGTCACGCGCACGAAGCTGGGGCTGAGCCGCTCGGTGCGCAGGACATGGGTGTCGAAGAAGTCGAAAGGCGCGTCTGACATGGCGTGCTGGTCCTCTCGTCGGTGGGGTCCTCGGGGTGGCGGCGGCTCGGTGGTCAGGCGACCCGCTCGGCGTCCCGCACGGCGGTGGCAAGCTCCTCCAGGAAGGGCGCGCAGCCCGCGTAGGAGAAGCGGGTCTCGGAGGGCCACGGGACGATCTGGCCGGCCTGGACGGCGGGCAGCCGCGTCCAGGTGGGGCGGTCGGTGAGGTCGGCGGGCTGGAGGGCGCTGCTGCGGTTGTCCAGCAGGAGGACGTCGGCCGCGTACCGGTCGGCGTTCTCCCAGCTGAGGTTCTCGAAGTAGCCGCCCTCGACATCGTCGGGGGTGATGACCTCGACGCCGAGTTCGGCGAAGTAGCTGAGGTCGGCGTAGGCGTCGGGGGTGGAGGCGTAGAAGAGGTCGGCGGACGCGGAGCAGGCGAGCACCTTGACGCCGGGGTTGTCGCGGGCGGCCTGGCGCAGCGACTCGGCGGCGGCGTCGAACCGTTCGCGGGCCTCGACGACCGGCGCGGCCTTGAGGTCGCCACCGAGCGCTTCGGCGAGTTCGGCGTAGCGCTCGATCGCGACGCGCAGCGTGGTGGGGGAGGCGGTGATGCCGGCGGTGGGGGCGAGCCGTTCTATCTGGTCGCGCGCGTCGTCGGGGACGTACCAGAGGGCGTCCTCACCGAACATGTTGGTGACCAGCAGCTGGGGTTCGAGGGTGGCGTAGGTGTCGACGTCGAACTCGCCCCAGGCGTTGCCCAGTACGGTCGGCTTGGTGACGTCGAGGTCGCCGGCCTGTTCGTCGGGTTCGCCGTCGGCGCCGACGGTCGGGCCGAAGACCCCGACGCACTCGACACCGAAGTCGTGGAGCGCGGCGGCGCTGCCGATGAAGGCGACCACCCGCTCGGGGGTCGCGGGCAGCTCGACGGTGACGCCGCGGTCGTCGGTGAAGCTCCAGCCGTCGCCGCCCCCCGCCTCGCCCGTGGTGTCGTCGGAGGCGGACTCACGGGGGCCGCTGCCGCAGGCGGTGAGCAGCGCTCCGGCGCCCACGGCGGTGCCGGCGGTCAGCAGCGACCGGCGGGACAGGGAGAAGCGGGGGGTGGGCATGGTTACGGACCCTCTCGAAGCGGGTGATTAAGGTTAGGCTAACCTAACGCTATGCCGAATGACCCCCAGCGCCCGGCCCCTCGGTGAGCGCCGCCACCCTCCCGAGGGACGAGCGGGACACCAGCCCGAAAGATACCGCCGAACCGGGCGGCGGCGCGGCGCGCACCGGGCCGCGGAGGGCCGCCGGGCTCGCCGCCGCGCTGATCCTGCTGGCCCTGGTCGCGGTCGCCAGCGTCGCCCTGGGCGCCAAGTTCATCCCGCCCGGAGAGGTCTGGCAGGCGCTGGTCGACCCCACCGGGACCGACGCCGACGCCGTCGTCCGCGAGATGCGGGTGCCGCGTACCGTCCTCGGACTGCTGGTGGGCGCGGCACTCGGCGTCGCCGGCGCCGTCATGCAGGCACTCACCCGCAACCCGCTCGCCGATCCCGGTCTGCTGGGAATCAACGCCGGGGCCGCCGCCGCCGTCGTCTCCGCGATCAGCTTTCTCTCCGTCACCTCCCTCACCCAGCAGGTGTGGTTCGCCATGCTCGGCGCCGCCCTCGTCGCCCTGCTGGTCCACGCTCTCGGGGGCAGCCGCCAGGCGACCCCGGTCCGGCTCGCGCTGGCGGGCACCGCGGCGACCGCCGCCCTGTACGGGTACGTCAACGCCGTGCAGCTCCTGGACACCGCCGCGCTGGACCGGATGCGGTTCTGGACGGTCGGCTCGCTCGCCTCCGCCAACGGACACGTCATCAGCCAGGTGCTGCCCTTCCTCGTCGTCGGGTTCGTCCTGACCCTGGCCCTGGCACGGCCGCTCAACGCGATCGCCCTGGGCGAGGACACCGCGAAGTCCCTCGGGGCCAACCTGGGGCGCACCCGGTTCCTGGCACTGGCCGTCGTCACGCTGCTCTGCGGCGCGGCGACCGCCGCGTGCGGCCCCATCGTCTTCGTCGGCCTGATGATCCCGCACGCGGTCCGTGCCGTGACCGGCCCCGACCTGCGCTGGATCCTGCCGTACTGCGCGGTCCTCGCCCCCGTGCTGCTGCTCGGCGCCGACGTCCTCGGCCGGCTGGTCGCCCGGCCCTCCGAACTCCAGGTCGGGATCGTCACCACGCTGGTCGGCGGCCCCGTCTTCATCTACCTGGTCCGGCGCCGGCGCAGGACGGTGGGACTGTGAACGGACGCACCCCGTACTCCACGGAGCAGCGCCGCGCGGAGGAGCAGCACGACGAGAGCGGCGGGCGGCAGCCCCGCGGTGGCGGTGCCTCGGATCCCGGTGCGCCCGGTGCGTCCGGTGCGCCCGATGCCCCCGGTGCGCCCGCGCGCGCACTCACCGCGCTGCGCGACCGCCTCCGCCCGGCCGGTGGCCGCAAGCGCCGGCCGAGCGGGCTGCCCGCCGCTCCCGTGTGGACCGTGCGCGGACCCGGCGACATCTCCCTGCGCCTGGCCGTCCGCACCCTGCTGGTCGTCACCGTCCTCTCGCTGCTCACCGTCGGCCTCGGCCTGCTGCTGATCGGCACCGGGAAGGAACAGTTCACCCCGGCCGAGGTCCTCGCCATCCTCAACGGCTACGCCACCCCCGCCGAATGGTTCGTCGTGCGCGAACTCCGCCTGCCGCGCGTCCTGGTGGCGGTGCTCATCGGTGCCGCGCTCGGCATCGCCGGGTCGGTGTTCCAGTCGGTGTCCCGCAATCCGCTGGGCAGCCCCGACATCATCGGCTTCACGCACGGCTCCGCCGCCGGGGCGCTCACCGTCATCGTCGTCTTCCAGGCCGGTCCCGCGCTGGTCGCCCTCGGCGCCATCGCCGGCGGACTGGCCACCGGCGTCGCCGTCTACCTGCTGTCCTGGCGTGACGGGGTGCACGGATACCGCCTCATCCTCGTCGGGATCGGCGCCGCCGCGACGTTCACCGCCGTCAACGGCTACCTCCTGACCCGGGCCGGGATCGACGAGGCGGCGCGCGCCCTGATGTGGATCACCGGATCGCTCCAGGGCAGGGACTGGACGCAGTTCTGGCCGCTGCTGGCCGCCTGCGCCGTGCTGATCCCGCTGCTGCTCACCCGGTCCCGGCAGCTGCGCCTGCTGGAGATGGGTGACGACGCGGCCCGCGCGCTGGGCGGCGACCCCGAACGCATCCGGGTGACCGCGCTGCTCGGCGCCGTCCTGCTCACCGCCGCGGCGACCGCGGCGGCCGGGCCCGTCGCCTTCGTCGCCCTCGCCGCACCGCAGCTGGCGCGGCGCCTCACCCGGGCCACCGGGCCCAACCTGCTCGCCTCGGCCGTGATGGGCTGCGCCCTGATCACCGCCGCCGACTGGGTCGCCCAGCACGCCCTGACCGTCACACTGCCCGTGGGAGCGGTCACCGGCATGCTCGGGGGCTGCTACCTGCTGTGGCTGCTCCACACCGAACGCCGGGCGGGCCCTACCGGCCCGGGTCACACGCGCCCCGCCCTTCTATCCGTCTCCGACACCACGAGAAAGTAG
>NZ_BHZI01000260.1 GCF_004305975.1 Streptomyces otsuchiensis
TTCGGCGCCGTCAGACCGTTCGACGCACCGTCCTGGTTGACAGCCGAACCCCGCACCACAGCCAGCACCTCATGGCCATGACGCACCGCGTCCGACAACCGCTCCAGCACCAGCACACCGACACCCTCGGACCAGCCCGTGCCGTCCGCCGCACCCGCGAACGACTTGCACCGCCCATCGGCGGCCAGCCCACCCTGACGGCTGAACTCGGTGAAGATGCTCGGGCCCGCCATCACCGTCACACCACCGGCCAGAGCCCGGTCGCACTCACCGTTGCGCAGCGCCTGCACCGCGAGGTGCAGCGCCACCAGCGACGACGAACACGCCGTGTCCACCGTCACCGCGGGCCCTTCCAGCCCGAACGAGTACGCCACCCGGCCCGAGATCACACTGTTGGCACCCCCCGCCAGCACGTGCCCCTCCGCCGTGGAGAAGAGGTCGGTGCCCAGGCCGTAGCCGGATGACGAGGCGCCGATGAGTACGCCGGTACGGGTGTGGTTCTGCGAGAGCGGGTCGATGCCCGCGTGTTCGAAGGCCTCCCAGGACGCTTCCAGCAGCAGCCGCTGCTGCGGGTCCATCGCCAGCGCCTCACGCGGGGATATCCCGAACAGCGCCGCGTCGAACTCCGTCGCGCCGTCGACGAATCCGCCACGACGGGCGTAGTCGCCGTTGCCGTCCTCGGGCCAGCCACGGTCGGTGGGGAAGTCCGAGACGATGTCGCGGCCCGCGGCCACCACGTCCCACAGCTGCTCGGCCGAGTCGGCTCCGCCGGGGTAGCGGCAGCTCATGCCGACGATCGCGATGGGTTCGTCGACGGCGGCCGAGGCGGGGACGGGAGTCGTGGCGGTGGCCACGGAGGTGTCGCCGAAGAGCCGGCCGAGCAGGTGGTCGGTCAGCACGATCGGCGTCGGGTGGTCGAAGACCAGGGTGGCCGGCAGGGGCAGCCCGGTCTCGGAGGTGAGCAGGTTGCGCAGTTCGACCGCGGTGAGCGAGTCGAAGCCGAGGTCGCGGAAGGCCCGGCGGGGCTCCACCACGGCGACGCTCGTGTGTCCCAGTACCAGCGCGGTGTGCGCGCGGACGGCGTCCAGCAGCAGCCGGTGCCGTTCGGTCGCGGGCGCGGCGGTGAGGGCGTCGCGGAGCTCGGTGGACGGGGTACCTGCGTCGGTGGACGCCGTGAGCAGTCCCTGTACATCGGGGAGTTCGGCGAGCAGGGGGCTCGGGCGCGCGGAGACGAACGCCGGAGCGAACAGCTTCCAGTCGACGTCGGCGACGCTCACGGTGGTCTCGCCGTGGTCGACGGCGCACGCGAGAGCCCGGAGAGCGACCGTACGGTCCATCACCGACAGGCCACGGCGCCGCAGGAAGTCCGCGACCTCGTCGTCGGCGGCCATGCCGACCTCGGCCCACGGCCCCCAGGCGATCGAGGTTCCGGCCAGACCCCGGGACCGGCGGTGCTCCACCAGCGCGTCGAGGAAGGCGTTTCCGGCGGCGTAGGCGCCCTGACCGCCGCTGCCCCAGGTCGCCGCGATGGAGGAGAAGACGACGAACAGATCGAGATCGCCGGTGAGTTCGTCGAGCAGCGCCGCGCCGGTGACCTTGGCGCGCATCACCGCCGCGACCTCGTGCTCGTCGGTGTCCGCCAGTTGGCCGGACACTCCGACGCCGGCGGTGTGGACCACACCGGTGAGGGGGAGTTCAGCCGGTACGGCGGCCAGCGCGGCCGCCAGCGAACCGCGGTCGGCGACATCGCAACCGGCGACCGTCACCCTGGCGCCCAAGGCGCGCAGTTCGTCGGTGAGTTCAGCGGCACCGGGCGCGTCCGCGCCCTGTCGGCTCAGCAGCAGCAGATGGGGTACCCCGCGCTCGGCGAGCCACCGGGCCACATCACCGCCCAGCCCTCCGGTTCCGCCGGTGACCAGTACGGTGCCGGCGGTGGTCCAGCGGGGTGCGGTACCCACCGGCAGCGGGGCGCGTACGACCCGGCGGCCGTAAGCCTGCCCGTCGCGGAGCGCGACCTGGTCCTCCTGGGCCGCACCGCCGAGCAGCTCGACCAGCCAGTCACCGGTGGTCTCGTCGCCGTGGGCCGGCAGGTCGACCAGTCCGCCCCAGCCGGTGGGGCGCTCCAGTGCGGCGACCCGGCCGATCCCCCACAAGGGTGCCTGTTCCGGGTGGAGCAGCGGATCGCCGTCGCCGGTTGACACCGCGCCGCGGGTCAGGCACCACAGCGGGGCGGCCAGCTCCGCGTCGCCCAGCGCCTGGTAGACGCGGAGCAGCGGCGCGAGGCCGGTGGGGTCAGACGGTCCCGGGCGCGTACCGCCCGCGACGATCACGACGCCGTCGGGGGCGGCGGCGGTCAGCCGCTCGGTGAGCGCGGCCCGCTCGTCGGCCGGGGTGAGGGTGAGTTCGCTGACCCGCGCCCCGGCGCCGCGCAGGGCGTCGGCCACGGCGTGGGCGTGGGCGGGGTCGCTGTCGTCGGCGGTGACCAGCAGCCAGGTCCCGGTGAGGGAGCCGCCGGGGGCGCTGGTGAGTGGCTGCCAACGCGCCTGGTAGCGCCATGATTCGAGGACGGAGTCCTGGCGCAGGGACTGCCGCCAGGACGACAGCGCCGGTACGAGGTTCGCCAGGGTCTCGGGATCGTCGCGCAGTCCGAGGGTGTGGGTGAGTTCGGTGAGGTCCGCTCGGTCCACCGCCTCCCAGAACCGGTCCTCCTCCGGTGAGGTGGGCGGCTGGGTGGCGGCCGCGTCGGGCAGCGCCTCCGGCCAGTAGCGCTCGCGCTGGAAGGCGTAGGTCGGCAGCTCGACCCTGCGGCCCTCGGGGAGGAGGGAGCGCCAGTCCACCTCGGCGCCGGAGGCCCACAGCCGGGCCAGGGCGGTCAGCGCGGTGGCGGTGTCGTCACGGTCCTTGCGCAGTACGGGCGCGAACACGGCGTCGGCGAAGGTCTGCTGGGCCATCGCGCAGAGCACCCCGTCGGGGCCCAGCTCCACGAACCGGGACACGCCCTGGTCCCGCAGCCGCGCCACGCCGTCGGCGAAGCGGACCGCCTGCCGTACCTGCCGCACCCAGTACTCGGGGTTCGACATCAGACCGGGCTCGGCCACCTCGCCGGTGAGGTTGGAGACCACGGGGACGACGGGGTCGGCGAAGTCCAGCTTCGCGGTCACGGCCGCGAAGTCGGCCAGCATGGGCTCCATCAGCGCGGAGTGGAACGCGTGCGAGACCGTCAGCCGGCGCGTGCGACGCCCCTCCCCCGCCCAGCGGGCCGCCAGCGCGGCGATCGTCTCCTCGGAGCCGGAGACCACCACCGAGGTGGGGCTGTTGACGGCGGCGATGTCGGCCTGGCCGGCGAGCGCCTCGACGACCTCGGCCTCGGTCGCCTCGACCGCGAGCATCGCGCCGCCCGAGGGCAGCGCCTGCATGAGCCTGCCGCGCGCGGCGACGAGGCGGCAGGCGTGCTGCAGCGAGAGGACTCCGGCACAGTGCGCGGCGGCTATCTCACCGATCGAGTGGCCCAGCAGCACATCCGGGGTGACGCCCCAGGACTCCAGCAGCCGGAACGCCGCGACCTCTACGGCGAACAGGCCGGCCTGCGCCCACTCGGTCCGGTCGAGCTCGGCGCCGCCGGCGAACACCACGTCCTTGAGGGGGCGTTCACGCTCGGCGTCCATTTCGGCGCAGACCGCGTCGAAAGCCGCTGCGAACACCGGGAACGACTCGTACAGCCCTCGTCCCATGCCGGCGCGTTGGGCGCCCTGGCCGGTGAAGAGGAAGCCGGTCCTGCCCTCGTCCACCGTTCCCGTGACCACGCCGCCGGCCGGGAGCGCGGTGGCCAGTTCCTTCAGGCCGGCGAGCAGTTCGGCCGCGTCGGCGCCGAACACCACGGCGCGGCGCGTCAGCGCCGCCCGGGTCGTCGCCAGCGACCACGCCACATCGGCCGGACGCTCCGCGCCGTCCGACAACCGGTGGGAGAGACGTTCGGCCTGCTCGCGCAGCGCCTCGGTCGTCTGCGCGGACACCGGCCAGAGCAGCGGCCCCGGGAGCGGGTCGGCGCCCGGACCCGCCGGGTCCTCGGCCGACTCCGACGCCGACGTGTCGTCGAGGACCGGCGCCGGCGCCTCCTCAAGGATCAGGTGGGCGTTGGTGCCGCTGACACCGAACGCGGAGACCCCGATCCGCCGTGGCGCGTCCGCACCGGGCCACGGGCGGGCGTCGGTGAGCAGACGGACCCCGCCGCCCTTCCATTCGACGTGGGGTGTGGGGACGGCGGCGTGCAGGGTGCGCGGCAGCATGCTGTTGCGGAGCGCCAGCACGCTCTTGATGACGCCGACCACGCCCGAAGCGGCCTGGGTGTGACCGAGGTTGGACTTGGCCGAACCGAGCCACAGCGGCCGGTCGTCGGTGCGGTCCCTGCCGTAGGTGTCCTGCAGCGCTTCGAGTTCGATCGGGTCGCCGAGGGCCGTTCCGGTGCCGTGTGCCTCCACCGCGTCGACGTCGGCGGTGGTGAGCCGGGCGTTGGCGAGTGCCTGCCGGATGACGCGCTGCTGGGAGGGGCCGTTGGGCGCGGTGAGGCCGTTGGACGCGCCGTCCTGGTTCACCGCGCTGCCCCGGATGACCGCGAGCACGTCGTGACCGTCGCGGCGCGCGTCGGAGAGCCGTTCGACCAGCAGTACGCCGACGCCCTCGCTCCAGCCGGTGCCGTCCGCCTCGGCGGAGAACGACTTGCACCGCCCGTCGGAGGCCATCCCGCCCTGCTTGCCGAACTCGGTGAACGCGGCCGGGGTGGTGATCACGGCGACGCCACCGACCAGCGCCCGGCCGCACTCGCCCTGCCGCAGCGCCTGGACCGCCAGGTGGAGGGCGACCAGCGACGAGGAGCAGGCGGTGTCCACGGTGACCGCCGGGCCCTCCAGACCGAGCACGTAGGAGAGCCGGCCGGACAGCACGCTGCTGGCGCTGCCGGTCAGCTGGTAGCCCACGGTGGACTCGGGCATCCGGCCCACCGTGTCGTACCCGGACGGTGAGGCGCCGACGAAGACGCCGGTGTCGCTGCCGGCCAGCGAGTGCGGGTCGATACCGGCCCGTTCGGCGGCCTCCCAGGCCGCTTCCAGCAGCATGCGCTGCTGGGGGTCCATCGCCAGCGCCTCACGGGGGTTGATCCCGAACAGTGCGGCGTCGAACTCGGCGGCGTCCGGAACGAATCCGCCGCGGCGGGTGTAGCCGCCGGTCTCCTCGACACTCTGCGTCCAGCCGCGGTCGTCGGGGAAGTCGACGATCGCGTCGGTGCCGTCCGCGAGCAGCCGCCACAGCTCCTCGGGGGCGCTGACGCCGCCGGGCAGCCGGCAGCTCATCGCGACGATGGCGATGGGTTCCCGGGCTGCCCTGCGCATCTCCCGGTTCTGCTGGCGGAGCCGGTCGACCTCCTTGAGGGAGGCTCGGAGGGCCTCGACGGCCTTGTCGCTACGAGTGTTCATCGAGTTCTCCACAGGCTCAGGCATCGTCTCGGTCGGCGTTCAGCGCCATGTTGATCAACGCGTCGGCGTCCAGTTCGTCGAGCGAATCGCCGTCAGCAGTAGGGGCGGGCATGTCGTCGGTACCGTCGGCCAGCCGCAGCAGCGCGTCCATCAGGCCCTCCGCACGGAGTCGGGCGAGCGGGATGGTCGCCAGCGCGTTCCGGACGGCGTCCTCTCCTGGCTCGGCGGGCTGCTCGCCGGGGGTCGGTTGGTCGTCGGCGACGCCGAGTTGCGAACCGAGGTAAGCGGCGACCCCGGCGGGGTTGCGGTGGTTGAAGGCCAGGCTCACCGGCAGCCGCAGCCCGGTCAGCCGGCTCAGCCGGTCCCGCAGCTCGACCGCGGTGAGCGAGTCGAGGCCGAGGTCCTTGAACGCCTGCGCGGCCTCGACGACCTGGCCGTCGCGGTACCGCAGGACCGCCGCGGCCTCGGTACGCACCAGGTCGAGCAGGATCTGCCGGCGCTGCCGGGCCGGTGCGGCGGACAGCCGGTCGTGCAGCACGGATGTCTCGTCGGCACCCTGCTCGTCGGCCACGTCCGGCGTGCGGTCGTCCAGCAGCGCGGCGATCAGCGGACTCGGCCGGCCGGCGGTGAAGGCGGGCCCGAAGACGTCCCAGTCGATGTCGGCGACGACCAGACCGTCCTCGTGCCGGTCGATCGCGCGCGCCAGAGCTCGTACGGCCAGTGCGGGTTCCATCGGGATGACCCCGAGTCGCCGCAGCCGGTCCGCGCCCCCCGACGCGGCGAGGCCGCCACCGGCCCAGGAGCCCCAGGCCACCGAGGTTCCCGCCAGTCCGAGCCGGCGACGGTGCCCTGCCAGCGCGTCCAGGAACGCGTTGCCCGCGGCGTAGGCGCCCTGTCCTCCGCCGCCCCAGACGGCGGCGCCGGAGGAGAAGACCACGAACTGCTCCAGGTTCATCTCCCGTGTCAGCTCGTGCAGTTGGCGCGCGCCGGTGACCTTCGCCCCGAGCACGGTGCCGAGATGGTCCGCGTCGACCTCGTCGAGCGCGGTGACGCCGTCGACGCCGGCCGCGTGCAGCACCGCGGTCAGCGGCCACTTGGCCGGGACCGCCGCCAGCACCTCCGCCAGCGCGTCCCGGTCGCTCACATCGCAGGCTGCCAGGGTGACCGTCGCACCGAGCGCGGTCAGCTCCTCCGCCAGCTCCCGCGCGCCGTCGGCCTTTTCCCCGCGACGGCCGACCAGCAGCAGATGCGGTGCGCCCCGGCCGGCCAGCCAGCGGGCCACCTCGGCGCCGATGGCGCCGGTTCCGCCGGTGACCAGGACCGTTCCGGTGGGGGTCCAGGCTGTCGGCGCGGGCCGGCCGGTGTCGGTGTCCTGAGGTGCGCGTACCAGCCTGCGGGCGGATACGGCGCGGTCGCGGACCGCGAGCTGGTCCTCACCGGTGCCCCCGGCCAGGATGACGGTCAGCAGCTCGCCGGCGGTGCTGTCGGGAGCGGTCGGGACGTCCACCAACCCGCCCCAGCGGTCAGGGTGTTCGAGCGCGGCGACCCGGCCCACGCCCCAGACCGCGGCCTGGGCGGGGTTGTCGGCGGACTCGTCGCGGGTGGAGACCGCACCGTGGGTCAGCGTCCACAGGGGCGCGGCGATGCGTGCGTCACCGAGCGCCTGGACCAGCGTCACGGTGGCGGCGACCCCGGCGGGCACCGTGGCGGCCGGGAGGGCGGCATCGGCCGTGGCGGTGAGGGACAGGACACCGGAGAGGGGCTCCCGGTGGCCCGCCGTCTCCTTCAGGCGTGCGGCGAGGGTGTCGCGGTCCACAGTGGGGTCATCGCCGACCTCCAGCTCCACGACGTCGGCCCCGGCGGCGCGCAGCGCGGTGGTGGCCCACTTCGTCAGCTCGCAGGCCGGGGGAACGACGACCAGCCAGGTACCGGACAGCTCGCCGGTGGCGGGGAGTCCGGTCAGCGGGGTCCACTCCACCCGGTAGCGCCAGGTGTCGATGGTCGTGTCCTGACGGCGCCGGGTGCGCCAGGCGGAGAGCGCGGGCAGGAGTGTTCCGAGCTCCTGGGAGGAGTCCAGCTCCAGGGTGTCGGTGAGCTCGGCGAGGTCACCGCGCTCCACGGCGTCCCAGAATCCGGCGTCCTCCGTCTCAACGACGCTCTTCCCGGCGGACGTTGATGTGGACTCCAGCCAGTAGCGCTCGTGCTGGAAGGCGTAGGTGGGGAGTTCCACGCGGCTTCCGGCGGGTATGACGGAGGTCCAGTCGACCTCGACGCCTGCGACCCACGCCTCGGACAGTGCGGTCAGGAACCGTTCCGCACCACCCTCGTCACGGCGCAGCGAGCCCACCACCACGGCGTCCGCCTCCGCGGCTTCGGCGGTCTCCTGGACGCCGATGGCCAGCACCGGGTGAGGGCTGCACTCCACGAACACCGACCGGCCATCGGCCAGCAGCGCACGCGTGGCGTCATCGAAGCGGACCGTGGAACGCAGATTGTCGAACCAGTACCCGGCATCCATCGACGCCGTGTCGATCACACCACCGGTGAGCGTCGAATACAGCGGCACCGTGGAGGAAACCGGCGTGAGACCGGCCAGATCCGCCAGGATCCGCTCCCGCAACTCCTCCACCTGCGCCGAGTGCGAGGCATAGTCCACCGGAATCCGACGCGCCCGCACCTCCCGCGCCTCACACAACCCCAGCAACTCCTCCAACGCCCCCGGCTC
>NZ_BHZI01000261.1 GCF_004305975.1 Streptomyces otsuchiensis
GGTGGCGGGCGGTGGCTCAGTCGAGCAGGGTGTCCACGCGGGAGGCGCGGCCGGCGGCGGCGTGGTGCTCGGGGAGCACCCGGCCGAAGAGCTGGCGGGTGCGTTCGACGCTGCCGACCACGTCGGGACGCTCGCTGTAGGCGAGGATCGCCGTGTGCCGCGCGGTCTCGCCCTCGACGGGACTGACCCGGTGCAGCGCGTACCTGCCCTGGAACAGCTGGAGGTCACCGGGGCGCAGGGTCAGCCGCCTCACCGGGGAGGTGTCCTCGCCGGTGAGGACGGCGCGAACCACTTCGAGGTTCTCCCGCTCGGCGGACCGGATGCCGGGGCAGTACTCGAACTCGCCTCCCCCCTCGGCCTCCTGGGTGAGCATGCTGACGGTGAACTCGTTGGTGTCGAAGTGCCAGGGGTGCTCGGTGCCGGGGCGGACGACGTTGAGGCAGAGGCCGGAGAGCGGATCGGCCAGCGGGTACAGGCGCGGCAGCCGGAAGCAGTCGGCCACGAACCGCTGGAACGCCTCGGCGGTGTAGAGGCGGTGGATCACGAAGTCGCGCGGGATCTGGTCGCGGGCGACGAAGGCGTTGCCGCGCTGGATGGGGATGCGCGCCGGATGCTCGGGGGGCAGGGAGTCGTCGACGGCGATGTTGTAGGCGTTGACCGTCTCGGTGCGGTAGTGCGCGGCGGGGGCGACGGAGGCGCACTGCCGCCGCAGCCGGTCCTGGAGTGCGGGCCGCACGAAGTCCGGCAGGACGCTGCAGCCGTCGGCGGCCAACTCCGCCCGGACGCGCTCCACCACGGACCGCCAGGCGGGTCCGCCCGGTTCGTGAAGGGGGTAGCGGACGGTGTCGACCACCTGGCCGGCCGTCCCGCCGGCCGTCGTTCCCGGTGTGCTCATCGCGTGCCTTCCCACGGAGCCCATGGAGATGTACCCATTCATGGCTCGTCGCGGCGCCGGGCTAACCACGGTGTGACCGACGACACGGCGGCGGTCACGGTGCGCAGTGGCCGGACGGCCGCGGGCCGGGGCCGTCACCGTCGTTCCGCGCAGGGGGGATTGACGAAGTTACTGACGCGTAGTCTCATAACAGGGAGCCGCCACGCCCCTCGTCGCCGTACCGGAGGAGACCGCGCCATGGCCATAGCACCCGACATCGACTTCGAGGCGCTGCGGGACTCGCTCGGCGCCCTCAAGGACCGCGAACGCGTCGCCGAACGCCTGCTGGCCTCCTCCGCGCGGCACTCCTTCGACCCCGAGACCGAACTCGACTGGGACGCCCCCTGGGTCGAGGGCATGTGGTTCTGGCCGCCGGAGCTTCTCTCGCTCTACGACACGCCGTTGTGGTACGAGATGTCGCACGAGCAGCGCCTCGAACTCTCACGCCACGAATGCGCCGCGCTGGCGTCGCTCGGCATCTGGTTCGAGCTGATCCTCATGCAATTGCTCGTGCGCCACATCTACGACAAGCCCTCGACCAGCGCGCACGTCCGGTACGCGCTGACCGAGATCGCCGACGAGTGCCGCCACTCGATGATGTTCGCCCGCGCCATCGAGAAGAGCGGCACCGACGCCTACCCCGTCTCCCGCACCCACCAGAACCTCGGCCGCCTGTTCAAGACCGTCTCCACCACGCCCGGTTCGTTCACCGCCACGCTGCTCGGCGAGGAAGTACTGGACTGGATGCAGCGGCTGACGTTCCCCGACGAGCGGGTGCAGCCGCTGATCCGCGGCGTCACCCGCATCCATGTCGTCGAGGAGGCACGCCATGTGCGCTACGCCCGCGAGGAGTTGCGACGGCAGATGCTCACCGCGCCCCGCTGGGAGCGGGAGTTCACCCGGCTGACGTGTGGCGAGTTCGCGCGGGTGTTCTCCGTCGCCTTCGTCAACCCGGCCGTGTACACCGCGATCGGCCTCGACCGCCGGGAGGCGGTGGCCCAGGTGCGGGCCAGCGAACACCGGCGCGAGGTGATGCAGGGAGGCGCACGCAAACTCACCGGCTTCCTCGACGAGATCGGCGTCCTGCGCGGGGTCGGCAGAAGGATGTGGAAGCAGTCCGGACTCCTCGCCTGAACAAGGGGTCCGGACGGTTACCCTTCACCCTTATGAGCAGCCGTCCCGCGCCGACCGAACCCGCGTACCGCAGGCTGAGCGTGTCGGAGCGGCGCGGTCAGCTGATCGCCACCGCCCAGTCCCTCTTCGCCCGCCGGCCGCCCGAATCCGTCTCCCTGGACGACGTGGCCAGGGAGGCGGGTGTCTCCCGCCCACTGGTCTACCGCTACTTCCCGGGCGGCAAGCAGCAGCTGTACGAGGCGGCGCTCAGCAGTTCGGCCGCCGAGCTCGAACTGTGCTTCGCCGAACCGCAGGAGGGACCGCTCAGCCAGCGTCTCGCCAACGCCCTGGACCGCTACCTGGCCTTCGTGGACCAGCACGGCGAGGGGTTCACCGCCCTGCTCAAGGGCGGCAGCGTGGTGGAGACCTCCCGCACCAACGCCATCGTGGACGAGGTGCGCCGGGTCGCGGCAGGGCAGATCATGGCCCACCTGGGCTCCGACTCCTCCAACACCCGCCTCTACATGGCTGTTCGCACCTGGATCACCGCCGTGGAGGCGGCCTCGCTGATCTGGCTGGACGAGGGCAAGGAACCCACCCTGGAGGAGCTTCGTGACTGGCTGGTCGACCACTGCGTGGCGGTCCTCGCCGTCACCGGCGGCCGCGACAAGGCCACCGGCCGCGCGCTGCGCGCCGCGCTGGCCATCGAGCCGGTCGGCGGCCGCGTGGACTCGCTGGCGGCACGCATAGCCCCGCTCTTCGGGCCGGCCTGACCGGCCGGAGAGGCGCGGGAGCGGTCTCCTGGCGGCCCGCCGCGCGCCCTCCGGCCTCTCCAGCACCCTGCCGCGCGCCGACCGCACCGGGCGCCTGCGAGACTGGCGCGGTGCGTAGCGAGGAAGTGCCCTTCACCGGTGGACCGCTCGACGGCAGGCGACTGCCGGTGCTGGTCGGGATGACCGGCCGTCCCCCGAAGGTCTACCGGGTGCCCGTGCCCGCCGAGGACGGCCGCCCCGAGACGGTGCACGTGTACCGGCTGGAGGCCGTCGGCACCAACCGGCTCGGCCTGCCCCGGGGCTGGCACTACGTCTACGACGCCGACGGCCGCGGACCGGACGGCCCGCGCTGGCCCTGGTCCAAGCCCCGCACCTCCCCTCCGGCCGGGGACTGAGCGCCACCGTTCCTCCGCCCGGGCGACCCCGTCACCCGTCCGCGTCTCCCGGGATGCGGGACACCGGTTTGCGTGCCCACGATCGGTCCACGGCGGGCAGGGCGCGGGTGCGTCACGCGCGCGGCCCGTGCCCGCCGTGACGCCGTCCCCGTGTCGCAGGAGGTAGCCCCATGCCCGGCCGTCATCCGTGGTCCCGGGGCGCGCTGCCACGCGCCCTCTCCGTGCTGCTGCTGTGCGCCGCCCTGCCCGCCGGGCCCGCCGCGGCGGCCCCCGGCCCGGCGGCTACCGCTCCGGGCTCCGACGGGGCGCAGGACGCGTCCGGCACGGACGGGGCCACCGCCCCGGACGCGGACGACGCGGACGCGGACGACGCGGACGCGGACGACGCGGCCGGCCCCGACGAGGAGACCGCCGCCGAGGCGCCGGAGGCCGCCGCCACGGAACGCAGCGCCGCCCGCGTGCTGGGCGAACTGCGGACCCTCTACCAGCGGATCGGCGCGGCCGAGGAGTCCTCCCGGGTGACGACGGAACGCCTGCGCGGGCAGCAACGGCGGGTGGCGCGGGTCTCCGAGGAGCTCGCGGAGACCCGGACCCGGCTCGCCGAGAACCGCGCCGTCGCCGGGCAGCTGGCCCGGGAGGAGTACCGCAACGGCGGGATGCGCTTCTCCCCCGCGCTCCGGGTGGTCCTCGCCGGGCCGGACGAGGACCCCCTGGGCGAGCTGCACCGTCAGACGGTCCTGGACCGCGCCGGTGACCGCACCGCCGCCACCGTGCGCGAGCTGCGGGCCGAGGAGGAACGCGCGGGCGTGCTGGCCGAACGCTCCCGCACCGCGCTCGACACCGAACAGGCGCTCGCCGGGCACCAGGCGGAACAGGAACGGGAGGTACGCGAGCGGGTCGGTGAGGCCGAGGCACTGCTCGCCTCCCTCTCCGGCCCGGAGCTCGACGACCTCGCCGACCTCGAACGCCTGGAGGCGGCCGAGGCGGCCCGGGAGCTGGCCACCGACGGCACACTCGCGCCCGACGGCGGGGACCCCGCACCGTCGGCCGCCGGCCGCACGGCGGTGGCGCACGCGCTGGGCCACGTCGACGGCACCACCGAGGACGCGGACTCCGCCCGGGCCGACGACGGCGCGGCGGCGGACCGTGGAAGCCGCCTGGGGGCTGTCGTCTCGACCGCGCTCGCCGCCGTCGCGGACCCCACCGGCATCGGCGAGGCCGCCGCCGGGCGAGCCGATGCCGGGGACGGCGGACCGGGACTCGTGGCGCGCTCCTGGGCGCGGGCCGGTCAGCGGCTGCCCTCGACCAGCCGGGGCCAGTGGGAGTCGCTGGAGCGGGTGGAGCTGAGCGAGCTGCGTCCCGGGGATGTGGTGATCCACTTCCCCGACGCGACGCGCTCGGCGCTGTACGTGGGGGACGGCATGGTGGTGCGCGAGCCCTACCCGGGCGCCACCGCCGCCCTGGTGCCGCTCACCGTCCACCCGGTCCTGGGCGCGGTGCGTCCGGACCCGCGGGCGCCGGCGGCCACCGACCGGACGGAGTGAACGGCGTCGCCGAACTCCCGAGCGGGACAACGTCGTTGGATCGGGCCAGCGGGCACCGGCCGACGCCGGGATTCCACGGCGGCGACCGGCGGGAGGCCCGTCCGGCTCAGCCCGCGCCGCCGGCCGGTACGGCGGGTGTCTCCTCCGGGGGCTCCACCCGCTCCCCCTCGGCCGGATGCCCGCCCTGCTCCCGCAGCCGTGCCCGCAGCTCCGGCGTCAGCAGATGGCCGGCACGGCCCACGAACAGCCCCATGTGGTAGGCGACCAGGCCCGGATCGGTCTCCGAGTCCGTGTGGACGCCGAGCAGCGAGCCGTCGCTGATGGCCATCACCATCATGCTCCCGTCGGCCATGGTGACCATGGTCTGCTTGACCACCCCGGCCTCCATCAGCTCGGCGGCACCGGCGGTGAGCGCGGCGAGGCCCGAGACCACGGTGGCGAGGTCGGCGGCGGCGCCCCGCGGGCCCCGCTGCCCGCCCGGCGCGGGCCCGGCGCTTCCCTCCTCGTCGGCCGAGCCGTCCGGCGCGGCGGCGGCGTCGCCCGGCTCGGAGGAGAGCAGCGACAGACCGTCCGAGGAGACCACGGCCACCGACCGCAGCCCGGGTACCTCGTCGACCAGCCGGGTGAGCAGCCAGCGCAGACCGCGCAGGCCCTCGGCGTGCTCGTCCGAGGTCGGGGCATCGCTGTACTGGATCACGGCTGCATCTCCTCCTCGGCGGGCGGTCCCGCCGACTGACCGTCGTGGTGGCCCCGGCGGGCGCCGCGCTGGAATCCGCCGAGCCGTCTGCGCAGCTCCTCGGCGCCGACCACCACCGGGCCGGAGGGGGCGGCGGCGTCGTCGTCCGGCAGACCTTCGCCGTCCTGGCCGTGGCCGTCGCCGCCGTGGAGGTCCTCGTGGCGCGCGTCGCGGGGGCGGCCCTCGCCGGTCACCACCGGCAGGACCATGGTGTCCCGGTCGCCGCCCGGTGAGTGGGTGGGCCGGGCCTGGCCGGCCCTGCCGGTCTCCTCGCCGCCGTCGGCCTGCGCGGGGAAGACAGCCGCCCGGTCCGCCGGGTCGCCGTCCATGGCCGCCGCACCCGCCGCCAGCGCCGCGAACGTCTCGTCCTCAGGCCCGTGTTCGGGGCTGATCAACGCCGCCGGGATCTCCACCTCGGCGAAGGCGCCACCGTCGGGCCGGTTGTGCAGCCGGACGTGCAGACCGTGCCGCGCGGCGAGACGGGCCACGGTGTAGACACCCATGGCCGCGGCAGGCTCGCCCCGGGCGCCCGGCGGCGGGCCGGAGGCGTCGGCGAGCTGCGCGTTGAGGTCCCTCAGCTGGGAGTCGGTCAGACCCGGGCCATCGTCCAGCACCCGCAGCACCACCCGGTGTTCGGGTCGCGCGTCGGGCCCGGCGGATGCCGCGGGGGCGGCCGCCGCGGCGCCGCCCGTCCCGGCGGCCGGGGAGAGCCGGTCGCGCGGCTCGGGGACGACCGCCCGGGTGACGGGCAGCTCCGCCCGGATCTCGGAGGAGAGCAGCACCCGGGCGCCCTCCGGGGAGAAACCGGTCGCGTTGTCGAGGAGTTCGGCCAGCAGATGCCCGAGGTCGCGGGCGGCGACCGGGGTGACCAGCACGGCCGGCACCGGCTGCTCCACGTCCACCAGTTCGTAGCGCGCGGACTCGCTGACGGCGGCGAGCGCCACCTGCACCAGCGGGATCGGCCGCGGCAGCGGCTCGTCGGGCTCGACCCCGGCCAGCAGCAGCAGGTTCTCGCTGTGCCTGCGCATCCGGGCGGCGAGATGGTCGAGGGCGAAGAGCGTCGCGAGCGAGTCGGGGTCGGTCTCGTGCTCCTCCAGGCCGCCGATGATGTCCAGTTGCTCGCCTGCGAGGTCCAGCGCCAGACGCGCGTGGTGGGTGAGGTTGGCGTGCATCACCTTCGTCTGCGCGGACAGCCGCTCGATCAGCTCCCGCTGCTCCCCGCGCAGTTCGTCCAGCTCGGCGCGGAGCGCCTCGTAGTCGGCGGTCTCGTTCGCCTGGTAGCGGTGCAGTTCGACCGCGCGCGCGTGCAACTTGTTGACGGCGGCGACCACATCGGCGAACTCGTCGTCGCGGCCCGAGTAGCTGATCGCGGCCTCGGCCGAGGGCGCGTCGGCGACCCGGCGGCTGCCCCGCCGCAGCACCGCCAGCGGGTGGGTCACGGTGCGCGCGGTCCAGATTCCGGCGGCCAGCGCCACCAGCAGCGCGCCGCCCACCAGCGCGGCGTGCACCTGGAGCGCGGTGAGGTCGTCGGCGCGCAGGTCGTGCAGGGACCGGGTCTGATCGGCCGCGACGGAGGACAGCAGCCCCCGCTGCAACTCGGTCCGGGCGGACAGTTCGGCGGACAGTTCGGCCGGGGAGACCGCCCGCGCCTCGAAGGTCAGAAAGGGCTGCGCCGTCAGCTCCGCGAGCCGTTCCTCTGCGGCGGCGACCCCGGGGCCGGTGACGGTGGACTCGTAGCCCGCTCGTCCCGTCTCGCCCGCAGTGGCGGTGAAGTCGGCCAGGGCCGCGCCCTCACGCGCGTGGCTGCGCTGGGCCAGTCCGACCAGCTCTCGCTGCTCACCCTCACCGGCGAGGGCCGCGACCAGCAGCGCCCGGGTGGCGGCCGATGCCTCGACGGCGCGCACCAGGTCGGGCAGCGCGTCCGAGGCGGGCACGGCGCCGCGGTCGGGCCGGGCACGGCTGACGGTGCGCGTGACACCGTCCAGGTCCTCGATGATGGGCGTGTAGGCGGCGTGGACGGCCGGGGCGTCGCTCCGTCCCGCCAGCGCGTCCGCGCGGGCGACGGCGAGGCCGTCCAGAGACGTCCCCACCGCGTCGGGAAGCTGTGAACGCAGGTCGGCGGCCCGGCGGTCGGCGCGCGCCACGTCGGCCTCGGACAGCACATCACCGGGGGTGACCCCGGCGGCCGCGGCGGACATCAGCACATCCCGCTCGTCGGCGAGGATGTGCGAGAGCGAGACCGCTCGCTGCGCCAACTCGGAGTCCTGGACCAGTTGCTGTGTCTCCGCCAGCCGCTCACCGGCGGCCAGCACCGCCGGCGCGCCCGCCGCCAGGACCGCCGCCGAGCCGAGCACGACACCCAGCAACAATCTGCTGCGCACCCGGGTGCGCCGGCCGCGCGGCTTGAACACCGCTGCCTGCGGCGGGGTTTGGGCGGCTTCCCCGGCGGGCACGGTGGCGGGTGTGCCGGACGACGGTGACGATGCGTCAACCGGGCTGTGAGGTGTCGATTTCCGCACCTGTGCTCGCATTCCTGTCCTGGCTGCCCGTGAATCGGGCGATGGGCAACGGACGGCGGCAGCTTACTTCACCGCTCGCAGCCGGTCAGGGAGCGAAAACAGCCAGTCGGCTGGCGCACGGCGGCAGTTCCTGGAAAGATGCCCGCCCCGCGCCCGCCCGGCGTACTCTTCG
>NZ_BHZI01000262.1 GCF_004305975.1 Streptomyces otsuchiensis
CGGCCGGTGGCCGTCCGGGCGGCGGTCCCGGTGGGGGCCGCGGCCCCGGTACCGGTGGCGCCGGCCGTCCCGGTGGCGGTGGCTTCGCCGGCCGTCCGGCCGGTCCCGGTGGCGGCGGTCGTCCCGGTGGCGGCGGTTTCGCCGGCCGTCCGGCCGGTCCCGGCGGTGGCGGCGGCGGTCGTCCCGGTGGCTTCGGTGGCCGTCCCGGTTTCGGTGGTCGTCCCGGTGGCCCCGGTGGCCGCGGTGGCACCCAGGGTGCGTTCGGCCGTCCCGGCGGTCCGGCGCGTCGTGGCCGCAAGTCGAAGCGGCAGCGCCGTCAGGAGTACGAGGCCATGCAGGCCCCGTCGATCGGTGGCGTGATGCTGCCGCGCGGCAACGGTGAGGCCGTGCGTCTCTCCCGCGGCGCGTCCCTGACGGACTTCGCGGAGAAGATCAACGCCAACCCGGCCTCGCTGGTGCAGGTGATGTTCAACCTTGGCGAGATGGTCACAGCGACCCAGTCGGTCTCCGACGAGACGCTGCGCCTCCTCGGCGAGGAGATGAACTACACCGTCCGCATCGTCAGCCCGGAGGAGGAGGACCGGGAGCTCCTGGAGTCCTTCGACATCGAGTTCGGCGAGGACGAGGGCGACGAGACGCTGCTGGTGGCCCGTCCGCCGGTCGTCACCGTCATGGGCCACGTCGACCACGGCAAGACCCGTCTGCTGGACGCGATCCGCAAGACGAACGTGATCGAGGGCGAGGCCGGCGGCATCACCCAGCACATCGGTGCCTACCAGGCCTCCACCGAGGTCAACGGTGAAGAGCGCAAGATCACCTTCATCGACACCCCCGGTCACGAGGCGTTCACCGCCATGCGTGCCCGTGGTGCGAAGTCCACGGATATCGCGATCCTGGTGGTCGCCGCCAACGACGGCGTGATGCCGCAGACGATCGAGGCGCTCAACCACGCCAAGGCCGCCGGTGTCCCGATCGTCGTCGCGGTCAACAAGATCGACGTCGAGGGTGCCGACCCGGCGAAGGTCCGCGGTCAGCTGACCGAGTACGGCCTCGTCGCAGAGGAGTACGGCGGCGAAACCATGTTCGTGGACGTCGCGGCCAAGCCCGGCACCAACATCGAGGGCCTCCTGGAGGCCGTCGTGCTGACCGCCGACGCCACGCTCGACCTGCGGGCCAACCCCAACCAGGACGCCCAGGGCATCGCCATCGAGGCGCACCTGGACAAGGGCCGCGGCGCCGTCGCGACCGTCCTGGTCCAGCGCGGCACGCTGCGGGTCGGCGACACGATGGTCGCGGGCGACGCCCACGGCCGTGTCCGGGCGATGCTCGACGACACCGGGAAGAACGTCGAGGAGGCCGGCCCGTCCATGCCGGTCCTGGTGCAGGGCCTGACCAACGTGCCCGGCGCCGGCGACAACTTCCTCGTCGTGGGCGAGGACCGCACGGCCCGCCAGATCGCCGAGAAGCGCGCCGCTCGGGAGCGCAACGCCGCGTTCGCCAAGCGCACCCGCCGGGTGTCGCTGGAGGACCTGGACAAGGCGCTCAAGGCCGGCGAGATGGAGCAGCTGAACCTGATCATCAAGGGTGACGCCTCCGGTTCCGTCGAGGCCCTTGAGTCGGCGCTGCTGCAGCTGGACGTCGGCGAGGACGTCGAGCTGCGGGTCCTGCACCGCGGCGTCGGTGCGGTCACCGAGACCGACATCGACCTGGCGACCGGCTCCGACGCCATCGTCATCGGCTTCAACGTGCGCGCGGCCGGCCGTGCCACGCAGATGGCCGAGCGCGAAGGCGTGGACGTCCGCTACTACTCGGTCATCTACCAGGCGATCGAGGAGATCGAGGCGGCCCTGAAGGGCATGCTGAAGCCGGAGTACGAAGAGGTCGAGCTCGGTACCGCGGAGATCCGCGAGGTCTTCCGTTCCTCCAAGCTGGGCAACATCGCGGGTGTTCTCATCCGCTCCGGCGAGGTCAAGCGGAACACCAAGGCGCGGCTGCTGCGTGACGGCAAGGTCATCGCGGAGAGCCTCAACATCGAGGGTCTGCGGCGCTTCAAGGACGACGTCACCGAGATTCGTGAGGGCTACGAGGGCGGTATCAACCTCGGCAGCTACAACGACATCAAGATCGACGACGTCATCGCCACCTACGAGATGCGGGAGAAGCCGCGCGGCTGATCCCCCTCACGCGGGAACCGTGACGGGCCGGCCGGTGGAGGAAACTCCGTCGACCGGCCCGTACGGGCGACGTTACGATCATCGCCATGTACGTAGGGACGATCTCTTTCGACCTGCTGCTGGGCGATGTGAGGTCGCTGAAGCAGAAGCGCTCAGTGGTCCGGCCGATCGTCGCGGAGCTGCGCCGCACGTTCGCGGTCAGCGCCGCCGAGGTCGGCGACCAGGACCTCCACCGCCGGGCCGAGGTGGGCGTCGCGGTGATCTCGGGGGACGCCGGACACCTCTCCGACGTCCTCGACCGGTGCGAGCGGCTGGTGGCCGCCCGGCCGGAAGTGGAGCTGCTGTCGGTCCGACGGCGGGTCCACGGTGACGACGACTGAGCCGCCGTCACCCGCACAGCACTTGTCACAGAAGAAGGAGACGTCACCGTGAGCGGCAGCGCGCGCGCCGACAACCTGGCGAAACTGATCCGCGAGGTGGTCGCCGAGAAGATCCAGCGGGGCATCAAGGACCCGAGGATCAAGAACCATCAGGTGACCGTCACCGACACCCGGGTCACCGGGGACCTCCGCGAGAGCACCGTCTTCTACACCGTCTACGGTGACGACGCGGCCCGGGCCGAGGTCGCCGCGGGCCTGGAGAGCGCCCGGGGCATGCTCCGCACCGAGGTCGGTCGTGCGGCGGGCATCAAGCACACCCCCAGCATCGCGTTCGTCCCCGACGCGCTCCCCGAGAACGCGCGCGCCATGGAGGAACTCTTCGACGCCGCGCGCGCCCGGGACGCCAAGCTCCGCCAGGAGGCCGCGGGCGCCCAGTACGCCGGTGACCCCGACCCGTACAACCGGGCGGGCGACGAGGACTCCGAGGACGAGGGCTCCGACCGGGAGACGGGCGGCGACAGCAGCGGCGCACCCGACCGCGGCGGGGACACCCCGGGCTGATGGCACGCAAGGACAACGGACCCGACGGGCTGGTCGTCGTCGACAAGCCCGCCGGGTACACCTCCCACGACGTGGTGGCCACCCTGCGGGGCATCGCCCGGACGCGCCGCGTGGGACACGCCGGCACGCTCGACCCCATGGCCACCGGCGTCCTGGTCCTCGGCCTCGGCAAGGCGACGCGGCTGCTCGGCCACCTCGCCCTCACCGAGAAGGAGTACCTGGCCACCATCCGGCTGGGGCAGACCACGGTCACGGACGACGCCGAAGGCGACCTGACGGCCACGGCCGGGGCGCCGGAGGTGGACGCGGACGACCTGGCACGCGAGGTCGGGCGCCTGACCGGCGACATCCTGCAGGTCCCGTCGAAGGTCAGCGCCGTCAAGATCGACGGCAAGCGGGCCTACCGCCGGGTGCTGGACGGCGAGGATGTCGAGATTCCGGCCCGGCCGGTCACCGTCTCGGAGTTCACCGTCCACGAAATCCGGACCGGGGCGGCGGACGACGGGACACCGGTCACCGACCTCGTCGTCGCCGTCGTGTGCTCGTCCGGCACCTACATCCGGGCGCTCGCCCGCGATCTCGGCGAGGCGCTCGGCACCGGCGGACACCTCACGGCACTGCGACGGACCCGCGTCGGGCCCTACCGCGTGGCGGACGCGCGGACCATCGGCCAACTCCGTGCGGAGCTCGCACCGATGCCACTGGCGGCCGCGGCGGCCGCGGCCTTCCCGCGCTGGGAGCTCGACGACCGGCGCGCGGCCCTGCTCGGCAACGGAGTGCGCATCGACATGCCCTCCGACATGCCGGCCGGACCGATCGCCGCGCTGGCCGGTGACGGACGGCTGGTCGCGCTGGTCGAGTCGGACGAGGGGCGTGCCCGGATTCTCGCCGTGCTGGAGCGCGCGCAGGGCTGAGGCACTCCATCCCGTGTGATGTGACGCGACGGGGCGTGGACCGGATCTCCCGGTCGACGCCCCGTCGCGCTGTTCGCGCCATTTCCGCAGTTCGCGTGACACCCGCCGGTACGGCGTCGGGTAGGACCGCTGGAGGCGTTCAGCGAGGCCCACGGGGCCCGTGGCGCACGGCCTGGGGCCACACGCGTGCCCCACCGCATGGGGCGGCGGGGCGCACCTCTCCGCAACGCGTGGTGCGGGCCCGCATGGTGCGGGCCCGCACCACGCGCCGCTTTCCGGATCGCGCCCATGTGGCGGCCGAGTCGGCCGCGCAGGCGCGCGGTGGGCTCGCCCGTATGGCGGGCGTGAACGCGTGAAACAGGGGCGTGTATCCATCGTCCGTGGTGAAACCCGCTGAACCCCGTCATCCCCTGGGCAGAACCCCGCAGACACCAGCTCATACGGGAGGTCGGAATGGCGTCGTGCGGTGCCGGGCCCACGCTGCCGCGGATCTGCGATCTGGCCGGCCGCCCACGCGGCAGCGGCTTCCTCGCCGACGACCGCGGCACCGTCGTGACCAGCCACGAGGCGGTGGACGGACTGGCCAGGATCGTGGTGCACACCCCGGTCGGACGTCCCCAAGTCGTGACCGCGGACGCCGTGACAGCGATCCCCGAATGGGACCTCGCCCTGGTCCGCACCGGTGGCCTGCCACTGGCACCGCTGCTGATCGGCTCCGACCGCGCCACGGCCACCGGCTCCGAGGTCCTGACGCACCTCGACGGCTGGTCGGCGGCGACGGTGACAGGCGACGGCCCCGCCACCTACACCGCCACCGACCGATTCCACCCGATCCCGGCGGCGCTCCGGCTCGGACTGCCGCAGTCGGCCGCCGTCCGGCTCCGGTTGAACGCGGAGGCGAGCGGCAGCCCTGTGCTCGACGCGGAGACCGGCTCCGTCCTGGCCGTCCTGGGCACCGCGCTCCACGCCGCCCAGGCATCAGGACTCGCCGTTCCGCTGCGTGCCGCCGCCATGGCGGAGCCGGACGGCCCGCTCGGGGAACTGCTGCGTCGCAACGGCACCGTGGTCCCCGGCTTCGGAGTGGACCTCAACCTCGCCGGTGCGCTCCGGCTCACCGCGCAGACCCTGACCGCGGAAGCCGCCCCCACGGGCCCCACCGGGGCCCGCACCGCAGGCGCGGAGCGGCCCGAGGCCGGGGACGCGCTGCGCGCCTTCGACGCCTCGTCCCGCACCGTGCTGGCGCTGGTCGGCCCGCCGGGCACAGGACGCAGCAGCACGCTCGCAGCCCACGCGGCGCGTCGTGCCACCGGCCCGGAGCCGGCGCCCACCGTGTGGCTGCGGGGTGCCGACCTGCATGCGACGGACGGCGGGATCCGGGACGCCCTGTACCGGGCGTTCACCGATGCCGCGCGCGTTCGGCGGGCCACCGAACGAGCCCACGCCCCCGGCCCTGAGAGCGAGGGCGCGCCCGCCGTCGACCCCGACGTCCTCGCGCGCGTCTCACGCATGGCGCGGCGGCCCCTGCTGATCGTCCTCGACGCGCCCGAGGAGATGCCCCCCGGTCTCGCCGTCCGGCTCCGGCAGTGGTCCGCCGCGACCTCGGGCTGGTTGCGTGCGGCCGGCGCCAGGCTGGCGCTCGCCTGCCGCCCCGAGTACTGGGAGCACGCGGGCCGTCTCTTCCCGGCGGACACCCTGCACGCTCCCGTCACGCCCGGGCGCCCCCTCGGGATCGAACTCCCCGGCTGCCACTGGCTGGGCGACCTGCCGCCGGTACAGGCAGCGGGAGTGCGCGAGGCCCTGGGGATCGGTGCCCTCGTCGACCCCGCGGAGCGGCGCCATCCGCTCTCGCTCAGAATGCTCGCCCGGATCCGGTCAGCGCAGCCGCCGGGAGCGGGTGGCCTGCCGGACCGCCCCCAGATCTTCGGCGCGCACCTCGACCTCGCGGCGCTGCGTGTCGCCGAGCGCCTGGCGGAGCAGGAGAGACCAGCCCGCGGGCCGGGCCACCGGCGCCGCCTGGCGGCCCGGGCGGCGGCTCGGCTGCACGAGGCGGCCCGGCGGTCCCTGGGGCCGGTGGTACTGCCGCGTGAGGCATTCGAGGAGCTGTTCCCCTGGCGGGACGGATGGGCCGCAGCCGTACTCGAGGAAGGGATCCTGCTGCCCGCCGGCGCCGGATACCGGTTCGCGGACGAGGAGTTCGCCGACTGGATCCAAGGCCGGCACCTCGACCTCGACAGCACGCTGGACCGGCTGCTCGCCCCACCCGCCTCCTCGAACGACGCGGTGCCCGCCCCGCCGCCGATCCCACGACACCGCATCGGGCCGGTGGTGTACGCGCTGCTCAGGCTCGACCAGGATCTCGGAGCGGAAGCCCTACGGCGCCGGTTGCAGCGGCTGGTCTCCGCCCTCGGCCCACAGGTCCGGCAGCACACCCCCGGGCCGGACGGAGAACTCCCGCCGAGACCCGTGACGGTGCCCCGCCAGGGCACCGGGGCACGCGCCACGGCCCCCACGGCGCGCGGGCCCCGTCCGTCGGAGCCGACCACGGAGCACGGCCCCGCCGTGCCCGGCGGCCCGCCGACCGGTGCCGACCCCAGCACCCTGCCGGACGACATCCGCTGGTGGTGCGGGCACCTCCTCGGTGAGACGTTGCTCCGGCTGCCCGACGCCACTGGACAGCTCGGCGTGGCACGCCAGCTCGCCGACCTCGTCGGGGCCGGAACGGCGTCCGCGGCGGCCTTCCCGCCGGCCTTCTGGCGCGGGCTCCGACTCGACACCGCGCACCGGCTCGACCTGCTCCGCCTGGTACTGCCGGCCGACGGGACCGGAGCGGGCGACCGGTACCTGACCACCGCCGGACAACTGCTCGCCGCCGACCCGCGTGCGGCGCAGCCCGTGCTGTGCCGCTGGTTCGACGACGTGCGACCGCTGCGCCACCACGCGGACCACAGTGGGGCGACGGTGGCAGCCGCGGCGCAGGCGCTGTTGCACACCCACCGCCACCACGCGCTCGACGCGCTCACCGACGCCCTCGCCGACGCCGCCCACCCCCGCGCGGACGAACTCCTCTCCGAGCTCGCGCAGGACGAACCGTCGGCGCTGTGCCGCGCCGTCCGACGGTGGGCCGTCGACGAGCGGCCGGACCGCCGCGTCGCGGCCGCCGCGTACGCCGCCCGCGCCGTCGCCCACGAGCCCGGGCCGAGCGCCGACGACCGCCGGCTCCTCGGCCACGCGGCCGAGTCCCTGCTGGCCCGCCCCGGGGACAGTGCGCTGCACAGCGAGGCGTACGTGTTGCTGCTGCGCGACCCGGCCACGCGCGGACGCCATCTCGCGCCGGGGCTGCTCCACTTCGTGGCCACGGCCGACGGCAGCGCACGCGACCGCCGGCTGGCCGCTGTCCTCGCCCACGCCCTGACCACCCACCCCGCCCAGGTACTGGAGGCTTTCCGGCGTCGGCTTCGTCATGCGGCCGGAGATCCGGAGGCCTGCGCCGCCGCCCTCACCTCACTGGCGACCGTGAGCAGCCCGGCGGTCGCCCGGCGGGTGGCCGGCCTGGTCGCCGAGTACGCGCTCGACGCGCCGCTGACGGGTGCCGAACCGGTGGCCCGATTCGTCGAGCACCGCCTGGGACAGGGCCGCCGCGCCCGCTCCGCCCTGGTCTGCCTCGTCGACCGGCTGCTGCGGGAAGGACCCACGGCGGTGCGCGCCGCCGTGGCCCGGGTCCTCGGAGCCGCCGGGGGAGAGCCTGCCGGGGAGCTGCTGACCCTGGTGCTGCGCCGGGAGCGGGACCCTCTGGTGCTCGGTGAGGCACTGACCGCGGCGGCGGTGGCGGCGGGGGCCGTACCGCCGTCGCTCCTCACCTCGACCGCGACCGTCGCCCCTGCTGCCGCCCCGTCCGCAGCCGGTGACGACGCGACGGGTCGGGTGCGCCGGATCGCCGCGGCACTGTCGCGGACGGCCGAGGGAGCGCGGGAGGCCGACCGTCGTCTGGCCGAGCGCGTCCGCCGGAGCCCCGGTTTCGCCGCCCATCTGACCGTCGCACTCGCCGCCACGCCCGAGGACTGGTCGGGGCCGGCGGGCCCCGACCAGTCCTCGGGCGTGGCGGCGAGTGCGACGGTCAGATGGGCGGCGAAACCGGGGCTCCG
>NZ_BHZI01000263.1 GCF_004305975.1 Streptomyces otsuchiensis
GGCGTGGGCGTCCGGTGGCCGCTGCCGCGACGCCGGTGGCTGCTGGTGCCCTGGCGGGATGTGACCGGCCTGTCGCGGACGCCGGGGCGCGTGGTGGCGGCGGTGTCGGCGGTGGTGTTCGCGGTGGCTGTGGCCGCGCGGTTCGCGGCCGGGCAGCCGGAGTTGGCGTCACCGGCAGAAGGCCCGGTGTCCGCGCAGCCGAGTGTGCTCCCGGCCGTACTGGCGCTGTGCGCGCTCTACTTCGCCGCCGCCCAACTGGTGGAGCCGGCGCGCGTCGACAGCGACGACCCGCGTCGTGCGGCTCAACTGCCTTACTCGCGGGCGATGTTGGCGACTTGGCACGCGGTTGTCCCCGTACTGGTGCTGATCGGCTGCCTGCTGGGCGCGGGTGCCGTGGGCGCGGCCCTCGGCGGAGTCTGGTCCCCGGGCTGGACCGTGCTGCTGCTGTCGTCCCCGGCGATGGTGGGCGGTGCGCTGGTCAGCGGCTACCGGGGGGCCATGCCGGTCCAGGTGATGGTCGGCGTGGAGACCGCGTTCGGCAACACCGCCCCGCTGCAGATGGCGCTGTGGTACCTGCGCGGGCCGCTCGGCGCCCTGCTGCCGTCGGTGCCGGTGCTCGTCCTGGCCCTGGACCGCGACGCGCTCGGGGTCTCCGGGGCGCTCCTGCTGCCGGTGGCGGGTGCGGCCGGCCTCCTGTGGGCGCGGCGAACCGCGCGCGCCCTGCCGTGAAGCCCCGTCCGGAAGTGGCGGCGCACGGGTGCCTGCTCACCTGAGCGGTCACGTCACGATCTGATATCCGCTTCCCTCCCGGCTCTTGCGTTTCGGGCGTGTAATCGATTTCATTCGGCGTTGTAATCGTTTCCACGTGGGCGCCGCGATGCGCGTGCCGCTCCGTGGGACGGGACCCGGGACTCACAAGGAGGTGGTCCGGACATGGCGGGCATCAAGGACGTCGCCGCCGCGGCGGGTGTCTCCGTCGCCACCGTCTCGCGCGCGCTCAACGGCCACCCGTCCGTCAGCCCCACCGCCCGCACCCGCGTCCTGGACGCGGTGCGCGAGCTGGGCTACCGGCCCAACGCCGTCGCCCGCTCGCTGCGCACCGACCAGACCCGCACCCTCGGCCTGGTCATCAGCGACGTGATGAACCCGTACTTCACCGAGCTGGCCCGGTTCGTGGAGGAGGAGGCGCGCACGCTCGGCTACAGCGTGATCATCGGCAACGCCGACGAGCGCCCCGAACTGCAGGACCACCACGTCCGCACGCTGCTCGACCGCCGGATCGACGGTCTGCTGGTCTCGCCCGCCGACGGCCGCTCCCCGCTGGCGCCCGACGCCGCGAGCGGAGCCACCCCCGTCGTCCTGGTCGACCGCTGGGTGCCCGGCCTGGACGTGCCCGTGGTCCGCGCCGACGGCACGGGGGCCATCCGCGATCTCGTCGCCCATCTGCACGGCCTCGGATACCGCCGGGTCGCCGTCATCGCCGGACCGGCGGCCACCACCACCGGCCGGGAGCGCGTCGAGGCGTTCCGCGCCGCGCTGCGCGACCACGGCCTGCCGCTGCCGGACGAGTACCTCGGACAGGGCGACTTCCAGGCCGACAGCGGACGCCGCGCCACCGAACGGTTCCTGGACCTTCCCGAGCCGCCCGAGGTCGTCTTCGCCACCGACAACCTGATGGCGCTCGGCGCCCTCGACGCCGTCCGCGCCCGCGGTCTGCGCGTCCCCGACGACATCGGCGTCGCCGCCTTCGACGACATCCCGTGGTTCGTGCACACGGACCCGCCCGTCACCGCCATCGCCCAGCCGGTCGCCGAACTCGCGCGCGCCGCCGTGCGCGCGCTCGTCGACCTGATCGAGGGCAGGCCGCCGCAGTCGGTGACCCTCCCGGCGCGGCTCGTCGTGCGCCGCTCGTGCGGAGAGCCGGCGTGCGGCCCGGTCCCGGCCGTCGAGCGCGCTCCGGTCGCCGTGGCCACCGCCGAAGCACCGCCCACGTCCCAGCAGAGGAGGAACGAGTGAGCAGCCAGGACGAGTTGCTGCGCGTCGAGGGAGTCCGCAAGACCTTCCCCGGAGTCGTGGCCCTCGACTCCGTCGACTTCGATCTGCGACGTGGCGAGGTGCACGTACTCCTCGGGGAGAACGGCGCCGGCAAGAGCACCCTCATCAAGCTGCTCTCGGGCGCCCACCGCCCCGACCGCGGGCGCGTCCTGGCCGACGGCCGGGAGGTGCGGATCGACAGTGCGCAGGACGCCGAGGGCCTCGGAATCGCCACCATCCACCAGGAGTTCAACCTCGTACCCGACCTCACCGTCGCCGAGAACATCTACCTGGGCCGCCAGCCACGCCGCTTCGGCCTGATCGACCGGCGGCGGATGGAACGGGACGCGGCCGAACTCCTCACCCGCGTCGGTCTCGACGTCTCCCCACGGGCCCGCGTCCGCGAACTGGGCATCGCCCGGCTCCAGATGGTCGAGATCGCCAAGGCGCTCAGCCTTGAGGCCCGGGTGCTGATCATGGACGAACCGACCGCGGTCCTCACCGCCGGCGAGGTGGAGACCCTCTTCGCGCTGGTCCGCCAACTGCGTTCCGAGGGCGTCGGGATCGTCTTCATCACCCACCACCTGGAGGAGATCGCCGCCCTCGGCGACCGGGTGACCGTGCTGCGCGACGGCCGGTCGGTCGGCCGGGTGTCGGCGTCCACGCCCGAGAACGAGCTGGTCCGGTTGATGGTCGGCCGCAGCATCGATCAGCAGTACCCGCGCGAGCGGCCCGAGGCCGGCGAACCGCTGCTGGCCGTCCGCGGCCTGAGCCGTGCCGGTGCCTTCAGCGACATCAGCTTCGAGGTGCGCGCCGGCGAGGTCGTCGGGCTGGCCGGGCTGGTCGGCGCCGGCCGCACCGAGGTCGCCCGCGCCGTCTTCGGCGCCGACCCGTACGACACCGGCACCGTGGAGGTGCTCGGCGACCGGCTGCCCGGACACGACGTGGTGGCCGCGATGCGCGCCGGGATCGGGCTCGTCCCCGAGGACCGCAAGGGCCAGGGGCTGCTGCTGGACGCGTCCGTACAGGAGAACCTCGGACTGGTCACGCTGCGGTCCGCGACCCGGGCCGGCCTCGTCGACCTCGCCGCGCAGCGCACCGCAGCCGAGCGCATCTCCGGCCAACTCGGCGTCCGCATGGCCGGGTTGCACCAGCATGTGCGGACCCTCTCCGGCGGCAACCAGCAGAAGGTCGTCATCGGCAAGTGGCTGCTGGCCGACACCCGGGTGCTGATCCTCGACGAACCCACCCGGGGCGTCGACGTCGGCGCCAAGGTCGAGATCTACCAACTGGTCAACGAACTCACCGCCGCCGGGCACGCCGTGCTGATGATCTCCAGCGATCTGCCCGAGGTCCTCGGCATGAGCGACCGCGTGCTCGTCATGGCGCAGGGCCGGCTCGCGGGCGAACTCCCTGCCGAACAGGCGACCCAGGACGCGGTGATGGCCCTCGCCGTCGCCACCGCACCGCCCGGCTCCCCGGTGTCGGAGACCGAACCCGGAACGAAGGAAGAGGAGGGCCCCCGTGGCCAGTGACACGCTCAGGAAAGCCCCGGGCACGGGCGGGTCGCGCGACCTGCGCCGCCTGCTCCTCGAGAACGGCGCGCTCACCGCGCTGCTGGTACTGCTGGTCGCGATGTCACTGCTCTCTGGTGACTTCCTGACCACGCAGAACCTGCTCAACGTCGGTGTCCAGGCCGCTGTTGTGGCCATCCTCGCCTTCGGCGTCACCTTCGTCATCGTCTCGGGCGGCATCGACCTCTCGGTCGGCTCGGTCGCGGCGCTCTCCGCGACCTTCATGGCGTGGATGGCGGCCAACGACGGGGTACCCGTCTGGCTCGCCGTGCTGCTCGCCATCGCCGTCGGCCTGGCCTGCGGCCTCGTCAACGGCGTGCTGATCTCCTACGGCAAGCTGCCGCCGTTCATCGCGACGCTCGCCATGCTCTCCATCGGCCGCGGCCTGTCGCTGGTGATCTCCCAGGGCAGCCCCATCGCCTTCCCCGAGTCCGTCTCCTTCCTGGGCGACACCCTCGGCGGCTGGCTCCCGGTGCCGCTGCTGGTCATGGCAGGCATGGGCCTGGTGACCGCCGTCATCCTCGCGCGCACCTACATCGGCCGCTCCATGTACGCCATCGGCGGCAACGAGGAGGCAGCCCGGCTGTCCGGCCTGCGGGTGAACCGGCAGAAGCTGGCGATCTACGCGCTGTCCGGCCTGTTCGCGGCCGTCGCCGGCATCGTGCTGGCCTCGCGCCTCAGCTCGGCGCAGCCGCAGGCGGCCCAGGGGTACGAACTCGACGCCATCGCCGCCGTCGTCATCGGCGGCGCCAGCCTCGCGGGAGGGGTCGGCAAGGCGTCGGGGACGCTGATCGGCGCGCTGATCCTGGCCGTGCTGCGCAACGGCCTCAACCTGATGTCGGTCTCCGCCTTCTGGCAGCAGGTCGTGATCGGCGTCGTCATCGCCCTCGCGGTGCTGCTGGACACCCTCCGCCGCCGCACCGGCGCGACCGGCGGCGGGGCGGGTGGTGGTTCGGGCGGGATCCTCGGCGGTTCTGGCGGCTCGGGGGGCTCTTCCGGCGGCCGTGGCCGCGCCCTGCTGCGCGGCGGAGTCGCGGTGGCGTGTGTGGCCGCGGTCATCGGAGCGGTCTCCCTGCTGAGCCCCGGCTCCGGCTCCGGCACGACCAAGGTCGGGATGTCGCTCTCCACCCTCAACAACCCGTTCTTCGTGCAGATGCGGGACGGCGCGGAGGCGGAGGCGAAGGCCGCCGGAGTCGAACTCACCGTCACCGACGCGCAGAACGACGCCTCCCAACAGGCCAACCAGCTCCAGAACTTCACCAGTTCCGGCGTCGAGGCCATCATCGTCAACCCGGTCGACTCCGACGCCGCCGGCGCGTCGGTCCGCGGTGCCAACCAGGCGGAGATCCCGGTGATCGCCGCCGACCGAGGCGTCAACGGCGCGGAGGCCGAGGCGCTGGTCACCTCCGACAACGAGGAGGGCGGCCGGCTCGCCGCCCGCACCCTCGCCGAGGAGATCGGCGGCGAAGGACGGATCATCGTGCTCCAGGGCACCCCCGGCACCTCCGCCAGCCGGGAACGCGGCGCCGGGTTCGCGGACGGTCTCGCCGACTACCCGGGGATCGAGGTCGTCGCGCAGCAGCCCGCCGACTTCGACCGCACCAAGGGCCTGGACGTCATGACCAACCTCCTCCAGGCCAACCGCGACATCGACGGCGTCTTCGCCGAGAACGACGAGATGGCGCTGGGCGCGATCCGGGCCCTCGGCGACCGCGCGGGCGACGACGTGGCAGTCATCGGCTTCGACGGCACGCCCGACGGCCTCGCCGCCGTGGAGGAGGGCACCCTGTTCGCCTCGATCGCCCAGCAACCCGCGGAACTCGGGCGGATCGCCGTCCAGAACGCGCTGCGCGCCGCCGACGGCGAGGATGTGGAGGACGTGGTGAAGGTGCCCGTCAAGGTCGTCACCGAGGAGAACGTCGGCGAGTTCTCATGACCGGGCCGACCGGGCCGACCGGCCCGACCGGCCCGACCGGCCCGACCGGCCCGACGGGCCCGACGGCGCGCGCTGACGCGCACCGGACCACGCCGCCCCCGGCGGCACAGGACGAAGGCAGGAGTGACGTGCACGAACTGGAGTTGCTGGTGGTGGGTTCGGCCAACGCGGACCTGGTCGTCGGCGTCGACCGCAGGCCCGGCGCCGGGGAGACCGTGCTCGGCTCGGACCTCGTGGTCCACCCGGGTGGCAAGGGCGCCAACCAGGCGGTCGCCGCAGCCCGGTTGGGCGCCCGCGCGGCGCTGCTCGCGCGGGTCGGTGACGACGCCCACGGCGCGTTGCTGCGGGAGTCGCTGCGGGCCGCGGGCGCGGACACCACGGGGGTTCTCGTGGGGGGCGCGCCCACCGGCGTCGCGCTGATCACCGTGGACCCCTCGGGTGACAACAGCATCGTCGTCTCGCCCGGCGCCAACGCCCGGTTGACCCCGGGGGACGTACGCGCGGCGGCGCCGCTGGTGGCGCGGTCCCGGGTGGTCTCCACCCAGCTGGAGATCCCGCTGGAGACGGTGGCCGAGCTGGCGCGGACCCTGCCGTCCGGGACCCGGCTGGTCCTCAACCCCTCACCGCCCGCGCCGCTCCCGGCGGACGTCCTCGCGGCCTGCGACCCGCTGGTCGTCAACGAGCACGAGGCTCGGTTCATCCTCGGCGGGGACGCCCGTTCCGGCCCGGAGGAATGGGCCCGTGCGCTGCGGGAGTTGGGCCCCCGTTCGGTCGTCGTCACCCTCGGCGCGGACGGCGCCCTCGTCGACTCCGGCGCCGGGGCGGTGCGGGTGGCGAGCCCCCGGGTCGCGGCCGTCGACACCACCGGCGCGGGCGACGCCTTCACCGCCGCGCTGGCCTGGCGGTTGGGCAGCGGCGACGACCTGGTCACCGCCACCCGGTTCGCGGTCCGGGTCGGGGCCGCGGCGGTCACCGAGGAGGGCGCGCAGCGCTCCTTCCCGACCGCCGAGGACCTGGTGACGCGACTTCCGGCGGGCCCCGGCCCCGGAGAGGGGGCGGACGGGTGAAGAAGGCGGGCGTGCTCAACCGCTCGCTGTGCGGGGCCATCGCCGAACTGGGCCACGGCGACGGGGTGCTGGTGTGTGACGCCGGTATGCCGATACCCCGTGGCCCGGCAGTGGTGGATCTCGCCTTCACCGCGGGGATTCCGTCGTTCGCCGACGTACTCGACGGGCTGCTGGGGGAGTTGGTGGTCGAGGCGGCCACGGCGGCGGAGGAGGTCAGCCGGGTGAACCCGGAGACCGCCCGGCTGCTCGCGGCCCGCCTTCCCGCGCTGGTGTTCGTCCCGCACGACCGGCTCAAGTCGCTGTCGGCCGAAGCCCGTCTGGTGGTGCGGACCGGTGAGGCGACACCGTTCGCCAACGTCCTGCTGCGCTGCGGAGTCTTCTTCTGACGCGCGGCGGGACGGCGCCGCCGGTCGGTTCCGGCCAGAGGCGGACGACGGGCGAAGCGCCGGGTCGGGCCTCCCGTGACCTGGAAGGCCGCGCCTGCGGGCGTGAATCGGGCGCGCTTTCCACCCGCTTGGGGCGAGGCCGGGCGTCCGAATTGAAGGTCTGGACCAATTTCGTAGCGGAGGACTAGGCTCCGGAGCGCTTACCTGGCCCTGCCCTGCTGCCGGATGGGAATGCGCCGTGATCGACATACTGGTGGTCTTCCGAGCCGAGGACGCGGTGCTCGACTTCCTCACCGTCCTCACCGCGCCCGGGCGCGAGGAGACCCGCGTCCTGGTCTGCGGAACCCGCGAGACGATCGAACCGCCCCCGGGCGAAGAACTCGGCCCCACGCTCGACGCGGTCGGCAGGCGGGTCCTGCCCGCCGACGCCGGGCACGAGCCCTGCGACGTCGACACCCTGGCCGCCTGGATCGGCGCCACCGCCGCCGGCCGGCCCGCACGGGTGTGGACCCACTCCCCGGCGGACAACCGCCGCACCCGCGGCCGGATCGGACGAGACGCCGCCATCGCGGCGACCGGCGCGGGCCTGCCCGTCCAGCACGCCGTCGGCTACTCGCCCTACCTCCAGTGCGTCAGCGACGAGGACCGCCCACTCACCCGGCAACTCATGCGGCTCAAGGCCGGCTTCGCGAACCGGCACTGCGGGCCGCTGCTCACCGCCGAAGACCCCGAACTCCTCGTCGACACCCCGAGAATCCCCGCCGCCGAACGGTTCTTCCGCTGCGACCCGGGAGAACGCGACCGCCTGTACGCCCTCTTGGCCAGTCTCGGCGACGAGGTCGCGGCAGTCGCCGACCCATGGGAGTTCCACAGCTCGCCCTACGAGCACACCCGGCTGGACGCGACCACCGCCTGGATCGCCCGGCACCACCGCCCCGAGGCGGGCCCGCTCGTGGAAGTCGGCGCCTGTGAGGGCGCGTTGACCGACCGGTTGGAACACAAGGGCTTCCGCGTCGAACCCACCGAGCCCACGAGACAAGAGGCAATCTCGTATGCCGTCTTCTGCTTGAAAAAAAAAAAAAGCAGTACCTTTCTCTTATAA
>NZ_BHZI01000264.1 GCF_004305975.1 Streptomyces otsuchiensis
GTGGAGGACAGGGGTGGGGGTGACGCGGCGGGGTCAACGGCCGCGTTCTCGGTGTCGGATGGGCTCACACGCCACAGTCTCGCCCGAGACGGGACAACAGGTCTAGTCCAGTGCGCGGCCGGGTCGCTTTCGTTTCCCTCGCGTTACCCGCTGTCACACCACGCCCGTACGATGCGCGTATGCGCGCAGACGGTGGAAACCCCGCCGGCCCGGAGCCCGGACCGCAGGGGGAGCCCGGACCGGAGGCGGAACTCTGGCCGGAAGGGGAGCCGGCCGACCCCGAGTTCTGGCCGGCCGACGACGCGCCCGACGCGCCCGACACCCACGGCGACCACGGCCCCCCGGCCACCGGCGACCTGCCGCCCGGCCCCGACGCGCCCGGGACCGTCCCGGAGACCGAACCGGAGACCGAACCGGCGGCACCGGCCCCGCCGCAGGCCGCCGCCCCGCCCTCCGCCGAGCTGGTGCCCGGAGGGCTCAGCGACCAGGACCGGGTGGTCCTCGCCCTGGAGAGCGGCGGCGGACAGCCCCGCGGCGGCGCCAAGGAGCGGCGCATCCGCGAAGAGCTCCACATGTCGCCCACCCGCTACTACCAGCTGCTCAACGCCCTGCTCGACGATCCCGCGGCGCTGCGCCACGACCCGGTCACGGTCAACCGCCTCCGACGTGTACGCGACGAACGGCGGGCGCAGCGGTAGTGTCGCCCCCATGGTCAGCCTCCCGGTACCCGACACCGCAGCAGGCCAGGACGGCCTCGCCGCGTTCCGCAGATCCCCCCGACGCGCCCTGCTGGCGCTGGACTTCGACGGCACCCTCGCGCCGATCGTCCCCGACCCCGAGCAGTCCCGCGCCCATCCCGACGTTCTGCCCGCCCTCGCTCTGCTCGCCCCCCGCATCGGCACCGTCGCCGTGGTCACCGGCCGCGCCGCCGACACCGCAGTCCGGCTCGGCGGCTTCGCCGACGCCGCCGGTCTCGACACCCTGACGGTGCTCGGCGCCTACGGAGCCGAGCGCTGGGACGCCGCCACCGGCGAGACCCGCACCCCCGGCCCGCACGCCGGAGTGATGGCGGCGCGTGCCGAACTCCCTGCCGTCATCAGCGCATGCGTGCCCTCCGGGCAGGCCCACATCGAGGACAAGGGCGGCGCGCTGGCCGTCCACACCCGCCGCGCCGCCGACCCGCAGGCGGCGCTCGACGCGCTGCGCCGGCCGCTGACGGAGCTGGCCGCCCGCCACGCCCTGGGCGTCGAACCCGGCCGCTATGTGCTGGAACTGCGTCCCCCCGGCATCGACAAGGGCGCCGCGCTGGCCGAACTGGTCCGCGAGCGGGACCCGTCGGTGGTGCTCTACGCCGGGGACGACCTCGGCGACCTCCCCGCGTTCGAGACGGTGCGGCGGCTGCGCGCCGACGGCCTGCCGGGAGTGCGGATCCTCTCCGCCTCCGCCGAGGTGCCCGAACTCGCCGCCGTCGCCGACCTCACGGTCGACGGCCCGCAGGGCATGGCCGCCCTGCTCGCCGCGCTCGCCGAGGCCGCCGGGGAGGCGGCCGAGCCGGCGCGGTGACCGCCCGCTGCCGCGCGGTGGGCGTGGGCACCCGCCCCGGTGCTCCCGTCCCGCCGCGAGGCAGCACCACCGGTGCGGAGCGCCCGCACGCGTCCCCCACCCGGAACCGGCCGCCGCGAGCGGCCGCGCACCGGCCGGGCCCGCACCGACGTCAATGGACCGGAAGATCCGGGGCAGAGGAAACCTCATGAGCACGATCGCGGTGAAGAGCGTCACGCTGGACAATGGACTTCAGCTCCCCTACGCGGAGTCCGGATACCCGAACGGCACCCCCGTGGTGTTCGTCCACGGAGCGGGGGAGTCCTGGCGCTCCTTCGAGCCGGTACTCGGCCTGCTGCCGACCAGCCTGCACGGGTACGCGCCCACGCAGCGCGGCCACGGCGACGCCGACAAGCCCGCCGCCGGCTACCGGCCGGAGGACTACGCCACCGACCTCGTCGGCTTCCTGGACGCGCTCGGCGTCGAACGCGCCGTCCTGGTGGGCGCGGGCACCGGCGGGATCGCCGCGCGGATCGTGGCCGGCGGCCACCCGCACCGTGTCGCCGGGCTGGTGCTGCTGGGCACCCCCACGGAGCTGGCGGACAAGTCCTGGGCGTCGGAACTGAGAGGCGCCACCGAGCGGCTCGGTGAACCGGGCGGCCCCGATCCCGCCGAACTCCTGCCCGCCGACTCCGGGACCGCCGATCTCGCCCGGTTCTCCGCCGTGATGGCGGACGAGGCCCGGCGCACCCCGCCGCACGTCTGGCGGCAGACCGTCGACGGGCTGCTGCGGGCGGACCTGCCCGCCACCCTCGGCGGCATCCTGGTGCCCACCCTCGTCGTCTGGGGCGACCGCGACGACCGGGTGCCGCGCGCCGACCAGCAGCGGATCACCGACACCGTGCCCGGCGCGCGGCTGAGCGTGTACGAGGGCGCGGGGCACGCGGTGCACTGGGAGCGGCCGGGCCCGGTCACCGGGGAACTCGCCGAGTTCGCCGAGGCGGCGGTCCGGCCCGTGGGCTGATGCGCCCCCGTGCCCCAGCGCCCCAGCGCGCCCGTGCCCCCGTCAGCCGACGCTGAAGAAGACGAGGCCGACGAGCAGCATGAAGCCCCAGAAGGCCAGCCCCAGATAGCCGAAGACGAGGCCGGCCATGGCCATGCCGTCACCCTCCTCGTTGCTCCGGCGGATCTCGGCGCGGGACTTGTGGCCGAGGATCACCGCCGGGATCGAGGACATGCCGTAGAAGATGCCGCCCAGCCCGCACACCAGCGCGCCGACCGCCAGGCGGTTGGTGCGCGGCGCCACGACCGGCGTGATCCAGCCGGGATGGCCCGGGCCGGGGTACATCCCCGGCACCGGGTACACCCCGGGTGCCTGCTGCTGCGGGTAGAACACCGGCGAGATCTGCTGCGCGGGCACCGCCGGCGCGGAGATCGGGCCGTTCGGCAGGTCGAAGATCAGATGCTGCAACTCGCCCTGGGTGACGGCGCGGTGTGCCTGGTCCACCCGGCGGTCGAACTCGGCCCGGTCCAGCCGGCCCTCGGCGTAGCCGGAGCGCAGCACATCGGTGGTCCGCTCACGGTCGGCATGGGAGGCGCGCATCCCGCGGTTCCCCCCATGAGGTTGCTGCTGCCACGCTGACATGCCCTCACCCCGTCTCAGTGCCCGCCCGCCACCGGTGCGGTTCGCGCCTTCTTCACATCATGCAGGACCGCGCGGGGGAGTGGCACGGCCGGAGGGAGACTGGTTCTGTTCGGTTACGAAGTCGTGGCCGGCCGCCTCCCCCTCCGCCACTCAGGCGCGGAGCGCGGAGAGCTGGGCCAGGAACCACGACTGCGGCGGCAGTGCCGTCGCCGCCGCGGCCAGCCGCTTGGTGCGGTCGGCCCGTTCGCCCGAGGGCATGACCAGCGCGGCGTGCAGCGCCTCGGCGGTCCCGGCGATGTCGTACGGGTTGACCGCCAGGGCGTCGTCCCCCATCTCCTCGAACGCCCCGGCCTCCCGGGAGAGGACCAGAGCACAGCCCTCCTCGGAGATGACCGGGATCTCCTTGGCGACGAGGTTCATGCCGTCCCGGATCGGGTTGACCAGCGCCACGTCCGCCATCCGGTAGGCGGCCAGCGACCGGGCGAAGTCGTCCTTGACGTGCAGCACCACCGGCTGCCAGTCGGCGGTGCCGAACCGTTCGTTGATCGCGGCGGCCAGTTCGTCGACACGCTCGGTGTAGGCGCGGTAGATGGCGAGATCCTGGCGCGAGGGATAGGCGAACGCGATGTGGACGACGCGGTCGTGCCACTCGGGGTGGTCCTCCAGCAGCCGCTCGTAGGCCAGCAGGCCGCGCACGATGTTCTTCGACAGTTCCGTGCGGTCCACGCGCACCACGGTGCGGCGGTCGCCGATCTGCTCCCGCAGGGACGCCAGCCGCTCGTCGACGTCGGGCCGGGCGGAGCGCTCCCGGAGGAACGCGGCGTCCGCGCCGAGTCCGTGGACACCGATGCGGGTGGTGTGGCCGTCGTGGCTGACGTGCAGCTCGTGCCCGCGGTCGGAGACCTCGGCGCCCAGCACCTCGCGGCAGCAGGCGGCGAACGCCTCGGCCCAGCGCCAGGTGAGGAAGGCGGCGCGGTCCCCGCCGAGGATGCCCAGCAGGACCTGGCGCGCGATGGGGTCCGGCAGCAGCCGGAAGGCGTCGACCGGCGCCCACGGGGTGTGGGAGAAGTGGCCGACGCGCAGATCGGGCCGGAGCGTGTGCAGCAGCCGCGGCACCAGGGAGAGGTGGTAGTCCTGCACGAGTACCGTCGCGCCGGGCGCCGCCTCCTGGGCCAGCGCCTCGGCGAACGCCGCGTTGTAGCGCTGGAACTCCTCCCAGCGCGCCTCGAACCCGCGGTCGAAGACCGGCTCCAGCGGGCTCTGGTACAGCATGTGGTGCACGAACCACAGCACCGAGTTGGCGATGCCGTTGTAGGCGGCGTCGAAGGTCTCGGCCGGGATGTCCAGCATCCGCACGGACTGGCCGCCGGTGTCCTCACGGTCGAGGGTGCCGCCGGCGCGGCGCGCCGCCTCGCGGTCGGCCTCCCCGAGGGCGGCGCAGACCCAGGTGCCGGCCTCGTCACCGAGAGCGCTCAGCCCGGAGACCAGCCCGCCGCCGCCGCGCCGGGCGGTCAGGGTGCCGTCCTCGCCCAGGCTGTAGCTGACGGGCCCGCGGTTGGAGGCGACCAGGACCTGCCCGGGCGCTCTGTCCCCGGGCTGCCGGCCGGACCGCTGGTCGGAGGTACCGGGAGCCTCGGCCCCGTGCCGCTCAGTCACCATGCGCGGAGCTTAGCCCGCGATGGCGGGTGTCAAACGTGTGTCCCGTCACCCGCGTCCCGGTGTTCCCGCCGGTGACACCGCCGGGCCGGGGCGCGGACGGCCGCGGGGCGGGCAGGTCCCGGGCGTCCGGCCGCCCGGCCGCCGCGTGTCGCTAGGCGGCACGCCGGGCCGCGGCGTACTCGGGGACGGTGAGCACCGGCGGGCGCTCGACCGTGTCGACCTGGTGGTGGCGCGGTGCGAAGCCGCCGTCCGGCGCGCGGTCGAACTGCGTCAGCCCGGTCCACACGGGCGCGGCGCCGCCCGGCAGCCGGATCTGCGCGGTGCGGTAGATCGCGGCCGCCATCCGGCCGAGCGCCTGACCGTCCTGGTGCCGGTGCCTGCGCACGCCCACGTCCACCTGGGCGATGGCGTCCAGACCGGAGATGTGCAGGGTGTCGATCAGGGTGCCCAGCTCCACCCCGTACCCGACCGGGAAGGGCAGCTGCTCCAGCAGCGAACGGCGGGCGGCGTACTCACCGCCCAACGGCTGCACCACCCCGGCCAGCCGCGGCCAGTGCAGGTTGAGCAGCGGGCGGGCCACCAGCTCGGTGACGCGTCCGCCCTGGCCCGCGCCCGCCTGCTCGGTGCCCAGCGGCCGGTCGTACATCGCCTTGACCAGTTCCACGCCGGGGTCGGTCAGCAGCGGGCCGATGATGCCCGAGACGAAGCGGGAGTCGAACTCCCTGAGGTCGGCGTCGACGAAGCAGACGATCTCGCCGCTGGTGGCGAAGAGCGAACGCCACAGCACCTCGCCCTTGCCCGGCAGGGCCGGGAGCCGGGGGAGCACCTCGTCGCGGTGCACCACCTTGGCTCCGGCCGCGCCGGCGACCTCAGCCGTGCGGTCGGTGGAGCCGGAGTCCAGCACCATCAGCTCGTCCACCAGCGGGACGCGTTCCATCAGGTCGGTGCGGATCGCCTCCACGATCGGCCCCACCGTCGCCTCCTCGTCGAGCGCGGGCAGCACCACGCTGACGCTGCCCGCCGGACCCGCCCGACGCTTGGCGGCGAGCAGCCGGGACAACGGCCGGTCGGTGGCGGACCAGGACCGGCGGGCGAGCCAGCTCTCAGCCTCTTCCAGCACGATGTCGCTCCCTCGGTCTCGACGACACGCCCCCGGAACGGGTGTCTCGGAGGCTGGACAACCCGAGTCATTGTCCTAGCTGTCCGTTACAGTCTCGAACAGTGCTTGTGACCTCCGCATATCGGGGGCGGCGAGCACCGCGATCGACACCACAACCACATACAGCTCATCCAGAGGGGCAGAGGGAACGGCCCGGTGAAGCCCCGGCAACCCTCCCGCCGGTCTCGCGTCCGAAGCGAGGTCCCCGGTGGGGAAGGTGCCAATTCCGTCCTGTGGCGAAAGCCGTCACGGGGAAGATGAGGAGAGGGCCTCGCTGCCATGTCTCTGCTTACCGAACCCCGCTCCGAGACCGTCGACCTCGGCCCGGCCGCCGCACTCTCCTGCCGGGAGTGCGGACAGCGGTACCCCCTGAGCCCGATCTTCGCGTGTACCGACTGTTTCGGCCCGCTGGAGATCGCCTACGACCTGCCCACCGGGCAGCCGGAGGAGCTGCGCCGCCGCATCGAGGCCGGCCCGAACTCCATCTGGCGCTACGCGCCGCTGCTGCCGGTCCCCGCCGACGTGGCCGGCAAGCCCAACCTCAACCCCGGCGGCACCCCGCTGGTCCGCGCCGACCGGCTCGCCGCCGAACTGGGCGTCACCGGCGAACTGCACGTCAAGGACGACTCCGGCAACCCCACCCACTCCTTCAAGGACCGGGTCGTGGCCTGCGCCGTCGAGGCCGCCCGTGCCTTCGGCTTCACCACGCTCTCCTGCTCCTCCACCGGCAACCTCGCCGGCGCGGTCGGCGCCGCCGCGGCCCGCGCCGGACTGCGCTCCTGTGTCTTCATCCCGCACGACCTGGAGCAGGCCAAGGTGACCGCGGCCGCCGTCTACGGCGGTGAGCTGGTCGGTATCGAGGGCAGCTACGACGACGTCAACCGCTTCTGCAGCGAGCTGATCGGGGACCCGGCGGGCGAGGACTGGGGCTTCGTCAACGTCAACCTCCGGCCGTACTACGCCGAGGGTTCCAAGACGCTGGCGTACGAGATCTGCGAGCAGCTCGGCTGGCGGCTGCCGGATCAGCTGGTGGTCCCGATCGCCTCGGGCTCCCAGCTGACCAAGATCGACAAGGCGCTGCGGGAGCTGATCGCCCTCGGCCTGGTCGAGGACAAGCCGTACAAGATCTTCGGCGCCCAGGCGGAGGGCTGCTCGCCCGTCTCCCAGGCGTTCAAGGCCGGCCAGGACGTGATCCGCCCGGTCCGCCCGGCGACCATCGCCAAGTCGCTGGCCATCGGCAACCCCGCCGACGGCCCCTACGTCCTGGACATCGCCCGCCGCACCGGCGGCGCGGTGGAGGACGTCACGGACGAGCAGATCGTCGCCGCGATCAAGCTGTTGGCCCGGACCGAGGGGATCTTCGCCGAGACCGCCGGCGGGGTCACCGTCGGGGTGACCCGCAAGCTGCTGGAGGACGGCGTCCTCGACCCCTCCCTCACCACTGTCGTGCTCAACACCGGCGAGGGGCTGAAGACGCTGGACGCGGTCTCGCCGACCACCAGCCCCACCGCCGTCATCCGGCCGGACCTGGACGCCTTCCGCGCGGCCGGTCTGGGCTGACCCTCCCGCCCGCACTTCGACACCGCATCCGCGGCACGAGCACGAGCACGAGCACGCAGCACCGAGACCGCGTCCGCGGCGCCGGGCCCGAGCCGGCGTCCACGTCCGCAGAAGGAGCGAACCCATGAGCGTCACCGTCCGTATCCCGACCATCCTGCGCACCTACACCGACGGGCGCTCCGAGGTCAGTGCCGAGGGCGCCACCCTCGCCGACGTCCTCACCGATCTGGAGCGCAACCACACCGGCATCGGCGCGCGTGTCCTGGACGACACCGGCAAGCTCCGCCGGTTCGTCAACGTCTATGTCAACGACGACGACGTGCGCTTCGCCGACGGCCTCGGCACGCCCACCCCCGACGGCGCGGGCGTCTCGATCATCCCGGCGGTCGCGGGCGGCGGCCGGTGGCCGTGCCGGCGGGAGGGTCAGCCGCCCGCGACCGCCGGGATGATCG
>NZ_BHZI01000265.1 GCF_004305975.1 Streptomyces otsuchiensis
GGGTCGGCGGGTTCGGCGGCGACCGGCTGGGGCTCCGGCTCCTCCGGCACCGGCGGCGCGCTCTCGCGCGGCGGCCGGGAGACGGCGGGCGGCGGGGTGAGCCGCGGCGCCTGGTAGATCCCGGACAGTAACGCCTCGTGGAGGTGGCGGAGTTCGCTGCCGGGCTCGATACCGAGTTCGTCGCGGAGCACCCGCCGCGCGGCACGGTAGGCGTCCAGCGCCTCGGCCTGCCGGCCGGCCGAGTGCAGCGCGGTCATCAGCAGCGCCCAGAAGTGCTCGTGCAGTGGGCGGTCCCCGACCAGGGTGCGCAACTCCCCGATGGCCTCGTGGTGTTCACCGGCGAGCAGGGCGCACTCCAGCGCCTCGCCGATCACCGTGAGGCGCCGCTCGTCCAGCCGGTTGACGCCACGCCGCAGCAGGGTGCTGTCGATATCCGCGAGCGCGGGCCCGCGCCACAGGTCAAGCGCCGCCCGCAGCACCCGCGCGGCCTCCGCGGGGTCCCCGCCGGCGCGGGCCGCTCTCCCCGCATTCACCTTTTCCTCAAAGCCATGAAGATCAAAGGTGTGTTCGCCGAGATGGATCACATATCCAGGGCGACGGGTCTCGATCGGATCGACTCCGCAGGCCGCGACAGCACGGCGCCTCAGCGCGGATATACAGAACTGGATCTGGCCACGAGCTGTGACCGGCGGGTCCTCGCCCCACACGGCGTCGATCAGACGGTCGATCGGGACGACGTGCCCGGCCTCCAGCAGCAGCATGGACAGCACCGTCCGCTCACGGGAGCCACCCAAGTACACAGGCTGACCACCGCACGAGACGTCGAGGTGTCCAAGTATGTGGAATTCCACCCGTTCCCCCTGGCGAAGTACCGCTCGACCGAAGCCGACCCCTCCATATAGGTGAAGGAATTGTTTGCCTGGCTCATGCTAACTCGGATGAATGGACCAGCGCCGGACAGTCGTACGAACTCATCGTGGCTCATGGATGCCAGACGACACCCACCCCGTGGAACCGTCGAGTCGTTCCTGGCCAATGTCCGAGAAACATCTCCCAAAACGGACTATGTGTCGCCCCGCCGCCACACCCACCCCATCCGCACCGGCCGAAACCGATCCCCCGGACGGGTACCAGGTCCGGGCTGTACGACGGAGGAGAGGGCCGTCTCGCACCGATGCCAGGTCCTTGGCTGCTTCGCGGGACCACTGCCGACATGACCTCCCGCGTGTGCCTGCTTGATCGGCTCGCTCTGCCCGTGGGCGCTACCGTTCGCCCCGGACGAAGCGCACCGGCTCGGCCACGACGGCCGCGGCGGACTCCGTATCGGCGAGCCTCGCCGCGAGCGTGGCCGTCGCCAGTGCCGGGGGCAGGCTTTCAGAGAACTTGAGCCCTCGGAGCGCTCGTTCGTCGATATCGGGAAGGCGCAACCGGTTCTGAGCCTCCCGATTCGCGTTACTCCAGCTGCTCGCCGTGACATCCTCCCGCAGGCGGATCCAGCGGTCGTTCACCTGCTGTCCCGGTACCGCGACAGCGCTGAGGCTCGCGGCGAGGGTGGCATTCGCGCGATACCCGGCCCAGGTCCACCAGCGGTGGTGGCCTCCTTGGTCGCTGAGGATCAGTGTCCCTTTGGGGTGGACGTGCTCCAGATGCTCCTCGCGGGCTCTGCGCAGCGCGTCCACCGCCCGAGCCGTCATGGTCACGGGCGGGTCCTCCCCGAGGAGGACGCTGCGTTCGGCCCGCGCCAGCCGGTGGGAACCGGCGGGTGCGAAGCCAACGCTGTTCCATTTGGCTTTGCCGCCTCCGTCCACCGGCTCGACATACGCCCGTTTGCGTCGCCAGTCGATGTACGCGACCTGCCAACTGCGGCCGCCCAGGAGGAGCCGCCGTGGCCCGTCGATCCATTCGGTGAGGAGGCTGGGGTCCGTTCGTCCGATCTCCGTGCGTCCCTGGAGGACGGTGAACTGGGGCGGCGCGGTAAACACCGCGGTGAGGTTCATGAAGTGCTTTTGCCCGAAGCGGCGTTCGGCCTCCGGTCCGATGTAGAGCATCCCGCCGTCGCGGTCGAGGTAGCCCTCCTCCACAAGGTGCCGGACAATCGCTTCGGCGGAGTCGCCGAACGGGCCCAGCCCGTTCCACCATTCCCGCCAGAGATGTTCGCCGACGCGGTTCTCCTGCAGACAGAGCGCGAGGAGCTGTTGCGCCACGATGTGGCGTGGCTCCGGTGGGGCTACCACCGGCTCCACCCACCCCTGGGACCAGGTGAGCAGCAGCCCGGCCGCGGCCAGCAGACCGTCCTCGTCCAACGCGAGGAAGAGGCAGTTGCGTGTGCTCCCCTGTCGTCGGCCGGAACGGCCCAGACGCTGGAGGAACGACGCCACGGAGGACGGGGCGTCGATCTGGATGACCCGGTCGAGATCCCCGACATCGATGCCGAGTTCCAGGGTGCTGGTGGAGATGATCACGCAGTCGCGCGCTTCTGCAAACGCCGCCTCGGCACGCCGACGCTCGTCGAGGGAGAGCGAGGCGTGGGACAGGAAGGTGGTGACCCCCTTCCCTCGCAGCTTCGCGCCCAGCTCCTCCACGTAGCGGCGGGATTCGCAGAAGACGAGGCGCTTCTCCCCTCGGTGCAGCGCTGCGATCACCGTCGCGGCGTTGTCGAGCGATCCCACATGGTCGAGTTGCACGGTGCCCGGAGGGACTGCCGCCCCCCCGGCGGGTCCTGGTGACACCTCGGTGGACGACGCCGCCGACGCCGACTCCGTCGAGAGGTGCGGCGCGATTACCTCGCCGTGGCGTCGGCCCGCTCCCGACCCCTGCAGCCAGGCGAGCAGCGCCTCTGGGTTGCCGACCGTCGCTGACAAGCCGATGCGCTGAATGGGCCGCCCGATACTGCGCTGGAGCCGCTCCAGGACGGCAAGGAGGTGCCAGCCACGGTCGTCGCCGGCGAAGGCGTGCACCTCGTCCGCCACGACCGTCCGGACTCCGGAGAAGAAGGAGGCGTGGTCGACGTTGGCGCTCACCAGCATCGCCTCCAGCGATTCCGGTGTGGTGAGCAGGATGTCGGGCCGGGCGGCCAGGATGCGCTTGCGAGCTGCGGCGGTGGTGTCGCCGTGCCAGAGGGCTGCGCTGCGGCCCAGCCATGAGCTGTAGGTCTCCAGCCGCGGCAGCAGGTTGTTGAGCAGTGCTTTGAGCGGACAGACGTAGAGAACGGAGGTGCCGCTCCACCGTTCGTCGGCCATACGGCTCAGCAAGGGGAAGGCCGCTGCTTCGGTCTTGCCGCCTGCGGTGGGGGCCAGCAGGATGGCGTCGGCACCGGAGATCAGCGGTGCGACCGCGGCTTCCTGCAGGGGACGGAGGCTTCGCCAGCCCAAGCTGTTGACGACGTGATGGACGAGCGCCGGGGTGAGGTCCCCGCCGCTCACGGCAGCTCCAGTTCCACCGCGCCGGCGTCGCCACTGGCGGCCGCGTTGCGTTCGGTCTCGGTGAGCTCCGAGGAGGCGAGGGTGAGCGCGTAGTGCTGCCGCGGGTCGAACTCATCGAACTCATCGACGCGGTCGAGGACATCCGCGACGAGCTTCCGCAGGTAGACACGGGGAGCGATGCCGACTCGCCCACCGAGGCCGCCCGTGACCGCCTCGGCGAGGTGGGCGACGTAGGCGTCGTCGACACGGTCTCTCACTCGCTGGGGGTTGCGGGCGACCTGCGCGTACACGTCGCGGACCGTGCGGCCGAGTTCCCCGAGTCGCTCCCGGTCGAACCCCGGCAACCGCAGCTGAACGGCGCGAGGCGAGTCGAAGCGGGGGTCGGTGCTGAAGTCGGTGGCCAGCCGTTGCGCCAGCGGTGGCAGGCGCTGCGCGCCCTGCTGACCGTCGTAGAACGCGGGGGTTCCGGTGATGACGAGGAACAGGCCGGGGAACCGCCCCGCGTCGATCTCGTCCAGGAGTTGCCGCAGTGCGTTCAGTCCTTTCTCCCGCACGTCACCGCGTACCCGCTGGAGCGTCTCGATCTCATCGAGCACCAGGAGCAGACCGGGGTGACCGCAGTCGCGCAGCACGGTGAGCAGCCCCTGCAGGAAGCCGAGCGCGGCGAAATGGTCCAGGTCTCCGCGGACACCGGCGGTCCGGCGGGCCGAGGCGGCGACTGATTTCTGACCACCGATCCAGGCGATGAGGGCTTCCGCGGTCGCGCCGTCCCCTTCGGCGACGGCGCGGCGGTAGCCGCGGAGGGCGGCGGCGAAGGCCGGCGTGGTGCGGGCCACGTCGGCGAGTCTGCGTTCCATGAGCGCATCGACGGCTGCGGCGAGCGCCGCTTCGTCCTCCTCCGCCGCATCGCCGGCGTCGAGGACCTCCTCCTCCAGGGTGTAGAACCACGAGTCGATGACCGCCCGCAGTGCGCTGGGTTGGTGGGTGGCGGTGGCAAGCCGTTCGGTGAGTCGACGGTAGACCGTCTCCAGTCGGTGCAGCGGCGTCTCGGTCTCGGAGATCTGCACCTCGGCTGTGGCGAGCCCGGCTCGTTTGGCCCGCTCGGTGAGCCACCGTGCGAAGAACGTCTTGCCGGAGCCGTACTCGCCGCGGATGGCGTGGAATGCCGCTCCACCCCGTGCTGCCAGCGCCAGGTCGTCGTCGAGGGCCTCTTCGAAGCGGCCGAGGCCGACGGCGAGCAGGTCGAGTCCACCCTGCGGTACGGTGCCGCGGCGCAGCGCGTCCACGACCTCGCGCAGCCGCACGGGGCTGGCGGGCGCCGCGCTGTTCATCGCTTCTCCCTCTCGGAAGGCTTGGTTCTGCCGTCGCTGTCGCCCGCTCGGGCGGGAAGGAACTGCTCGCGCAGCAGTGCGGTGTCGAGTTTGACCGCGTGACCGGACTCGACCAGCCCGAGCACCGGGTAACCCTCGACGTTCAGCAGACGTTGCACCGTGGCGACGAAGCCCTCGATGTTGCGTCGCACCCGGCCTGTCGCCGAGATCGACGCCGCCAGCGCGGCCGGCGACATGGTGCCGCCGGCGGCTGCAAGGGCGTCGATGACGGCCGCGACGACCTTGGCCTCGGGCGCCTTGCGCACGTACACCTTCTGCGCCTCGTACACCTCGCTCGCCACGACGCGCGCGCCGAGCGTGGTCGTCTGCTGGACGTCCGCACGCGGCTGGGCCGTTGGCACCGCGACATCCTCCGGGCCGAACAGTTCCTCGTCCTGACGTCTCGTGGCGCGGGCCGGTCGCCGCAGGGGCTGCGACACGTCTGGTCGGCGAGCTTCGCGGGCCTCGGCCGTACCGGGCGTTCGGGCCGACCACCAGGCGGGGGTCGCCTGCTCCCGGGGCAGCAGCTGCCAGCCCACCGGCACGAGGTCCTGGGACGGCAGCAGTACGAGGACCGGGACGGTCATCTCGGCCAGTGCAGCGCCACCGTGGTATCCGGCCCGACGCGTGGCATAGCGGAGGTCCTCCCGCCACGCCGCGACGATCGTGCCGTTCCCTTCCAGGACGCGAGGCCCGCGCAGCAGGACCTCGCCGTCGCCCGCGTCGGTGTCCGGACGCCAGCGCGCCGACCCGCCGCCGTCCTGGGCGGGGCGGCTCTCGCCGCCGCCGCGGTCGATGACGTGGCCGTGGTCGGCCACGAGGACGACGGGACGTTCATAGTTGCGGGCGGCGGCGAGCAGCTCGCGCAGGTAGGTGATGTCGTGGAGGGACCAGCCCGTGCGCTGCCCCTGTTGTCCCGAGTCCAACGCGTCGTCGATGGTGTTGAGGACGACGCCCACGACGCTGTCGGAGGCCAGGGCGGCGGTGAGTTCCTCGGCGAGGAAGTGTCCTGCGTCGCCGCCTATGGCCGCCTTGTGGAAGAGGGCTGCGCTGTGCCGCTGCCGGCTCCAGTAGGTGGCGAAGCCGGCGTTCTCGGTGGACTGGCCTCCGCTGGTGGGCGTGCCGCTCAGGAGGGAGACCCTGCTTGTGCGGGTGAGGGAGGGCATCATGGAGACGGCTGCGAGGCGGACCGGCGGTGCGTCTCCCTCCGGCTTGGGGACAGCCTCCTGCCACCCTTCTCGTTCGGCCTCCTCGCCCAGCTGCACGGCAACGGCGCTGCTCATGCCATCGAGCACGATCACCAGGGGCGGGGCGGCCTTGGCCAACGGCAGGACCACGGTGTCGAGGACGTTCTCGACCAGCAGACAGCCGGCGGGCTGTTGAGCGGTGGCGTTGGGTGACCAGCCAGCGAGCTGGTGGGCGAACCGTTCGTCGAGGCGGTCGCGGCGCGCTCGTCCTGCGTCGTACAGCGCGCGCAGGCTCTCGGTGAACGCACGGCCACCACCGGGGTCCCCGGCCCACAGCACAGCCAGTGCCCGGTCCACCCATCCCCACTCGACGGCCTGGCGGCGCACTCCGACGGAGACGGACGTGACGTCCGGCTCCTGGTGGCTGAGCCAGCGGGCGAGGCGCACGGCCATCTCCGCGACGCGGACCCGCTCGGGGGCCATCCCTGCCAGCGCATGGCCCCCGAGCTCGGCCAGCGCGGCCTCGCCCTCCTCGGGCGCGCGGTGTGCGCCCTCCACGGCTGCTCCGAGGTGCTCGGCGAAGCTGGAGAGGAGGAAACGGCTGCCGGTGAGCCCGTGTGTCAACCGCGCCTTCACGGCGAGCTCGTCCGCGCGCTTCAGGACGTCGTGCACTCGGTGCTGTGCGTCGACCGATGTCGTGGCCTCCCCGATCCAGCGCAGGAGGGTACCCTCCACCGCGTCGGTGAAGGCGGTGATCTCTTCGCGGCGCTGTCCCGCCTGGCCGAGCAGCCCCCCGACGGCGAAGGTGACGTCCGGCTCGACCGCCGGGTTGCGCAGGGCCGCTCCCAACAGGCCGATGGCCATGGCGTCGTGCCCGAGGTCGTTCTCAACGAGAGCGAGCAGAACGCCGACAGCGGGCCCCGCGATCTCGCCGAGCCAGGCCCTGAGTTCGCGTCGCTCGGTCTCCGGCAGTTCGGCGAACCGGCGGGGGCCGTTCGAGGTGCGGGACCAGGCGAGCAGGGTGTCGGCGTCGAGGGCGGGCTGATCCGTGGCGGAGAGTGCAGCACCCGCGGGGCGCAGCCCGAGCCGTTCGACGGTGAGTGCGCGCAGCGCCGTGTCCCGGGTGAGGACGCCTCCGATTCGTGGCCAGCCGCCCGCGGTGGGTTCGGCGTCGATCAGCGCCTGCAGCAGCCAATCCTCGCTGTGCATGCGCACGTCGATGCCGGTGGCGCCGAAGCGCTGCGCGACGATCTCGCTCTTCTCGACCGTGATGGTCCGCCGGTTCACGGCGTGCCCGCGCAGGTCCCAGCCGAGTTGGTGGTCGTCGAGGGTGGTGGTGAGGACCAGGATGTCATCGGTCGAGGCCTCTGCCCGGTGGTGGTGCCAGGCGGACAGTGCTCCGAGAACAGAGGCCTCGTCCCGGACGATCACGCGCCTGGTCTCGCCCGCGAGGTCCACGCTGAAGATCCCGGCCTGCCCGGGCACGTACTGGCCGTGGATCAGCATGAGGCGGTACTTCGCGAGCTTGCGCTCGTGGCGCTGCAGGACGGCTTCGACGACGTGCCGGCGCAACTGGGGCGGGGGAGCCATCAGTCGCGCCCCTCGTCCTCTGCGGTGCCGGGGCGGCGCTCCGCGGCGTGACCGTCCTCGATCACCTGCCAAGTAACACGCACACGGGCCCCTGGGTGGGTGGCGACGTACTGGCGGATCTCCGCGCCGATGCCGTGGACGACGGTGGCGAGGCTCGCTTCCAGTTCGGTGGGCTCGACGACGAAGCTCGCGGGACCGGCGTCGGCTCTCGCGCCGTACCCCACCCGGGGATCCTGTCCGGGGACGGGCGGAGCCGGCGCGTCCCGCTCGGGGGCGGGAGCGGGCAGCCGTGGTGTGCCGTGCTGGCCGAGCGGCACGTC
>NZ_BHZI01000266.1 GCF_004305975.1 Streptomyces otsuchiensis
GCCGGGGTCGGGGCCGTCCAGTAGCAACACTCTTTCCAGCGCGGGGAGTTCGGCAGGCTTCGGCGTGCCACCGGTCGGTGGTGTGCCGCCTCCGGACGCGGCCGGGTCGCCCGTGAGCAGCGCGGTGGCGCCGCTCGCCGCGAGGGCCGGTCCCTTCAGCTGCGCCGGCTCCAGCAGGGTGTAGGAGGCGCCGGTCTTGAGGACGGCGAGGGCGGCGGTGACGAGTGCCGGTCCTCGTGCCGCCGCGACCGCGACGACGTCGCCCGGGCGGATGCCGCCATGGGTGAGCCGGTGCGCCAGGACGTCGGCGTCGCGGTCGAGTTGGGCGTAGCCGAGGGTGGTTCCCTCGTGGCTGAGCGCGGTCCGCTCCGGGGTGTGGCGGGCCTGCTCGGTGAAGCGGTCGTGCACCGTGGCCGGGGTCTCCGGCGTGTCGGCGGTCGTGGGGGTCGCGTCGGTTGCCGCGACGGCGGTGGTGGTGGCCGCGGGTGCGGCCGGGACGGCGGCGCCGGGGTGGGGCGCGCCGTCCGTCAGGGGGATGTCCTCGATCCGGGCGGCCGGGTCGGCGGCCACGGCGGTGAGGAGCTGGGAGAGACGGTCGGCCAGCAGCCCGGCGGTGGCCGGGGTGAACAGGTCGCTCGCGTACTCCAGTACGCCCGCCAGCCCTGCCGCGCTGCCCTCGCCGTCGCGGTGTTCGGTGAGCGCGAAGGTCAGGTCGGCCTTGGCGGTGCGGGTGCCGAGCGGCACCGGAGTCCCGGCGAGAGCCGAACCGGCTTGTGTGGCCGGCCCGTTGTCGGGGTGGACCTGCACCATGACCTGCACCAGGGGGTGGTGGGCGCCGGATCGGTGCGGGGCGAGGTGTTCGACGAGCCGGTCGAAGGGGATGGCCTGGTGCGCGTAGGCGGCCAGGTCCGTCTCCCGCACCCGTTCGAGGAGTTCACCGAAGGCGGGGTTGCCGCCGGTGTCGGTGCGCAGCACGAGGGTGTTGACGAAGAAGCCGGTGAGACGGTCCAGCGCTTCGTCGTCGCGTCCGGCCACCACCGTGCCGATGGGCAGGTCGGTGCCGGCGCCGTGCCGGGTCAGGGTCGCCGCGAGCGCGGCCTGGACCACCATGAACAACGTCGCGCCGTGCTGGTGGGCGAGTCTGGTGAGGCCGCGGTGAGTGCCGGCGTCGAGGCCGAAGGTGGTCACCGCGCCCCGGTGGCTGGGGGTGGCCGGACGCGGGCGGTCGGCCGGCAGTTCCAGCAGCGGCGGCGCACCCGCCAGCCGCTCCGCCCAGTGGGCGAGCAGCCCGGCCGCGCGGCCGGTGCCGTCCTGTCCCGCCGCGCCCTCGGGGGCGTCCGGGGCGTCGAGGGCGGCCCGCTGCCAGAGGGTGTAGTCGGCGTACTGCACGGGCAGCGGCGCCCACGTCGGCGCCGACCCGGCGAGCCGCGCCCGGTAGGCGCGGTCGAGGTCGGCCAGGAGCGGGCCCGTGGACCAGCCGTCGGAGGCGATGTGGTGGAGCAGCAGGAGCAACGTCCCGCTGCCGTCCTCATCGGTGAACAGCCAGGCCCGGAACGGGATGTCGGCGGAGAGGTCGAAGGTGTGGGCGGCGGCGCCGGCCAGTGCCGCGGGCAGGGCCGCGGAGGTGACGTCGGCGCACTCCAGCACCGGACGGGCGCCGGGCAGCACCCGCTGGTACGGCTCGCTGTCGGCCACGCCGTAGACGGTGCGCAGCACCTCGTGCCGGTCGGCGACATCGGCGAGCGCGTCCGACAACACCGCCGGTTCCAGGACGCGTTCGAGCCGGAGCGCGATCGGGATGTTGAACGCGGTGCTCGGTCCCTGGAGTTGGCCGAGGAACCACAGCCCGCGCTGGGCGTAGGAGAGGGGCAGCCGCGCGGGGCGCTCCGCGGCGGGCACCGGACGCAGCGGGAGCCGCTCGCCCGTGCCCTCGCCTGCCCGTTCGCGTTCGGTGAGCCGCTGGTCCAGGCCCCGCACGGTCGGGGTCAGGAAGAGGTCGCGGATGCCTGCCTCGACGCCGAGGACGGTGCGAATCCGGTTGACCAGCTTGGTGGCGAGCAGCGAATGGCCGCCGGTACGGAAGAAGTTGTCGTCCGGACCGATGCTCTCGCGGCCCAGGGCGGAGGCGAACAGTCCTGCCAGGATCTCGCCGCGCGGCGTCAGCGGCGCACCGGTGTCCGGTTCCTCGGCCTCGTCCTCGCGCGCGGCCCGCGCCGCCGCCAGCGCACGGTGCCGTGCCGCGAGACCCTCGCGTTCGGTGGCGGAGGCCAGGGAGTCCGCGGAGGCGGCCCGCTCGGGCGCGGTCGCGAAGACCCGCAGCGCGCGCAGGCAGAGGTCGAGGACCAGCCGTGCCGTGGCCTCGTCGAAGAGGTCCGTGGCGTACTGGAGCCCGACCGCGACGCCGTCCGGCGCACCGTCGGCCGTGTGCCGCTCCGTGGCGTAGAAGGTGAGGTCGAACTTGGCCGCGGCCAGGTCGGCCATGACGGGACGGCCGGAGAGCGTTCCGAGCCGGACCTCCGGGTCCGCACCGTTCTGCAGGGTCAGCATCACCTGGAAGAAGGGGTGGTGGCCGAGCGCGCGGTCGGGGTTGAGGTGCTCGACCAGCAGGTCGAAGGGCAGGTCCTCCATCTCGTAGGCGGCGAGGTCCGCCTCGCGCACCCGGTCGACCAGCTCGGCGGGGGTGGGGTCGCCGGAGGTGTCGGTGCGCAGCACCAGAGTGTTGACGAAGAACCCGACCAGCCGCTCCAGATCGGCCTCCGGGCGGCCGGCGACGGCGGTGCCCAGCGGAATGTCGTGCCCGGCCCCGGCCGCGGTGAGCGCCTGGGCGAGCGCGGCACGCAGCACCATGAAGAGGCTGGCGCGGCGAGCACGGGCGAGGGCGGCGAGCCCCCGGTGGGTGGCGGCGTCGACCTCCCCGGTGACGGTGGCGCCGCGATGGCTGGGCTCGGCGGGGCGGGGACGGTCGGCCGGGAGCGCGGTGACCGCCGGCAGCCCGGCCAGTTCCTCGCGCCAGTAGTCGAGTTGCTCGGCCGCGAGCGACTCGGGGTCGGCCGGATCGCCGAGCACATCGTGCTGCCAGAGGGTGTAGTCGGCGTACTGCACCGGCAGCGGCTCCCAGCCGGGCGTGGCACCGGAGAGCCTGGCCCGGTAGGCGGTGTCGAGGTCGGTGAGGAGAGGGGCGAGCGATCCGCCGTCCGTGGCGATGTGGTGGATCAGCACCACCAGGGTGGAGCTGCCGTCGCCGGGGACGAACAACGCCGCCCGGTACGGAGGCTCGGTCGCGATGTCCAGGGCGGTCCGGGTGAACACCCGTACCGCTCCGGCCACTTCCGCCGGGGCGCAGCCGTGGACGGTCAGCACTCGCTCCGGCGGCGGCAGCAGCTCCTGGCGCGGCTCGCCGTCGGTGGGCGGGAAGACGGTGCGCAGCACCTCGTGGCGCGCGGCGACGTCGCGGAGCGCCGCGTCCAGCGCGCCGCTGTCCGGGACCGCGTCCAGCCGCAGCACGACCGGGGCGTTGTAGGTCGCGGACGGCCCTTCCAGGCGGTTCAGAAACCACAGCCGTCGCTGTGCGAAGGACAAGGGGATCACGGTCGTTCCTCACGGTCGGGTGACGGGCTGACGGGCTGACGGGCTGACGGTCGGGCGGATTGGCGTACTCGCGGGCCGCCGGGCGGGGAGGGGGCGACGGTCCGCCGCCCCACCCGCCCGGCGTGCGGCACGCGGCGTGCCGTGTGACTACGCCAGCGACTCGATGTGCGCGGCCAGGTCCCGCAGCCGCGGATGGGAGTAGATCGCCTTGACCGGCAGCGAGACCCCGAGTTCGGCCCGGACCCGCGCGACGAGCTTGATCGCCAGCAGGGAGTGACCGCCCAGCTTGAAGAAGTTGTCCTCGCGGCCGATCCGCGGGGCGCCGAGCACGGTCGCCCACACCCCGGCGATCAGCTCCTCCACCCGGCCGCGCGGGGCGTCGTCCGCCGGGCCGTCGGTGGCCGCCTCAGCCGCCGCCCCGTCCGGCGCCGCCGGCTCGGGCAGCGCATCGCGGTCCAGCTTGCCGTTGGCGGTGGTGGGGAACGCCTCCACCGTGACGAACGCCGAGGGCACCATGTAGGCGGGCAGCCGGGCCCCCAGGGCCGCGCGCAGTGTGGACTCCGCGATCTTCGAGGTGGTCCGCAGATAGGCGGCGAGGCCGGGCGCCCCGTTCAGCTCCTGGCGCAGCACCACCACCGCCTCGGCGACCTGTTCGAGGGAGGCCAGCGCGGCCTCGATCTCCGGGAGTTCGATCCGGTGGCCGCGCAGCTTGACCTGCCCGTCGGCCCGGCCCAGGTAGGCGAGCCGCCCGCCGGGCAGCAGCCGGCAGAGGTCGCCGGTGCGGTACATCCGGCCGCCGTCGCCGCCGACGGAGTCCGCGACGAACCGGTCGGCGGTCAGCGCGGGACGGCGGCGGTAGCCGCGGCCGACGCGGGGACCCGCGAGGTACAGCTCACCGGTCCCGCCCTCCGCCACCGGTGCCAGCTTCTCGTCCAGCAGCCGCATCCGCAGCCCCGGCATGACGGAGCCGATGTGCGGCTCCCGGCCGCCGTCGATCCAGCCGGCGGTGGCGTCCACGGTGCACTCGGTCGGCCCGTAGAGGTTGACCGCGCGCACCACCCCCGCCGCGCACTTCTCCGCGATCCGCCGCCAGAGGGCGGGCGTGATCGCCTCGCCGCCGATCAGCAGGGTCAGCGGGCGCGGTCCGCCGTCGTCGGTCAGCAGGTCGAGGAGGGCGTCGGCGTGTGAGGGGGTGATGTCCAGGTCGGTCAGCCGCGCGTCGTCGACCAGCGCCGCCAGCAGTGACGGGTCGGCGCGGGTCTCCTCGTCGATCATCACCAGGGTGTCGCCCCGGCACAGCCGCGTCCACTGCTGGACGGAGGCGTCGAAGGACGGCGAGGCGTTCCAGCCGACCCGGCCGCCCTCGGTGACGGCGATCCCGCCGGACTCCAGTTCGGCCAGCAGCGCCGAGGCCGAACTCCGGCTGATCTCGACGCCCTTGGGGGTGCCGGTGGAGCCGGAGGTGTAGATGACGTAGGCGAGGTTCCCCGGGGAGGTGACCACCGGACGGTAGGTCTCGCCGTTGTTCCCGGCGACCGGCGCGGCGGGCGGGCCGAGGGCGGGCACGCCCGTGACCGGCGGCTCGCCGTCGGTCACCACCAGGGAGGCCGCGGAGTCAGCCACCAGGTAGCGGCGCCGCTCGGCGGGCAGCTTCGGGTCGACCGGCAGGTAGGCGGCGCCCGCCGTCAAGGTGCCGATCAGGGCCACGACCAGCTCGGCGCCGCGCGGCAGCTGGAGCGCCACCACGCTCTCCGGGCCGGCGCCGGCAGCCGTCAGCCGCGCCGCGAACGCCGATGCGGCGGAGCGGAGTTCACCGAAGGTCAGCGACACCTGGCCGGCGACCACCGCCGTGCGGGCGGCCGGAACCAGGGAGAGCCGGTACAGCAGGTCGTCGGCCGGGAGGCCGGGGAAGGACGGCAGACCGGCCGCGGTGTCGGCGGCGGTGTCGTCGGCGGTGCGCTCGGGAAGGACCGCGGTCATCGCTCAGCCCTCCCCGAACGCGTCGGTGGAGGGGGCGGTGGCGGGCGCGCAGTCGGCGAGCGCGACCGGCTCACCCATCGCGACCAGGATCTTGCGGTCGCCGCGGAACGCCTCCCGGCCGTGGGCGCACAGGATGTTGTCGACCAGCATGATGTCGCCGACCTGCCAGGTCTCGCGGACCGTCACCCGGTCGTAGACGGCGTTGATCGTCGCCACGTCCTCGTCGCTGAGCCGGCTGCCGTCACCCAGGTAGGTGTTGAACGGCAGGCCGTCCTCACCGTAGGTGTCGACCAGCACCTCGCGGATGTCCTCCTCCAGGGTGCGGCTGTTCCAGAACGCGAAGTGGTTGAACCAGCTCTGCTCGCCGGTGACCGGGTGGGTGACGATCGCCGAGCGGCGCTGACGGGTCCGCATCGTCTCCTCGTCGAGCCACTCGTAACCCACCACGTTCTCCCGGCAGTACGCCTCCGCGACGCTCTTGTCCTCGGTGGCGAAGGTCTGGTACCAGGGCAGACCGGCCAGCTCGGAGTAGTTGCGGACCAGCAGCCAGCCGTAGCGGGCGAAGCGCTCGCGCAGATCCTCGGGCAGCTGCCGCAGGGCCTCCCGCATGTCGCCGACGGTGGTGGCCCCGCCCTCCTCGGGCGCCGTCACGCAGCCGAAGAGCAGCACACCGGGGAAGTCCAGGGTGTAGCTGTTCTCGTTGTGCAGCCGGATCGGCTGGATCGCCGGCAGGTCGGTGGAGGAGAAGACCCCCTCACCGAAGTCGGTGCGCGGCGTGGCCTTCTCCTTGTAGCCGGCCTGTGTCCGGATCAGCGCGTCACGGGCCTGGGCGAAGGCCGCGGCGTCGGAGACGGGCAGGCCGCGCAGCAGCACCGCGCCGGAGCGGTGCAGCTCCTCGGTGACCGCGGGACGGTTGGCGGCGAGCCAGGCGGCGGCCTCCTCCATCGACGCGAACGGCGGGACCTGCACGACGACGGGCTTGCCGGCCTCGCGCACCGGGGTGATGCCGGTGGCGGGCGCGACGGGAGCGGGAGCGGACATGGACTTCCTCCTGCGGGTGGGCGGGTTGCGGAGCGTTCTGGGGACGCCGTCTCGGCCGGGGCTCGTGGCCGATGCGGTGGTGCGGCGGTGACGCTGGACAGGCGGCTCGCGCGGCCGGCGCGCGACGGCCGGGCGCGCGGAGCGTCAGAGGGCGGGTGCCGCGGCGCTCTCGACGCCGGAAAGCACGGCGTTGACGCGGACGAAGAACGCGTCCAGCTGCTGCTGGAAGTAGAAGTGGCCACCGGGCAGGAACTCCTGGACGCAGCCGCCGGAGGTGACCTCCGCCCACGGCGCCAGCATCTCGGGCGGCGCCACCGTGTCGGCCTCACCGCCCAGCACCGTCACCGGACAGTCGACGGCCGGGAGCGCGCCGTCGAAGCGGTAGACGTCGTCGATGCCGAAGTCGGCCCGGATCGCGGGAAGGACGATCTCCCGCAGCTCCGGATCGTCGAGGATGCCGTCGTCGGTACCGCCACGCTCCTTGATCGCGGCGACCAGCTGGTCGTCGTCCAGCCGTTCCGGCAGCACCACACTCGGGTTGTCCAGGAACGGGGCCCGGCAGGCGGAGGCGATCAGCGCCCGCGGCGGCCGTCCCGCCTCGGTCAGACGGCGGGCGATCTCGAACGCCACCAGCGAGCCCATGCTGTGGCCCAGGACCACCAGGTCGCCGGTGCCCGGCGGCAGCGCCGCCAGGATCGGGCCCGCCAGGTCGTCCAGCGAGCCGGGCAGCTCCTCGGAGAAGCGGGCGCCGCGCCCCGGGTACTGGCCGACCAGCAGCGTCACGTCCTCCGGCAGATGGGCACGCCAGCCCGAGTAGGCGTGGGCGTTGCCGCCTGAGTGCGCCAGCACCAGCAGCGAGGTGCGCTGCACGGGCGCGCTGCCCGGCAGCCGCCAGACGACATCGTCGGGCGCGGGAACCTGGTCGGGGGAGTGACTCACAGCGAACTCCGTTCTTCTGGCCACGGGGCCGGGAAGCAGGGGCGGAAGGGGTGGGATGGTGCGGGGCCGCCCGGGCCGGCCGGGCAGCGATGCCGGGCCCGTGGGAGGGCGGCGGGCCGGGCGCCGGCGACGGTGGCGCCCGGGCCGGTCTCAGGGGGCGAGGAGCGAACCGTCCTCGGTGCGGCGGGTCAGCGTCGGGCGGCGGCGCCGGGCCCGCGGCCGGGCCTGTGCGGGCGAGCCGTCGGCGGGGGAGCCCGCCCCGTCCGTGCCGTTCCGCTCTGCCGCGTTCTCCTCGGCGCCGCTGTCGGTGCCGAGTTGGGTGATGTGGTGGGCGAGGGT
>NZ_BHZI01000267.1 GCF_004305975.1 Streptomyces otsuchiensis
CCCCCGGCATCGGCCCGCGCCGCCAAGCCCTGGTGGCGCTGGTCCTGATCCCCGTGTTCGCGGCGCTCGCCCTGTGGGCGTTCTCCTGGCCCGCCTCACGCCTCGCACCGAACGACCTGCCGATCGGAGTGGCGGGCCCCGCCGACGCCGCCGACCCGGTCGCCCGTCTGCTGAACGCCGAGGACGGCGCGTTCGACGTGCACCGCTACCCCGACGCGCCCACCGCGACCACCGCGATCGAGAACCGCGACATCTACGGCGCCTTCGTCGTCACACCCTCGGGACCGTCACTGCTCGTCGCCTCGGCCGCCTCCCCCCTGGTGGCGCAGCTGCTGACCGGGATCGCCGAACAGCAGGCGCCCGAGGGCCGGACCGTGCCCGTCACCGATGTCGTTCCCGCGCCGGACGCCGACCCGCGCGGCACCGGATTCGGCGCCGGGGTACTGCCGCTGGGCCTCGTCGGGATCGCCACGGGCGCCGCGCTGAGCCTGATCGGGCTGCGCGGGGTGCGGCTGCTCGCCGGACTGGCGGGGTCCGCGGTCGTGACGGGCGTGGTCATCGCCGTGCTGACCCACACGTGGCTGGGCACTCTCGGCGGCGGGGACTGGCTGTCGGTCGCCGCCGCGCTGGCGCTGGTGATCCTCTCCATCGCCTCCGCGGTGGCCGGCCTGGTGGCGCTGCTCGGACCACCGGGCATCGGCATCGGCGCACTGGTGGTCGTGCTGCTGGGCAACCCGTTCTCGGGGGCCACCTCGGCGCCGGCCATGCTGCCCGACCCGGTGGGGACCATCGGCCAGTGGCTGCCCTCCGGCGCCGGTGCCTCCCTGCTGCGCTCGGTCGCGTTCTTCGACGGCGCCGCCGCCGCGTTCCCGCTGCTGGTCCTGGTGGGCTGGACCGTCGCCGGCATGGCGGCGGCCATCGCCGCCGGCGCGCGACGCCGCTCCGCTCCCGGTCCCGGCGACGGCGGCGCCCGCGCGGCGCGGCAGGGATGAGACGCCCCGGCAGGACGCCCAACCCGGTGGACGGTCGCGGACGGTCAGAGCGCCTTGACGAAGCAGCGGCTGCCCTGCTCGTGGCGGTAACAGCCGAACTTCTCCGCCGCCGGCACCAGCAGATAGCCGCTGGTCTCGTAGAGCGCGATCGCCTCGGGCTGCTGATCACCGGTTTCCAGGACCATGCGGGTACGCCCCGCGGACCGGGCCGACTCCTCCAGGCGCGCCAGCAGCACCCGGGACAGCCCACGCCCGCGCGCCTGCGTCATCACGAACATCCGCTTGATCTCGGCATCGCCGTCCGCGTAGCCCTCGGCGGCGGAGGTGTCTCGGGAACGCCAGCCGCCGGTGGCGATCGGGGAGCCGTCTGCGTCGTATCCGAGCAGGAACACGCCCGTCGGCGGGTCGAACATCTCCGGGTCGAGAGGCGTGACATCGCCCTCACTCCCGTAACGCACCGCGTACTCCGCCTGCACGATGTCGTTGAGCTTCCGCGCGTCGGGGTGGTCGAACCGGGCGATCACTATCCTCATGCGAACAACGTTACGAGAGAGCGTGAACGGGTTCGCCGCCGGTGCCGCCATCGGGAGAGGCCGCCGCGCGACGCCACACCACCACCCCGGCACCGCGACCGGTGGCACGCTCCGGCGGGTGGGCGATCCGCACGCGCGGTGGCGCGCATCGCGTAGGCTGCGACGTCGTTTCGCCCGACTCTGGAGAGCCCGTGTACACCGTCACCACCGTCAACGTGAACGGCCTGCGCGCCGCCGCCAAGAAGGGTTACCTGGACTGGCTGCGCGCCACCACGGCGGACGTGGTGTGCCTCCAGGAGGTCCGCGCCGAGGCCGACCAGCTGGCACCGGAGGTCCGCGATCCGGAGGGCTGGCACGCCTTCTACGCGCCGGCCGCCGCCAAGGGCCGGGCCGGGGTGGCGCTGCTGACCAGGCAGAAGCCCGAGCGGGTGCGCGTCGGCTTCGGGGCGGCCGAGTTCGAGGACTCCGGCCGCTATGTCGAGGCCGATCTGCCGGGGATGACCGTCGCCAGCCTCTACCTCCCGTCCGGAGAGGTCGGCACGGAGCGCCAGGAGGAGAAGGAACGCTTCCTCGACGCCTTCCTCCCCTACCTGCGGGAACTGCGCGAGAAGGCCGCCGCCGACGACCGCGAGGTACTGGTCTGCGGCGACTGGAACATCGCCCACCAGGAGGCCGACCTCAAGAACTGGCGCGCCAATCGCAAGAACTCCGGGTTCCTGCCCGAGGAGCGGGCCTGGCTCTCACGGGTCTTCGGCACCGAGGGCGGCTATGTGGACGTCGTCCGCGAGCGGCACCCCGACCAGGAAGGGCCCTACAACTGGTGGTCCTACCGTGGCCGTGCCTTCGACAACGACTCCGGCTGGCGCATCGACTACCACGCCGCCACCCCCGCGCTGGCGGCCCGCGCCACCGACGCCCGGATCGAGCGGGCGAGTGAGCACGCCGCCCGCTGGAGCGACCACGCGCCGGTGACCGTGACCTACCGCGCCTGAACCGGGAACCGGCCACGCCCGCGACGCGGGCCGAGGGACGCGACGGGGCGGCACCGTTCTCCGGTGCCGCCCCGCTCCGCTCACTTCAGCAGATCGTCGCCGTTGTCCTGGATGTGCTTGGCGACGGCGTCAAGCGCGCGCCTGACCTCCTCGTCGGAGCCACCGGCGCGCTCCTTGCGGTAGTACGCGGCGCCCAGCTTGCGCAGCGCGTCGTTGCCCGCGCGCTGCGCCTGGACCTCTTCGAACTTGTCCTTGCCCTGCTGGATGCCCCGCTGGGCCTGTTCCTTGGCACGGTCGAAAAACCCCGACATGCTCCGGTTCCTTTGTCTTCCCCGGCGGCCCCTGGCCGAGGCCACGCTCCTGGCATCACGCTACGCCGTCAACTGCCCGGCGCCCAACGGACGTCAGCGTGTCGGACCGGAGAGCCACCGGACGCCGACGGCCCGGGCGCGCGAGCGCGGGCGGGCGCCGGGTAGGCGCGGCAGGCGCGCCTTCACGCCCCGGTGGCGCCCCTGTCCGACGGGCGCGCGCCCCCACTGCCCCGGTCGTCCCGGACCGGCGCCTCGGCGGCCCGCGCCGCGTCCGCGATGCGGCGGGCCATCGGCCGTCGTTCTAGCGCGTCCAGTGCCTGGTCCACCAGCAGGCTCAGGGGGTGGTCGAGTTCCGCCTCCAGCTCGCGGGCGGCGGCACTCACCGGCATCACCGGGGTACTGGACCACGGCAGACGCGACATCGGCTCGCCCCTCCACACGGCGTGGGGACTGGCCCGGCGCTGGCCGGACGCGCGGCTGACCGTCGTCGAGGACGCCGGTCGCCAGGGCAACGCGGCCAGCCGCTCGCTGGTGATGGCCGCACTGGACCGGTTCGCCGCCCGGCCCTGAACGATCCAGGTCCGCTCCGCCGGAGCGACCGCTCAGGGCGGGCGGCCGAACCCTCATCGCGTCCAGGGGCCCGCCTTACGCTGACCCCATGCCCGCCGCAGACCGCCCTGTCCTCCACTCGGCCGCTTCCCCGGGGCCCAGTGCGCTGCTGTTCACCGGGACCGTCGGCGTCGGCAAGAGCTCGACGGCCGAAGCCGCCGGAAGCCTGCTGACGGCTGCCGGGGTCCCACACGCGGTGATCGATGTCGACGCCCTGCGGCAGTGCCGTCCGGCGCCGCCCGGCGACCCGTTCCACCAGGCCCTCACCCTCGCCAACCTGCGGGACGTCGCACGGAACTTCCGCGCCGCCGGCATGGCCCACCTGCTGCTCGCGGGCGTCATCGAGAGCCGGGACGAACGGCGGCGCTACGCCGAGGCCCTCGCCTCCCCGCTCGCCGTGGTGCGGCTGCGCGCGCCGGTGGCGGCGGTCGCCGCCCGGCTGCGCGGGCGCCACGCCGATGACGCCGTCGAATCCGGCGCACTGGCCTGGCATCTGGACCGGGCCCGGGAAATGGAAGGGATCCTGGACGAGGCCCGGGTGGCCGACCACGACATCGCGGCCGAAGACCCGCCCTCACAGGTGGCCTCAGCCGCGCTCACGGCCGTGGGCTGGCCCTGACGGGTCAGGAGAGGACGGCCGGTGGCACGGACGCCGAAGCGGCCCCACCGGGCATCGCGAACGCGTCGGCGACCAGCCCGTAGCTGCGCAGTCGCGCCTGCGCGCCGTGCACGTTGGCGGTCAGCATCAGCTCGTCCGCGCCGGTCCGGGCGGCCAGCTCCTCCAGGCCCGCGCGCACGGCGTCGGGTGTGCCGTGGACCGCGTGGGCCAGCCAGTCGTCGGCGATCAGCCGCTCGCGCCCGGTGAACGGATACGCCTCGGCCTCCTCGGGCGTCGCCAGCGGCTCCGTCTGGCCACGGCTGAGCCGCACCACGGCCAGCGCGCTGGTCAGCAGCTGCCGCCGCGCCTCGCGCTCGTCGTCCGCGGCCAGGACCAGCACCGACACCATCGCGTACGGCCGGTCCAGCACCGCCGAGGGGCGGAACGCCGCGCGGTAGGTCTCCAGAGCTGCCATGGTCCCCCGGGCCGCGAAGTGATGGGCGAACGAGAACGGCAGCCCCAGCCGTCCGGCCAGCTCCGCGCTGAACCCGGAGGAACCCAGCAGCCAGATCGGGGGCCTTCCGGTGCTGCCCTGGACCGGCCCCGGGACGGCGTGCACGCCCGCGTACGGGTGGCCGTCGGGAAAGTCGTCGTCCAGGAACCGCACGAGTTCGGTCAGGGACTGCGGGAAGCGGTCGGCGGCCTCCCGGACCCGGTCGTTGCCCCGCAGCGCGGCGGCGGTCAACCCGTTGGTGCCCGGCGCACGGCCGAGGCCGAGGTCGATGCGACCGGGCGCCAGCGCCTCCAGGGTGCCGAACTGTTCCGCGACGACCAGCGGCGTGTGATTGGGGAGCATGACCCCGCCCGAACCCAGCCGGATCCGGTCGGTGGACGCCGCCAGGTGGGCCAGCAGCACCGCGGGGGAGGAACTGGCCACCCCCGCCACGGAATGGTGCTCGGCCACCCAGAACCGGTGGTAGCCGCGCGCGGCGGCGAGCCGGGCGGTCTCCGTCGTCGCCCGCAACGCGTCGGCCGCGGTCTGACCGCTGCCCACGGTCGCCAGGTCCAGTACCGACAGGGGTACCGGAGCCTGCCCGGCCTTCTCGCCACTTACCGCGGCGGCGGCTCCCGCCGTCCCGTTCACCATCGTGCCCCTTCCTCGCGGGCCGCCGCCCGGGCGGCGGCACCGCCCCGGCACGGGCAGCCCTCACTGCCGTCCCTGTCGCCAACCGGGTGGTGGTCCGCTCCATTCCCCGCCGCTCGGGCTACGTCCCCCGCGCGCCGGACGGGAGCGCCACGGGGCACGGGCGATGCTGACCGCTCACCAGCACACCGCCGACCCGGCTCGGCCCCCCACAGGAGGAACCACATGGCCACGTGCGAGGTATGCGGGAACGACTACCGGATGGCGTTCGAGGTGCGCGCCGCCGGAGCCGTCCACATCTTCGACAGCCTGGAGTGCGCCGCCCAGCGCATCGCCCCGATCTGCGAGAACTGCGGCTGCCGCATCCTGGGCCACGGGCTGGAGACCGAGGACGGGCGCTTCTACTGCTGCGGCCACTGCGCCCGCGCGCAGGGCGCCGGGCAGCTGGTCGACCACGGCTGAGCGGCTCGACCACAGCTGAGCGGCCAAAGCTCGGCGACGGCCGCACCCGGGACCGGGCGTGCCGCGGGGCGGCGGGGCTCAGGGCAGATAGCGCTCGACCGCCGCCGGGCCGTACTCCTCCAGCAGCTTGCGGGCTTCCTCCAGTCGCTCCGGGGTCACGTCCCTGCCGGTCAGGCGCACCAGGTCCTCCGGGTCGACCGCGCCTTCGGAACCGGTGTGCAGCAGCCGGTCCGGCGTGGGCGGGTCGATGGGCGGATCGGTCGCGGAGTCCATGTAGGGCGGGTCGGCTTCGGGTCGTTGCGTCATCGGACACCTCCGGACACGGCAGCGACGGCCGCTCCGCTCCACCGTAGGACGCGGTCACCGGCCACGCATCCGCGCAGAGCGCGAGGCGAGCCGCCCGGACGGCGGCACGCGGAACCGCCGGTCAGCCGGCGTGCCGCTCCTGCGGCTCCGACGGACTGGGCGGCGGGCCGGCGAGGGGCGGCGGGGACACCGCGTGGAAGCTCACCCCGCCGCTGATCCGGTCGGCCTGGATCACCGGGCCGTGCTGGGTGCCGCCGCTGATCGTGTTGTGGGTGACGGAGCCGCCGGTCTCCGCGCCGGACTCGGCCCGCAGCTCGGCGAGCAGCTCCGCCAGCTCGGCCGCGGCGCGCGGGTCCGCGCGCAGCTCACGCCGTAGCCGGCTGCGCCACCCGGCCTCGATGTCCGCCACCGCGTCATGGTCCTCGGCCTCCCGCGCGGCGACGAGTTCGCCCCGGTCCGCCTCCAGTTCCTCCAGCTCGCGGGCGGCACGCGCGCCGTCGCCGTCCCGGGCGAAGAAGCGGGCGAGCCGCCCCTTCGCCTGTGCCCAGGCGTCGGTCACCATCAGTCCGACGAGAGTCGAGGCCAGTCCGGCCAGTTGGGCTTCCATCAGCGCGTCCCCCGGAGTCCGGCGCGGGCGGGCGCCCGCGCGACAGCAGTCGTCGCCCACCGTAGTGAGACCGGGACGCGCCCGGTAGGCCACGGGCCCGCTGTCGTACCCCCGTTCTACTGTGCGGAACACGTGCCGACCGGGCACGACGAAGGGGCGCGCCGCGCCGGGCCACGAGCCGGTACGCGGTACGAGGGAGGTCCACGATGATCACGGGCGAGACATGGGAGCTGGTCAGCCGCACGGACGGCGCCACGGTGGGCGAGATACGCGTCGAGGGTTCCGACTTCCCCTGGCTCACGGGCAGCTTCGCCGAACGCCCGGGCTTCGTCCCTCACCGCGCCCTGTTCGAGGACGCCGCCTCCCGCTTCGAGGCGGAGGAGTGGGACGCCTACGACATCGCCTGCGACCGGATCGAGGCGGCGCTCGCGCTCCACACCCCGGACGGGCGGGCCGTGACGGCCTTCCTGCTGCATCTGACGGGCGCCGAGGCCACGTTCCGCTGGCGGGACGAGCCGTCCCCGCCCTCTTGACCGGCGGCGGCGCCAACCACTCGCGAAACAGAACCCGAAGAGCCCGAAGAGCCGGGCATGCCGGAACGCAAAAATCCCGCCCGGTCGTATGACCGGGCGGGATCTCCGCCGACCGTTCACTCCTGGGTATGTGAACCGTCTCCGCTGTGGACCTGAGGGGATTTGAACCCCTGACCCTCTCGTTGCGAACGAGATGCGCTACCAGGCTGCGCTACAGGCCCCTGCGAACGACAAAACTGTAACACCCCGGCGGCCCCGCGCTGAAATCGGCCGGAGCGGGGCCGGGGACGTCATCGCAGCTCCATGCGCCGCGCCCACCACCCGGGCCGAACAGCGCCCGGTTCGGGGGCAGTCGGGCCCGGGACTGCGATGCCAGCGGCGCTCCCGCGCAGCACCCGGATACCGCCCGGACAGCCACCCACCGCGCTACTCGCCGGCGGCGCGGGGGCGGTCCTCGTCGGCGTACTGGTCGAACAGCGGGGTGCGCTGCGGCCGGGAGGAGTGGGTGGACGGCGGCGACTGCGCGGCGGCGGCGCTGCCGCCCACGGTCGTCGACCGGGCGGCGCTCCAGGTGTCCGGTGCGTCGAGGTCCACCCCCCGGTTACTGCGGGGCGCCACCGGCGCGTTGACATAGGTCGGCAGCGGCACGGGGGCCGGCTCCCAGCTGTCCGCGTCCTCGGGGGGCGCGCCCCCGCTGCGCTCCTGGTCCACCCACTCGGCGTGGTCGGTCTGCTCGACCAGGGCCCGCCGGCCCTCGGCGGCGGGCGACGGGGCGGGGGCCTCGACGACGGGC
>NZ_BHZI01000268.1 GCF_004305975.1 Streptomyces otsuchiensis
GTCCCGTGCCACACCCTCCCCGAACGGGGATTCGAGCCCCCGGAGCCATCGTAGTGCCGTGCTCTGTGAGGGAGTTCGAGCCGAGCGATGCCATGACGGCAAGTGCGGCCCACCGGACGCGACGACGCCCTCCCCGCAGGAGCCGCGGGGAGGGCGTCGGGACGTCAACCGGCCGTGCCGGGCGCCGAGTCGGGGTCAGCCGGACTCGCCGTCGCGGTCGGTGCCGGAGCCCGCCGCGTCCTCGTCCCGGTCAGACCCGGCCAGCTTCGGGCTGGCGAAGCCGCCCTTGCCATAGCGTGAACCGGACTCTTCGTTGTTGTCGGAGGAGGAGCGGTAGGAGGGGCTGGCGAAGCCGCCCTTGCCGAAGCGTGATCCGGATTCCTCGTTGTTGTCGGAGGAGGAGCGGTAGGAGGGGCTGGCGAAGCCGCCCTTCCCGAAGCGCGACCCGGAATCCTCGCCGCTCTCGGACGAGGACGAGGACGAGGACGACGAAGAGGCCGAACCCGAACGGTACGAAGGGCTCGCGAAACCCGGCGAGTTGGTGATCGGGTAGTCCTCGGTGCGTTCCGAGGGGCTGGAGAACTTCGGGCTGGAGAACCGGCGGCTCTCCCCGCCCTCCGGGTCTCCCTCCCGGTTCGACAACTTGGGGCTGGAGAACTTCGGGTTGAGGAATCGGGAGCTGGGCTCCGCCTTCTCCCCGTCCTCCTTCGGACGGTCCTTGGGGCTGGAGAACTTCGGGCTGGAGAACCGCAACTTCGGGGTGCGGCTCTCCTTCGTCTCGTCCGTGTTGTCGTCGGCCAAGGACTTTCCTCCTACGGTCTCGTGCAGAAACGGGACGATGCCGCGTTCGAGCAACGCCTGTTGCCACGCCTCCCGGGCCGCGCCGACCTCCTCGGTCAGGCCCTCCGGCGGTGGCGACACCGCACGGTTCGCCCGCACCGACGTGGAGCCGTTGCGGACCGCTCCGATCAACAACTCGGCCGCCCCCACCAGCATTCCGGCCACCGCCAGCAGCAGGAACGCCCAGCCGGTGCTGCGCATGGCGCCCGCGACGGCCGGTTCCGGGTCGGTCAGCCGCAGGCCGTAGCCGAACAACAGGAAGATCAGCGCGGCGATCCCTGCGAGCACCGGCACCAGCACCGACACGACCGCCCAGATACCGGCGCCCGAGGCCGCCTGGTCACCACCGGGCGCCTGGCGCGGCGGGGCGAGCGCGCCGCTTCCGGCCCGGTCCGGCACTCTCAGCCGGGTGCGGACCTCCAGGTAGTGCCGGTACTCGTCGGCGGCCTGCGGCGCTACCAGCGGAATGGCGTTCATACCGAGCGTGCGCAACTGCTCGGTGTCGAAACGGTCCTGCGCGGTGAGCTGGGAGTCGTGGCGGACTCTGCGCAGCGCCTCGTCGAGGACCCGCTCGTAGTCGGGCCGGTCCTCCGGCAGCAGATACTTCGCACCGTCCATGTGCTTCCCCAGATGCTCCGAATGGGCCGTTCCTGCCAGCCGGTCACCGACAGGACGGAGAGCGTGGGCAGGACCGATGTTAGAGCGCGCTGGTGTCCGGGGACAGATACCTGGCCGGAATATGTCGCTTCGCGCTTCCCCTTTCGGGAAATCCTGCCTCGTGGGCGTTAGGCCCTTCCCCTCACCCTGCCCGCACGGGGCGCCCCGCACTCGGATCACGCCTCACACAACCCGTGCGTGCCTGCCGCACAACACCGCTCCCGTGTGAATTCGGCCGCCGAAGCGCGCCCACGTAAGGGAGTTGACGGTCCGTCGGTAACGGCGGGGGGAATTCCGTCAGTGACGGCGTTTCGGCCGTACGGAGCATCGCCCGTACGCAACCGGCCGAGCGGGCGCGGGCGGCGTACGCCGCCCGCGGGGAGCGTCGGGCGCCACCGTCGGATGGCGGCCTCAGGCGGTGGCGGTGGCGGCGGCGTCGATGGGGCCGGCGGGGGCGATCGGCAGGCGCGAGACCAGCATCGGCCCGCCCATCGTCACTCCGCCGTCCATGGCGATGGCGAGGTCGTCGGCGTAGACATGCGGCACGGCGGGCCGTCCCGGGCGGCCCGGGTCCCCGTCCTCGGTGTCGATCTCGCCCTCGCCGGTGAGGTACGGGATCGGGCTGTGGCCGTGCACGACCCGGCCGCCGCCGTAGGTGTCGAGCAGGGTGCGGGCCGCCTCGGGGCCGCCCTCGTCGCGGAAGGCGAACCGCCGGGTGAACTTCCGGAAGAGGTCCCAGGTCTCGTCGGCGTCGAGTCGCTGGAGCGCCTGGTAGATGGCGTCGTTGACGTCCTCGATGGTGCTGCCGTAGTCCAGGTAGGCCGTGGTGTCGGAGTGCAGCAGCAGATGGCCGTCGGCGATCGCCATCGAGTCGAGCCGCGACATCCACTGCACATGGTGGTCCTGGAGCCGCTCCATGTCGCTGGGCTGGCCGCCGTTGAGGAGCCAGGCCGCCTGGAACGTGGCGGTGCCCGCTCCGGAGTCCACGGGGGTGTCGGTGAAACGGTGCGCGCCGAGCAGCAGCAGTTCGTGGTTGCCGAGCAGCGCCTTGCAGTAGCCGCCGGCGGCGGCGGCCTCGGCGGAGAGGCGCATCACCAGGTCGATGACTCCGACGCCGTCGGGCCCGCGGTCGGTGAAGTCACCGAGGAACCACAGTCGGCTGGTTCCCGCCGCCCAGCGGTCCTCCTCGTCGGTGAGTCCGGCGGCGCGCAGCGCGGCGCGGAGCTCGTCGAGGTAACCGTGGACGTCGCCCACCACCCACAGCGGGCCGGGGCCGTCGGTCGCCGCGGTGGACGTCCCGGCGGGCTCGGGCCGTACGGCGGGTGGCGCGGGCGCGGCAGGCGCGGGCGGCGCCGGCACAGTCGGCACCGTGTCGGCCGGTGCCGGCGGTGCGGGGGCGGCCGACGGCGGGGCCGGAGGCGCGGCGGCGACCGGCTGCACGGGGGCCTGCGGTGCCGCGAGCGGCGGCGGCGGGCCGGGCGGCGGCGGTGTCAGTGGCGCGGCGGGCGCGCCCGCGCCGGGCGGCGGCGTCTCGCCCGCCGCGCGGCCCTCGATGCCGTACTCCCCAACAGGCCCCTGAGCCATGACCCCTCCACCACGTGCGCGCCGCCTCCGCCAGGGGCCGTCCCTGGCCAGGCCGGTCCGGTACCCACCGGTCCATCATAGGAATCCCGCGCGGTGCGCGTGGAACACCCGGGAAGGTTGTCGGTGGGACCCGGGGGAGGGTGATCAGGTCCGCCCTGGCTGGGAGGCTACCGGAAACTAACGGTCCGCAGCAGGGGGGGTGCGCTGCTGGTTGACGGTCGTCGCGCGGACCCGCGGCTGCGAGGAGGCGCGGACGATCAGCTCGGTGGGCATCACCCGCTGGACCATCGGCCGCACACCCGGCCCCGGGTGCGCCGTGCCGTGGTGACCCGCGAGGTGCCCGGCCCCGGCGCGACGACTGCCCCCGCCCGACCGTCCGCCCACCGCGGCCGGACGCGCGGCGGAGGCGGCGGCGCGGTCCTCGATGGTGTCGATCAGCAGCTGGATGACGGCCGAGCCGATCCGCCCCGGCTGGAGCGAGAGCGTGGTGACCGGCGGTTCGGTGCTGGCGTAGACGCCCGACTCGGAGCAGCAGACCAGCAGGAGGTCCTCCGGTACGCGCAGTCCGTAGCGCCGCGCGGCGGCGAGCAGGTCCGTGCCGTTGGGGTCGTACAGCCCGTAGACCGCGTCCGGGCGGTCCGGCCGGGCCAGGAGGCGGTCGGCGGCGACGGCCCCGGCGCACGGGTCGTGCGCCGGGTACGTCTCGTAGACCGGCTGCTGGCCGACGCGGGCGCACCAGCCGAGGTACGCCTCGGTGGAGAGCCGGGTGTAGGTGTCGGTGCCGGCACCGGCCAGCAGCCCGATCCGGCGCGCCCCGGAGCCGGCGAGGTGGTCCAGGAGCCCGACGACGGCGGCCTCGTGGTCGTTGTCGACCCAGCCGGCGACGGGTACGTCGCCGCCCGGACGGCCGTCGGAGACGACCGGGATGCCCTGGCGGACCAGTTCGGCCACGACCGGGTCGTGGTCGGCCGGATCGATGACGACGGTGCCGTCGAGGGCGACGTTGGACCAGACGTCGTGCTGGGAGGTGGCGGGGAGGATCGCCAGGGCGTAACCGCGGGCCAGCGCGGCCGAGGTGGCGGCGCGGGCCATCTCCGCGAAGTAGGCGAACTCCGTGAAGGTAAACGGTTCTTCACCGTAGGTGGTGACCGTGAGGCCGATCAGTCCCGACTTGCCCGTCCGCAGGGTGCGGGCCGCCGCCGACGGCCGGTAGCCCAGGCGGTCGGCCACCGAGCGCACATGGCTGCGGGTGGTGTCCGGGAGCCGGCCCTTGCCGTTCAGCGCGTCGGAGACAGTGGTGATCGAGACACCGGCCTCGGCGGCGACGTCACGGATGCCGGCCCGTGCTGCGCGGGAGCGCCGGCTGTCTTCGCCACGGCTCACCTGATGTTTCGCTGCTGTCATGTCGACCTGATCGTAGGCCCGGCCTCTCAACATGCCTGAGACTCGCACAAGTTGGGGAGCCAATACGTTTCTGCATGATTGAAACCGGCCATTCACCTGCGAAGAGAAGGTCATCAGCCAATTCGGTGCCGAGGGTGGATGGCATCCCAGGGTGATCCACGCGAGCGAACGGTGCTTTCACCCCGCCTCGCCTCACTCGTTCGAGTGAGGCGCGCCAGTCGTCACGCCACGGCGTGTGGAGGTGACCGAGCGCTCGTTGTCGCAGGGGTACGCCCGGGGACCCTTTCCTCTTAAAGTGTGGAGGATGTGCACTCCGACATTCCCCTCGGGCCCGAGGCTGCGCCCGGCGCTGGACGGCATCCCCACCTACCGGCCGGGCCGCCCGGCGGCCGCGGGTGCCGCGGCGTACAAGCTCTCCTCCAACGAGAACCCCTATCCGCCGCTGCCCGGGGTGATGGAGCAGGCCGTCACGGCCGCCGGGACGTTCAACCGGTACCCGGACATGGCGTGCACCGCGCTGATGGCCGAGCTCGCCGACCACTTCGGCGTCCCGGTCGGGCACATCGCCACCGGCACCGGGTCGGTCGGCGTCGCACAGCAGCTGCTCCAGGCCACGGCGGGCCCGGGTGACGAGGTGATCTACGCCTGGCGCTCCTTCGAGGCGTACCCGATCATCACGCAGATCTCCGGAGCCACCTCCGTCCAGGTGCCGCTGACCGAGAACGAGGAGCACGACCTCGACGCGATGGCCGACGCCATCACCGAGCGGACCCGGCTGATCTTCGTCTGCAACCCCAACAACCCCACCGGGGTGGCGATCCGCCGGCCCGAGCTGGTGCGCTTCCTGGACCGGGTGCCGCCCGAGGTGCTGGTGGTGCTGGACGAGGCGTACCGGGAGTTCGTCGACGACGAGGAGGTCCCGGACGGCCTCGGCCTCTACCGCGCCTACCCGAACGTCTGCGTACTGCGGACCTTCTCCAAGGCGTACGGCCTGGCCGGGCTGCGGATCGGCTTCGCCGTCGCCCAGGAGCCGGTGGCCGCCGCGCTGCGCAAGACCGCCGTGCCGTTCGGCGTCAGCCAGGTCGCCCAGGACGCGGCGGTCGCGTCGCTGCGCAGCGAGCCGGCGCTGCTGGAGCGGGTGGGCGCCCTGGTCGCCGAGCGGGAGCGGGTCTGGAAGGAGCTGACCGCGCGGGGCTGGGTCGTGCCGCCCTCGCAGGGCAACTTCGTCTGGCTGCGGCTGGGCCCGGCGAGCGTCGAGTTCGCCCAGGCGTGCGAGGCCGCAGGGGTGACGGTGCGGCCCTTCCCCGGCGAGGGCGTGCGGGTGACCATCGGCGAGCCCGAGGCCAACGACCTGTTCCTCGGTGTGGCCGGTGCCCCGGAGCTGGGAGGGCCTTCCGCACGGGGGTGAGGCGTAGCCGACGCCGAGCGGTGACGGTGGGCCGGGCGGGTCCGGGGCTTCGTGCTCCGGGGCCGCCCGGCCTTTTGCGTGCGGTGCGGTTGTGGTTGTGGTTGTGGCCCGGCGGGACGTCCGGGTTGGTGCTGTCATGACCGCGTCGTCCGGCCCGTCCCGGTCCGAGTGCCTTCGCGTCCACCCGCTCCGACCTGCGCGAATGTCCGGTGCACCGCCTTATGGCACCCCCGGTCGCAGCTCCGGGGAACGGATGCGCGATACTGCTTGTGAATGTGAATACGTTCACAAGCGTGTCGCCTTGCTACTGGTTCGTCCCGGACGAACCGTCCCACAAGGGTCAGGCTCCCGGCTGTGGCACGGGCTCACGCAGTGAAGGAGAAGGCACTGTGGAACTCGCCCTGGCCGAGGAGACCCTCGCCCGCTGGCAATTCGGCATCACCACCGTCTACCACTTCCTCTTCGTCCCGCTGACGATCTCGCTGGCCACCCTGGTGGCACTGCTGCAGACCGCGTGGGTGCGCACCGGGAAGGACGTCTATCTGCGCGCCACCAAGTTCTGGGGCAAGCTCTTCCTGATCAACATCGCGATGGGCGTCGTGACCGGCATCCTCCAGGAGTTCCAGTTCGGCATGAACTGGTCGGACTACTCCCGGTTCGTCGGCGACGTCTTCGGCGCCCCGCTCGCCTTCGAGGCGCTGATCGCGTTCTTCTTCGAGTCGACCTTCATCGGCCTGTGGATCTTCGGCTGGGACAAGCTCCCCAAACGCATCCACCTCGCGACCATCTGGATGGTCGCGATCGGCACGGTGCTCTCCGCGTACTTCATCCTGGCCGCCAACTCCTGGATGCAGCACCCCGTCGGCTACACGATCAACGAGGAGAGCGGCCGCGCCGAGCTGACCGACTTCCTCCAGGTGCTCACCCAGAACACGGCCGTCGCCCAGTTCGCCCACACCATCACCGCCGCCTTCCTCACCGGCGGCGCGTTCATGGTCGGCGTCGCCGCCTACCACCTGATGCGCCGGCGCCACATCCAGGTGATGCGGACCTCGCTGCGGGTCGGGCTGATCACCATGGTCGCCGCCGGGCTGCTGACCGCCGTCAGCGGCGACCGGCTCGCCAAGATCATGTACGAGCAGCAGCCCATGAAGATGGCCGCCGCCGAAGCCCTCTGGGACACCGAGGGGCCCGCGCCGTTCTCGCTCTTCGCCATCGGCGACGTGGACGCCGGCCACAACGTCGTCGCCGTCGAGATCCCCGGCCTGCTCTCCTTCCTCGCCCACGACAACTTCTCCGACCCCGTCCCCGGGATCAACGACACCAACGAGGCGATGCAGGAGCAGTACGGGCCGGGCGACTACCGGCCCAACATCCCCGTCGCCTACTGGAGTTTCCGGTGGATGATCGGATTCGGGATGTCGTCCTTCGCGCTCGGCGCCGCCGGACTCTGGCTCACCCGCCGCCGGTTCCACCTCTCCGAACGGCTGCGCACCACGGCGGACGAACTGCCCCGCCTCGCCCTCACCCGCGACCGCGAACTCGGCCCCGTGCTCAGCCGCTGGTACTGGAAGCTCGCCTTCCTCACCATGGCGTTCCCGCTGATCGCCAACGCCTGGGGCTGGATCTTCACCGAGATGGGCCGCCAGCCCTGGGTGGTCTACGGCGTGCTCCAGACCTCCGCCGGTGTCTCGCCGAGCGTCTCCCAGGGCGAGGTGATCACCTCCATGGCCGTCTACACCGTGCTGTACGCCACCCTCGCGGTGATCGAGATCAAGCTGCTCGCCAAGTACGTCAAGGCCGGCCCGCCCGAACTCACCGACGCCGACCGGAACCCGCCCACCCGCATCGGCGGCGACCACCGCGACCCGGACCGGCCCATGGCCTTCTCCTACTGACCCGGCGCACCGGCCCGGCGCACGGACCCCGCACCGGCCGGCTCCCTCGACC